>JBGSTO010000234.1:0-6298 GCA_041736465.1 Anaerolineales bacterium | reverse complement strand
GTATACACCTGCACCAGCGATGCCCCGGCATCCAGTTTCTCACGCGCGCTGGCAAGGTCGTACACTCCCCCCACGCCAACAATTGGAAGCCGCTCGCCCGCCAGCGCACGAATCTGGCGGATCATTTCCGTGCTGCGCTGGCGCAGGGGCGCGCCGCTCAACCCCCCGACCTCTGCTGCCAGCGGTGAAGTCAATCCGCTGCGTGCAATGGTCGTGTTGGTGGCAATCACGCCATCCATACCGCTGTGCACAAGTACATCCAGCGCATCGCTCAACTCTGCCATGCTCAAATCAGGCGCCAGCTTGACCAGCAGCGGGAGTGGACGACCCAAACCGGCAACCTGCACAGCACGCGCCGCAGCCAGGCGCTCCAACAGCTCTTGTAAATATTCGCGCGCCTGCAGGCGCCGCAGACCCGCAGTATTGGGTGAGCTGACGTTGATCGCCAGGTAATCCGCCAGCGGCGCAAATGTGTATAACAATTCCAGATAATCGTCAGCCGCGCGCTCCAGCGGCGTATCCTTGTTCTTGCCCAGGTTTACGCCCAGTATCAGCCCGGCAGGGCGTTTGCCACGCAACTGCGCCGCCACAAAATCCGCCCCTCTCCCCGGAAAACCCAGGCGGTTGACCAGCGCCTGATCGGAGGGCAGGCGAAACAGCCGCGGTTTGGGGTTTCCCGGCTGGGGGTGCAGCGTCACCGTGCCGATTTCGATGTGACCAAATCCCAGGCAGGCCAGCCCGCGCCAGGCGAGCCCATCTTTATCATAGCCGGCTGCCAGGCCAACCGGATTGGAGAAATCCAGGCCTAAGGCGTGTCGCGGTCGCAGCTCGCTCCGAAACCAGCTGCGTAAGGCTGCAGCCACCGGCGGCAAACGCCCCGCCAGCCGGGCCAGTGAGAGCGTCAGGCTGTGCGCATGCTCCGGATTCAGGCGAAACAGCAGCGTGCGGAAGAGTGGATACACGGATGCCATCGATGCGCCGGCGGGTCAACCGGCAGCCGCCAAAAATTGCCGCACTGCCTGCGCCTGTCCGGCGGTGATGCTGCCTTGCGACTCCCAATAGGCTACTAAATCGGTCAGGCTGAATACAGCATGCAAACGGTAGCCAGCCTCGGAGAGCGCCTGCGCCGCGCCGGACTGCCGGTCTACCAGTACGACTACATCCTGTACCCGCAGTCCTGCCGCAGTTAATTTTTCGATGGCTTCGAACTTACTGCCGCCGGTAGTCGCCAGATCGTCAATCACTACCACCTGCTCGCCAGGTTTGTATTCGCCCTCGATCTCAGCCCTGGTGCCATACGCCTTCGACTCTTTTCGCGGGTACAGCATCGGCCAACCGGACTGCAGCGCGATGGCTGTGGTGATGGGCAAGGCGGCGTAAGGCAGCGCCGCCAGGCGGTCGAATTTCAGCTCTCGTAGCAGCGGGATATAGGCCGCACCGACCCGGGCGAGCAAGCCTGGGTGCGATGCCAGCAAGCGCAAATCCAGGTAGATGGGCGAATGCATGCCCGATTTGAGCGTGAAATCGCCAAAGCGAACACACCCGGACTGCAGTAAGCCATCTGCCAGGGCGGCTAAAGGCGCGGCTAACCGTTCACCGCCGGTCTGGGAGTCTTGCCTCTCCGCCAGATGCGCGCGGCGAATCCGGTTGATCTCGACCCGCAGCGCTTCAACCGCCTGGGCGGGATCCTGGGAGCGCGCGATGCTGCGCGAGACCGGCACGAGCAGCCCCAAGGCATCCGCGCGCAAGCCCGCCTGCAGGGCAGACGTTAAATCTCCCCCCTGCGCGCCAACGCCGGGCGCCAGGATCCATACATCAGGCGCCAGCCGCCTCACCGAGGCCAGGGCTTCAGGATGCGTGGCTCCCACGACCAGTCCCAGGTTGCCGTTGCTGTTCCAGCCTCTTGCCAGCACTGCCACCTGCTGGTAAAGCAGCCCTGCCCCCTGCTCCCATCCCGGCATACCCGCATTGCACACCGGAATATCCTGCAGATCGGCTGATCCCGGGTTGGAAGTCTTACACAGCAAGAATACCCCATGAGCGGGGTCTTCGAGAAACGGCGCCAGTGAGTCGAAACCCAGGTACGGGCTCAACGTGACTGCATCCGCCCCCAGAGTTTCGAACACCGCCTGCCGGTAGGCCTGTGCGGTTGAAGCGATATCACCGCGCTTGGCATCCAATACCACCGGGATGCCGGCTGGCACGGCAGCGATCACATCTTGCAGCGCCTGCCATCCTGAGGCGCCGAAACGCTCAAAAAAGGCGCTGTTGGGTTTGAATGCTGCCGCCAGGGTATGGGTGGCGCGGATCAATGCCAGGCATTCATCGCGCGCCGCTTCTGCCGAGGCTGCTCCGTGAGGATCCAGACCGACGCACACCAACGAATCGATATCCCGGGCGCGCTGCTCCAGGCGACCAAAGAAGTTATCCATAGACCTTGCTCACATTCAGGCTTTCCCCAGCACCATAGCCAGCAGCGCCATGCGCACATAGAGGCCGTATTCCATCTGCCGGAAGTATGCGGCGCGCGGATCATCATCCACTTCCATGCTGATCTCATTGACGCGCGGCAGAGGGTGCATGACGATCATGCGTTCTTTAGCCTGCTGAAGCGTTTCGGGCGAGATGACATAAGCGCCCTTAACAATGTCGTAATCCGCCGGATCGGCAAAGCGCTCTTTCTGTACTCGGGTGACATACAGCACGTCGGTTTCTGCCAGCACATCCTCCAGCCGGGAATGCTCCGACTGCGGAATGCCTCTTTCATTCAGCTCGGCGATGATTTCCGCCGGCATGCGCAGAATTTCCGGCGCGACATAGTGCACACGCACATCGAACAGTGACAGCAGGCGCGCCAGCGAGTGCACTGTGCGCCCAAACTTGAGATCGCCCAGCATCGTCACCGTCAAACCATCCACCTGGTGCAGCTCTTCGATGATGGTGAACAGGTCCAGCAGCGCCTGGGTGGGATGCTCGCCGATACCGTCTCCGGCGTTGATGATCGGTTTGCGGGCGTACTTTGCAGCCAGTGCAGACGCCCCCACTTCGGGATGGCGCAGGACAATCACGTCGGCATAACATTCCAGCGTGCGCACAGTATCGGGCAGCGACTCGCCTTTTGAGACGGACGAGTAGCGCACCTCATTGATTGGGATGACACTGCCGCCCAGGCGTTCCATGGCAGAAGTAAACGACGACGATGTACGTGTGGAAGGCTCGTAGAAAAGATTGGCGAGGATCTTACCTTTGAGCAGGTCAAAAGTGCCTACGTGCTCGACCATTTCGCGCATCTCGTGCGCTACCCCAAAGATATAATCCAGATCTGCCCGGCTGAATTGTTTTACCGAGAGCACATCTCTGCCGTAAAATGGCGCATTGCGCTGGTCGCCAAACGGCAGGTATGGGTTGTCTCTTCGACTGGATGAAATGTAGTTTGTCATTTTTTTCTCCTTTTTTGATCTGTCATCCTGAACGAAGTGAAGGATCTAGATCCTTCGCTCCGCTCAGGATGACATCCTTGTGCGTGGCCCACTACGTGCGACCAGCTTTATTGATGTGTCGTTCTGAGGGAGCGCAGCGACCGAAGAATCTTCCTCCTCTACTCTGCGCCGGCATGCCCGGCAGCGCGCAGGTCTTCCCCGTATCCGGGCGGCGCCAACACTTTGCCGTCGTGATAGGCCTCCAGGCCGCGCAGCACAACCCGCCGAACCCGGCCGCGCACCTGCCAGCCCTCGAAGGGTGTCCAACCACAGCGGGTGAACATCTGCGCCGCCTTTACTTCCCACGTGACATCGGGGTCCACCTCCACCCAGGTTTCCGGCTGCTCCGGAAGACTGAAGATCTCTTTTGGGTTGGTAACCATGCGCGCCACTACGTCTGTCAAAGCCAGGCGGCCCTGGTGAACGGCGGTCAGCAGCAGCGGCAAAGCGGTCTCCAGACCAGGAAAGCCGGGCGGGGGATTCTCGCCATCCTTCTCTTCCAGGGTATGAGGAGCATGGTCGGTAGCAAAACAATCAATGACCGCCAGGTTTTCCCACAGTGCATCCCGGTCAGCGACCGCTGCCAGCCGGGGGCGCACCTCGCTGCGTCCCGCCCCCAGGGAAGGGATATCCTCCTGGGTCAGGAACAGGTGGTGCGGGGCTACCTCGCAGGTGACTTTCAAGCCGCGCTCTTTTGCAGCCCGGATGAGCAGGATCTCTTCGCGCAGCGAAACGTGCGCCAGGTGCACCGGGCGGTCATAGATGGCTGCCATCAAGATTACTGCCGCCAGCGTGCGCCCTTCGGCGTGCGCCACCACCGGCAGGTGCCGCGGCCAGCGTTTGAAATGCTCCATCCACAGTTCCATGCTGTCCAGGCGCAGCGGGCCGTAGGTTTGATCCAGGTACATCTTCAAGCCTGCCGCACGCGGCGCCAGCGGTTCCAGGCTCGCCAGGTTATCTGGCCCGGCGCCCAGGTACTGGGCATAGTCACAGCGCGCTTTGCTGTGCGCCGCTTGCAGGGCAGTTTGCAGCGTCTCCGCACCGGTAATTGCCGGGCGAGTATTGGGCATCGCCAGCACCGCCGTAAAACCGCCTGCCAGGGCCGCGGCTGTACCCGTATCCCAGTCCTCTTTATGAATGGCGCCAGGTTCGCGCAAGTGTACGTGTGGATCGATCAAACCAGGTAGTCGAATGCTCATCTTTTTTACCCGACATAAAAAAGGTGGCGATGGGAGTCTGATCTGCCCATCACCACCTGGTGAATAAAAAATCCCTCCTGCCCCGCCGGATAAGCGGTCTGCTAGGAGGAAGATAGGGTGTCTTAAGCGGTTTCATTCCGCCCGATTTTACTGAGAAATAGCAATCTGTCAAGGTGTCATTTTCCTTGAACGGTGAGCAGCCCATCAAAATCCGTCTCGATGTTCAATTATCATTTGCAGCTACCACATCCAGCCGCGCAGTTCCTCCTGGACGTGATGTGCGGTCAGGTCCAGGTGCAGCGGTGTGATCGATACGCAGCCCGCTTTGAGAGCGCCAAAATCGGTGCCCTCATCCGGCACCCCGGTGGGAGCGTCTCCGCCGATCCAATAATAGGGCCGGCCGCGGGGATCTTCGCGGCGCACCAGGCTGTCGCGGTACACGCGCAGCCCCTGGCGGGTGATCAGAATCCCCTGGATATCATCGTCCGGCAAGTAAGGAACGTTTACATTCAGCAAGATGCCTTTGGGCAGCCCTTTGTCGATCACCATCGATACGACCCGGCGCGCAATCCTCGCCGCAGGTGCGTACTCCAGCTGTCCCAGGTGATTCTCTGGCGAATCGAGCGACACCGCAACACCTGGCAGCCCCCAGATGGCGGCTTCCATCGCCGCGGTTACGGTGCCTGAATAGGTGACATCGTGCCCCAGGTTGGCATTGGGGTTGATGCCCGATACGACCAGGTCCACTTTCTGCGGCAGCAATTCCAATATTGCCAGAGCCACGCAGTCCGAAGGCGCGCCATCGGTGGACAGGGCGGCTGTCCCGTCTGCCAAGCGCACCTCCCGCACCCGCAGCGGGCGTTCCAGCGTCTTGACGTGCCCGGAAGCCGACCAGTTGCGGTCAGGCGCCAGCACGGTGACTGTACCCAACTGGCGCATCTCTGCCGCCAGCGCCAGCAGGCCTGGAGCAAGCACTCCATCATCGTTCGTGACCAGAATATGCATTCGTTTCCTTGAAGCGGTGAAAATGCCCAGCCAGACTGCAGCGATTCCCAATTGGTCATTATACTACCCGGCATGGGCGCCGGCGCTCGATTCCACCGAGGAACAAAAAACGGGGCGGCAACCGTTTCCCAAGCTGGGAAAACGCTCCCGCCCCGTTACACCAATAATACAACGCCTCAATCTGTGCGCCGGCGAGACTGCAGCCCAATCGCCAGCAAGATCACCAAAACAAAAGCCACAATCAGAACCAGCACACCGCCCCATCCCGAGAAAAATGGGTTGGCAGGCGCGGCCGGCGTCTCGGCGGGCAGAGAGCCTGTATCTACAGCCGTAAGTGTCAGCAGAAATGCGGTCAGATCATCGATCTGCGCCTCAGTCAATGGCCCGCCGTTCGCCTGGCTCCAGGGCGGCATAAAAGAGCCCGCGATACCATTCGTAATGGTGGCTTTGATTCTCAAGTCGGGTCGAATCGCTGACCAGGGTCGGGCCAGGTTGGCGCCAACACGGCCCTGTCCATCCGGGCCATGACACACGGCGCAGTTTTCATCAAACAGCACCGCACCCTGATTCGGGTCGCCCTCCACATCCGGCAGGGGCGTCATTGCCGGGCGCGGC
>JBGSTO010000172.1:0-4238 GCA_041736465.1 Anaerolineales bacterium | reverse complement strand
TTCTCGATGTTCAGCGGCAAAGTGTCGGCCTGGTACGCCCGGGCGCATCACGAGAAGTGGTATAACGACAAGCTCAGAGAAGAGCTGGAGTGGGAAGATCGGGTAAGGCAGGAGCTGGCGCACGGCGCGGAGCTGCAGGCTGAAGAACAGCCCGCTCCGGCAGATTAACGCCAGAAACATGCGCCCATCGTTTTTCCAGCACCTGCACCCCCCCACCATCCCTGCCAGGCAGGCCAGGCTGCGCTATACGTTGGGTGCCGGTGGCGTGTCTGTATTCCTGATTCTGGTAGTAACCTTCACCGGGCTGCTGGAAATGTTTTACTATATTCCCACGCCCGAGCAAGCGCCGCTGTCGATCCAAAACCTCACCTTTTTGACGCCATACGGCGGGTTGGTGCGCAACCTGCACTATTGGTCGGCTCAACTGCTGGTGCTGGCTGCCGGCTTGCACCTGATGCGAGTGGTCTTCACCGGCGCATATGCCCCGCCGCGCCGCTTCAACTACCTGCTTGGGTTTGGCTTGTTCGTGGCGATCGTGCTGCTCGATTTTACCGGTTATGTGCTGCGCTGGGACCAGGACGTGCAGTGGGCGCTGGTAACGGGCACGAATCTGCTCAAAACTATCCCTGGAATCGGGCAATGGCTGTATCTGCTGGTCGCCGGTGGCGACCGGTTGGGAGTGGTCACGTTGATTCGCTTTTACGGTTGGCATGCCTTCGGCTTGATGCTGCCGGCGGTGATCGTGGGCGTCTGGCACATCTTTCGTGTGCGTCGCGATGGCGGCGTTGCTGTGCCTCCGCCGGCGCAGCGCCAGGATGCAGAGCGCATCAGTCGAGTCGAGCTGGTTCGCCGCGAGGCGTTAGCCGCATTGTTAGCTGGGGCAGGACTGATCTTGCTGGCGACCTTCTTCCCCGCACCGCTCGCTGCGCCCATCGGCGAGCCAGGCGCTGTTGACCAGGCTGCGCGTGCTCCCTGGTTCTTTCTGTGGGTGCAGCAGATGCTGCGCTGGGGCGATCCCTTCCTGTACGGGGTGCTCATTCCGTCCGGCGCTGCCCTCCTTCTGGCGCTGCTGCCTTACCTGACCCCGGCTCCCAGAGCGGCAGAACTGGGGCGCTGGTTCCCACCATCGGGACGCGCTGCCCAGCTCATTTTTGCACTCGTCGCACTGGTAGTGTTAACCTTCAGCCTGCTGGCCTGGCTGGCGCCGGCTTGATGCCATGCAGCGCACCCTACTGATTGCTTCGACCTTGCTGCTGGCGGCAATCGCTGCCAGCATCTGGCGGGTGGAAACGGCGGCGCAACCGGTTGTACTGACACCATCCCTGACCGAACAGGCCGAATACTGCCTCACCTGCCACGGTGAGCTGGCGGAGATCAGCCCATCCCACCCTGTAGAAACCTTTGGCTGCGTGATCTGCCATGGAGGCGAGCGCCTGGCGTTGGAGGCTGACCTGGCGCACAGCAGCATGCGCGGTGGGCGCAACCCCTCGGATTTCTCGGTCGTGCAGGAATCCTGCGGCGGGGAAGACTGTCATTCCGGTTCGGCGGAGTTGGCGCGTGACCACATCCCGCGCGTGCTGCGCAGCATTCAAGCCACGTATGCTGGCGCCATCGCCAGCATGCGCTATACCTTCGGCGCGCAGCCCGATTTGAAAGCCCGCATGGGCATCTTCGCCATCCAGGACGCGCATCCCAACCCGGATGGCATCGCCTCCCTGACAGCCTTCACCGCCTCTCAAGAAACCCATCCCTCGTTAATTGCCTTTTCGCAAAACTGCCCGAGCTGCCATCTCTCGGCAGAACCGCTGCCGGGGATGGAATACGCCCGATTGACCGGCTGCGCGACCTGCCACACACCTACCGCCGGCACCGATTTAGAGCAGCCCTTGCATCGCCTGACGACTGCCCTCCCCTATACGCAATGCAACACCTGTCACAACCGCGGCAATTATGACCTGCGCAGCATGCACTTCCAGGAAAGAACGGACCAGCCCACCAATCGCCTGGACGACTACTACCAGCCGATTGCCCAGTTTACGCGCTGCGAGTGGACGCTGGATTGTGTGGACTGCCACACCCGCCAGGAAGCCATGGGCGATGGTCACATCTACGGCAGCCAGAAAGAAGCCGAGTACGTGCGCTGCTATACCTGCCATGGAACGCTTGGCGAACCGCCGCTGACGCGCACCATCAGCAACCTGGATGATATTGCCCTGCGCCTGGCGTTCGTTAACCCACAATTCGACCTGGAAGCAGGTGACACGATCATCGTCACCGAACGCGGCGAGCCGCTGTGGAACACCCGCCAGCTCCCAGATGGCAGCTTTGAGCTATTTGCCAAAGCCAGCGGGCAGCGCTTCACCTTCCGGCAGGTGAGGGGCAGCGCCTGCGAGCAAACCATTGACCAGCAAGCATCGAGCGATTGTCATGCCTGTCATGCCGTCGAACGCTAAAGACCTGACGACGCCTATCAAGCGGCGCGATTTCATTGCGCTGGCAGCCCGGGGTATCCTGGCGCTCAACGGGCTGTTGGGAATGGGAATGCTCCTGCGCTTTATAAGCCATCCAACTGCTTCCGGCTCACCTGCTGAAGTCGATCTTGGCCCTGCCAGCGATTTCCCCCTGAATTCGCATCAGGCGATTACCCAGGCCAACCTGGTGCTGAGTCACACCGAAGCCGGCTTCCAGGCGCTCAGCCTGGACTGCCCGCACCTGGGCTGCCGGCTGAACCCCGAGCAGGACGGTTTCTCCTGCCCGTGCCATGGCAGCCGTTTCGATGGGTCGGGAGCTTTGCTGCGCGGCCCGGCAGACGAGCCACTGAGAGCATTGAGAGTTGACCAGAACGACCAGGGACACCTGATCGTGCACTTAACTTGAAATGACTGGTTTGAGCCTCCGCCAGCGGTGATCAGGGGGCGTAATTCATCTTTTCCCAAAGCGCTCGAACAGCGAGGTGTGCCCAGGAGGCAAACCGCACGCGCCCCATAGCCTCACACACAGGCAGCAGTTGCTGGTTGACAGCCCTCTCTCACCGTGATAAACTTCGCCCACTTATGAAACAAACCCGCACTGCTCGCCATCATCATTCTTTCCTCCCCCTGGCCTGACCGGAGGTTTGTTTCGTTTACCAGATTTGCCCTTCAACCCCCGGTGCGCCGGGGGTTTTTGTTATCCAGAACAATGGAGCATACGCGCAACATGATGAACTCACCCCAAATCCGCTTATCCCTGCCTTCCAAGGGCCGCCTGTCCGAAGATTCGCTCGCCTTTCTCTCAGCCTGCGGCCTGAACGTGCATAAAACCAACCCGCGCCAGTACGAAGCCCGCATCCCCTCCCTGCCGGAGCTGACCGTGCTCTTCCAGCGCCCCGGCGATATCGTGGTCGGCGTGCGCGATGGCAGCGTCGATTTCGGCATTACCGGCATGGACGTGCTCGAAGAGCGGCGCGGCGCCAATGGCGAGATCCTGACCCTGCACGACGCCCTCGGCTTTGGTGATTGCAGCCTGAATCTGGCCATTCCGGAAGCCTGGCAGGAGCAGTCGTCCGCCGAGCTGGTGGGGCGCAGCCGCGAGCTGGGACGCCCGCTGCGCGTCGCCACTAAATACCCCACGCTGACCAGGCGCTTCCTGCAGGCGCGGGAGGTGCCGCACGAGCTGATCGCCGCCGAGGGCACACTGGAAACCGCACCCGCCATCGGCTACGCCGACATGATCAGCGACCTGGTATCGTCCGGGCAGACGCTGCGCGACAACCGCCTGCGCCCGCTGCCGGATGGGGAGATCTTGAAATCGCAGGCGGCGCTGATCGCCAACCGCCGGGCGCTGCTGGAAAAGCCGCCCGCGCTGAAAGTGGCCCACCGCCTGCTGGAATACATCGAAGCCCACCTGCGCGCCAGCGAGAACCTGGCAATCTTCGCCAACATGCGCGGCGAGTCAGAGGGCGTGATCGCTGAAAAAATCTTCCAGCAGGAGACCATCGGCGGGCTGCAGGGGCCGACCATATCGCAGGTGATCGTGCGCAGCGGCGAGCCCAACTGGTACGCCGTGCACATCGTGGTGCGCCGCGACAGGCTGTTCGAGGCGGTCAGCGAGCTGCGCAGCATCGGCGGCAGCGGTGTGGTGGTGGCGCCGGTGACCTACATCTTCGAAGCAGAGCCGCCCCGCTACGCGGCGATGCTGCAGGCTCTGGAGGCATAAATGCTCAAGATCATCGAAGCTGCAGACGCCCGCCTGGGCCT
>JBGSTO010000168.1:0-5907 GCA_041736465.1 Anaerolineales bacterium | reverse complement strand
GATGCGTCACCGGCTGATCGAGTGAGCGGCGGCGCCTGCCACGCTCGCCCCTGCTGATCTCCCCCAACTGGGGGAGACAAACACACCCCCTTGGACGGATGCGTCCGGGGGGTGTTTGTTTTAGAATGATGGCATGAAACGTGTCTATTTGGCCGACTCACAATTCGATGAGCGCCTGGCCTTCCGCCTGATGCTGCAAGACCTCAACATGCAGGTCGTTGGCGAGGCCGCCGACTGGCAAACTGCGCTAGCCCAGGCTCCCGACACCAATCCCGACATGCTGATGGTAGATTGGGGGCTGGTGACTGCCGGATCGGGCGCGGACCTGGCAGACCTGCGCGCGGCCTGCCCGGCTGCCGTTGTGATCGTACTTGTCAGCCACCTGAACGCGCGTGAGCAGGCTGCCATGTCTGCCGGAGCAGATGCATTTATCAGTAAGGGGGAGACCTCCGACCGGGTGGCCGAACGCCTGCGCATCGCAGTAGCAAGTATTAAACCCGGATGACGCCGCCGCCTCATCTGGGCTGAGTTCGCTCTCGAGGAGGAGAGCCCCTGGGGGAAAAACGTTTCTAAATCCGGCGCATTGCGCTGACCCGAGCGCCGGCGTAAACCGGGCCAGCTTAACTAAAGAATCGAAAGGATCACTCTATGAACGATAGACAATTTGAGAATCAGGTGAATCAGGACGTTGCCCAGACGAAAAAGGATTTTACGGCGTTGGGTGAGGATAGCGCCGCCGGACTGGCAAAGATTAAAAAGGATCTTTCCGCGTTGGGGGAAGATGGCTTCACCGGGTTGAGCAGGAAATTTGAACAACTGGCAGGCGACACGAAGGAAGTGCTGTCTGTCGCGGCGAATACCTTGAACAAGGACGTTGGCAGTGGGTTGAGCCAGTTCAATACGAAAGTCCAGGAAGTAGCCGACAAAGTTCCAGGCGGCTTCGGCAAGAAAGCGGCCGGATATCCCTGGGTGACGATCACGCTGTCCCTGGCTTTTGGTCTGCTGCTCGGTGTGCTACTCAAACCGAACCGCCAGCCGGTTGGATAGCTCCAAATAGGAAATTCCGGGTGTTGGGCGCGGACAATTTGCCGACCCAACACCCCCACACGAAGAAGTATTCAGAAAGAGGACAATATGACAGATTATCAAGAAGTAAGAACGACACAACATGAACCAGGACGCGAACAGCGTGTGGCAACCTTTAAAGCCACGCAATTAATCTGGCTGGCGCTGGGTCTTCTCGAAGCCGCGCTTGCACTGCGGATTGTGTTTAAGTTGATCGCCGTCAATGCATCCAATGCATTTGCAGCGCTCCTTTACGCCGTGACCGATCTTTTCGTGGCTCCCTTTGCAAGCCTGACCGGGGCCCCGTCAGCCGGCGGCATGGTGTTGGAGATTTCCTCCGTCATTGCCATGATCGTGTACCTGCTGATCGGTTGGGCGCTTGAACGGATTGTGTATGTGCTTTTCTACCGCCCGCGCGGTCCCGTGAGCGTCAGGCAGACGATTGTAGCCGATCACACGCCTGCGCCTGTAGAGGTTAGCCAGACGAAGACGACCGTCACTGAACGTACGAATACCTAAACAACCCGGTTCCCCTTGATCAAAGGTGGCTCCAGGCAATCTCATCAACCATCGCCTGGTGAGGGGCCGCAGCCATTGAGCAGAATTGAGCCGGCTGTGATAGTCAAGTTGCATCAGACGAACAATTGGAGGATGATATGGGAATACTTTCCTGGATTATCGTGGGCTTGATCGCCGGATTTCTGGCGGGACAGGTCATGAGGGGTGGGGGCTACGGTTTAATCGGTGACATCATCATCGGTGTGCTTGGAGGTTTGTTGGGAGGCTGGATTGCTTTCTACTTCTTCCACATCGGTGACACGATGTCTGGGATCAACGCAATGTCAATCCTGGTTGCGTTTATGGGAGCGATATTGTTGATCCTCGTTTTACGCATGATCGGCGGTAGAAGAAGTTACAGAGATGATAGGGTGTAACAGTAGTTTTGTTGCGTGAGCTCGTCCAAGAATCCGTGAGGCGGGTGTAATGAGAAAAACTAACCCTGTCTCACGGATGCCAACATTAGGTTCATCGAAAGGAGAAATCGCATATGTGGACTATCGTCGTAATATTAGTAATCCTGTGGGCGCTCGGTTTCTTCGGGAAGAGCATCAGTCCAAGCTTCCCGAACACCGGCGGTTGGATCCATACGCTGCTCGTCATCGCGGTAATACTCATCATATTGAGCCTGCTTAACATCATTTAGAGCCGCGCTTGTGATACCTGGGGCATCTCATCCGAAAGAATAAGAGGAACCATATGAACAAGGATATTTTCGAAGGCAAGTGGAAGGAACTGCGGGGCCAGCTCAAAGAGTGGTGGGGCAAGCTCACCGATGATGAGCTGGAACAAGCGGGCGGCAGCGCCGAGCAAATTGTCGGCTTGCTGCAACAGAAATATGGCTACACCCGCGAACACGCCGAAGAGGAATTCAACCGGCGCATCAAGGACGTGAAAGAGGCGGTTGATAAAGCCTGAGCCCCTCGAAGGTCGTTTCCTGGATGCGGACCTGAAAGTCAGGCTTGTGCCTGGTCAGCGTCGCTTCTCGATTTAGAAGCGACGCTGAAAGGCATTGAGCATGAAGAGCCTGGCATATTCAGAGAAAAGCGTGTCGCTCTAGAGAAAAGCGTGTCATTCTCAAAGTCTCGAAATGCCTTCTGAAGAAGGGAGTAAAACCTTGTGTTCCCAATAGGTGATGATAACAGCTCTCGCAGAACTGTTCCGCTGGTCACTTATGCCTTGATCGTACTGAACGTGCTGTTCTTTTTTGTGGAGCTGAGCGGCGGAGATGCTTTTATTGAAAAATGGGCCTTCGTTCCCAGCCGCTTCGTTGCCAATCCCCTGGGTGATTTTCTGACGCTCTTCACTGCCATGTTCATGCATGGCGGGTGGCTGCACCTGGGAGGCAACATGCTCTACCTGTGGATCTTCGGCGACAACGTGGAAGACCGGTTTGGGCATGTCAAGTTTACAATCTTCTACCTGGTGTGTGGGATCGCAGCAACTTTTGCACAACTGGCGTTTAGCATGGGATCAAACGTACCGAATTTAGGCGCATCGGGTGCGATTGCAGGGGTGCTCGGCGCTTACATTTTGATGTTCCCGCAGGGAAAAGTCAATGTATTGATGGGCAGAGGTGTGATCCCAATGCCTGCGCTGGTGGTCATTGGACTGTGGATCGTTCTGCAGTTCTTCAGCGGTATTGGCTCGATCTCCAACACAGCAGACACAGGCGGAGTGGCATATATGGCGCACATCGGTGGATTTATTGCCGGATTTGTACTGACCTTTTTATTAGGTGGGAGGCGAGGGACGCCGGTCTTAACTGGGCGAGGATAAAATTGCTCGAACCCCTCACCCGGTTCAGCTCATCCCCGGTTTTACCGAAAGCATACGGAAAGCATGGCACTCCAACCACCTTCACAACCTTATCAATGGACATTTCGCCGCGTAATGTGGGCGACTCTGGTGCTGGTTTTTGTCGCCCTCAGCTTTTGGCTGCTGTATCGCTTCAGCCAGGTGGTTTTCATCTTGTTTATCGCCGTCGTGCTGGGCACGGTGATCAGGCCGGTCGTAACCTGGCTGCACCGGCGCGGGCTGCCGCGTTTAGCCGGGGTCGTCCTGGTCTATCTCCTGCTGCTGGCACTGCTCACCAGCTTCATACTGCTGTTATTCCCGTTGATTGTCGAGCAAAGCACGACCATTGCCGCCGCTGTGCCGGGTTACTACCAGAGCCTGCGTGCGTGGATGGTGAGTATTCCCAATCCATGGATGCTGCGCTTAAGTGAATTTCTCCCGGCAGAACTACCGGGTCTGGAACCGGTGCAGCAAACCGGACAGCAGATGCTGGCTTCCGCCGGGCAGGCGTTTGGCTACCTGGCATCGGCAGCCCAGGCCATTTTCATCGCCACAGCCATTCTTCTACTGGCCCTGCACTGGACGCTGGATGGGCCGCGCATCATTCAGATACTCCTGCCGCTGCTCCCAAAGGCGCAGCGCGGCATAACCAGCGAGCTGATCCTGGCTATAGAATCCAAGGTGGGTTTCTATATTGCGGGCCAGGCTTTCCTGTGCCTGGTGATCGGCCTTCTGGCGCTGGTCGCCTATCTGCTCATCGGCTTGCCCAATGCACTGGTGCTGGCGCTCGTGGCGGGATTATTGGAAGCAGTACCGATGGTCGGACCGCTGCTGGGCGCCATTCCTGCGGCAGTCATCGCGCTATCCATCTCGCCTTCCAAGTTGATCTGGGTGATCGTCGCCACGCTGGTGATTCAGCAGGTGGAAAACAGCCTGCTGGTGCCGCGCGTCATGCGCAAGGCGGTGGGAGTCAATCCATTCGTCTCGCTGCTGGCGATATTTGCCTTCAGCTCGCTGTTTGGCATCGCCGGCGCGTTGATGGCAATCCCGATCGCGGCCATCATCCAGCTCATCCTCGATCGCTTCGTCTTTCATCCAACCGTCACGGAACCGGCGGCCTCATCCGGCCGCGATTACGCCAGCCGGCTGCGCTATGAAGCGCAAGACCTGGCGCAAGATCTGCGCAAGCAGGCGCGGCTCACAAAAGGGGGTTCGGATCTCAGCGTCAAAGAAATCGATCAGGTGCTGGATGAGATCGAGACCTTAACCACTGACCTGGACGCTCTGCTGGCGCAGGTGCAGCCACCGGGTACAGCATGACCAAGCAGCTTTTAGGGTTCGGCGCGGCGGTTATGACCACGCTGCTGGCGCTGGTGGTGCTGTGGCAGTTCCGGATTGTCGTCGTCTATGTGCTGATCTCGCTGACGCTGGCAGCAGCCCTGCGCCCATTGGTGAACCGCCTGGGCGGGCGAGGCTGGCTGGTGCGCGCAGCCTGGATTGTGCTGTATCTGGCGGCGGTGGGCGCGTTCGGCTTCCTGCTCTATCTGACCGGCAGGGCGGCAATCAATGAAATGCAGCGGCTCGCCCAGACTTTATCGGCGCAGGATGCATGGATACTGCCGGCATGGCTGCAAGGCAGCCCGTTTCAACTGGCGCTGGTGGCGCGATTGCCTCCGCCGAGCCAGCTATTTGAAGCACTTACCGGCGACCAGGGGCAGCTTGTGCTGCCGGCTTTGCTCAGCTTCACTCAGGGCATCGGTGGTATGGTGAGCGCCGTACTCGTCATTGTGCTCCTGAGCATCTATTGGGCGATCAATCAAATTCATTTTGAAAGGCTGTGGCTCTCCCTGCTTCCCTCCGACCAGCGCAGCCGGGCGCGCGGGATCTGGCGCATCATCGAGCCTGACATCGGCGCATACATACGCGGCGAGGTGCTGCAAAGTGTGCTGGCGGGGATACTGTTAGGGCTTGGTTTCTGGCTGCTCGGCTCCCCTTACCCGGCGCTCCTGGCGCTGACCGGCGCTCTGGCGTCCCTGGTGCCCGTTGTCGGGGCAGCCCTGGCGGTAGTCCCGGTGCTTTTAGCCGGGCTGCTGACCAGTGCACAGCTCAGCCTGTTTACGTCTGTCTATGCGCTTGCCGTCTTGATTGCTTTGGGTGTATGGTTCAAGCCCAGGCTGATCACCCGCCGGTGGGATAATCCCATTCTGACCGTTGTTCTGTTGATTGCCCTGGCAGATGCTTTTGGGTTCGCCGGTCTGATCGTGGCGCCGCCTGTATCGGTTGTTTTCCAGATTGTGTGGAGCCGCCTGGTCAGCCGCCGCGCGGTTTCAGGGGCTGCAGCGCAGATTTCGGACCTCAAAGAACGGCAAGCACGCGTGTGGGAGACCATCCGGGCGATGGATGAACCGCCGCTGGCGTTGGTGACCAACAGCATGCTGCGGCTCGCCGATCTAATCGGGAAAGCCGAACCCATACTGGAAGCCAGCC
>JBGSTO010000148.1:0-8770 GCA_041736465.1 Anaerolineales bacterium | reverse complement strand
ACTGGAAGCCGCGCTTCCTGCTGTGGGTGGTCTCACCGCAGGCGCTCTCGGATGCCGCCATGATCGAGCTCGGCCTGGCGATGGAGGCGCACAAGCTGCAGGTGGCGCCGGGCATCATCACTGCTTCCACGCTGGAAGTGGCGCGGGCTTTGTGGCAGCGACGCGAGCAGGTAAACGGGCAGCGCGTGTTCGCCGCCAACGCGCCCAACCCTGCTGCCCACATCGAGCAGGGTGAGCTGGTCAGCCTGGCGCTTGAGACGTCTGCCTCTCAGCCTCTGACCCGCGAGTCCTTCGATCTGGCCCTGCGCAGCGCAGATTACCTGACCTTCACCGGGCACGGCAGCAGCCGGCACCTGAAGCTCGATGAGGACACGCTGTTCACCGCCGGTGATGTGCCTGCCCTGCGCGGGCTGGCGATCGGCACCGGCAGCTGCCAGACGCTGCGCCCGTGGGCGGGTGATTCTATCGCCCTGCGCTTCATCGACCAGGGCGCGGCGGCTTATGCCGGGTTCGTCTTCAGCCCTAACGAGGGCTACCTGATCGGCGAGTTCGACGGGCTGCCCTGGCGCTACACCTGGCCCGGTTTCACCATTGGGCAGACGCTCCAGGTGCAGAACCGCGGCGCGCGGCAGGGCTTCGCCGCATTCCCGTTCCTCTTTATGTTGGGCGACCCGCGCAGCGCGCTGCAATCTGAGCCGCCGTACCGCTTGGTGGAGGATCGCCGAGAGGGGGATGCCCGCATCCTGCGCTACGAGAACGTGCCGGCAGGCGTTGTGCCTTTGCACATAGCCGGGGGAGCCGCCTTCCACTTCATCGCCGCGCCCGGCATCACCGCCGCCGCAGATGCCGGTCCCTTCTACAACAGCCGCCTGCAGATGATCAATATTGGCGGTGATAAATTCATTCTGCTGCTGCACCCCGGAGGGGATCTGGAGCTCAGGCTCTACCCTCAGGCCCTATGGTATTGGTACCCGCTGGACGTGCTGCTGGATTCGCTGGATCACACATTCGTCTTCAGCCAGCAGACCGGCGGCGACTTGCTGGCGCTGGCATTTGCCGCACTGCCGCTGCTGTGGGTGGGATGGGAGGCGCGGCGCAAGCGGCTGGAGGGGCGCAAAGCCCGCCTGGCGCTGGCAGTGGGGGCAGTGTTTGCCATGCTGCAGGCGGCTTACGTGCTGCTGCGGCTGGATCTGGTAACGATCACTTCCAAGGCGGTCAGCTTCAGCCCGCTCAGCATTCTGGCGGCGTTCTTGCTCGCCGCGGCGGGCGCGGTGGTGTACCTGCATACTCGCTCGCTTTGGGGCAGGCTGGCGGGACTGCTGGTAGTCACCTTTCAGTCCTGGTCGGCAATGGCGTTTGGTCTGCTGGCAATCGCTGCGTTCAACTTGCTGGCAGCCGCGCCGGAGCTGGGGGTTGGGCTGTACAATTATTCCATTGGCTTGCTGCCGGCAGGCGCGTTTTTGTTCAGCCTCGTGCTTGCGAGCCTGGTGCTGGGGCGGATGCGTGCGAGGGAGAAATAGATCTATAATTGATGGGAGAAAGGAACAGCATGATGAAACACTCACCCCTCGCCGCCTACTTTATCATCCTGATCGTGCTGTGCACGGCATTCATCGTGGGCGCCAAAATGATGGGCGAGCAAGGCGCTTACCTGGCGCAGGGCTATATGCTCACGCCGGCGATCGCCGCCCTGATCACGCGCCTGTTCTTCTACCAACCGGGATTCAGCGACGCCAATTTGCGCTTCGGCAGGCTGAAGGACTACCTCAAGTTCTGGCTGTTCTCGCTGGGCATCACGGCGCTGTCCTACAGCGTGTACACCTTGCTGGGTGCGGTGCGCTGGGATTTCAGCGGCGAGATCTTCCTGGAGAAATTGACCCAACAGTTCGCTGCCACCGGACAGGATATCAGTGAGACGCTGCCGCCCGGCCTCACCCCTCAGATGATGCTGCTGATCTTCTTTGTTGGCGGGTTGACGATTTTCAACATCCTGCCGGGCATCATCAGCGGCTTTGGCGAGGAGTTCGGTCACCGCGGTTTCATGTTTTCGCTGCTCTACCGCATCAAACCCTGGGTAGGTCTTATCATCGGCGGCTTGATCTGGTATGCCTGGCACCTGCCGCTGGGGTTCGTCGTACCACAGACCGTGCAGGTTCCAGCCTGGCAAATGGCGGTGAACGTCCTCGGTCTGGCGGTGGGATCGGTGTGCGCCTTCACCTACCTGGCGTACGTGTACGTCAAGAGCCGCAGTGTGTGGGTGACGGCTGTGGCGCACATCGTGATGAACAACTCGGCAGCTTCCTTCTCGTACATCACCGTTCTGGAAAATCAGGTGCTGGCGAATATGGGATTGGTACTGAGCATGCTGATCGTGGTCGCGCTGCTGTACTACCGCAAAGAGCTGGGCGTGTTCAAAGTGTATTTCGCCCAGGAGAGCTCGCGTTTGAGTGAGGTGAAATGATGCTGCTGCCGCCGCATCTCGAAGACTACTGGCATCGATATCTTTCCACGCGCATCCCGCCTGCCGGCCGGGACATAAGACCGGACGACGTGAGCGATTTCGGCAACACCCCCGAGATGGCGGACGATCTTGGGAGGCTGGTGCTGGCGGGGATCAAGACCGCCACCAGCATGCTGGCTTTTGAACTCGAACAAAAGGGCGGGAGACAACCCGCGACCGGCGATGTGGAGATTGTGGTCGGCGGTTCCGGACAGCCGCTGTGTGTCATCGAGCTTACCGAGGTGGTGATCAGGTCCTTCGATGAAATCGATGCGGCGTTCGTCTACGATTACGGCGAAGGCGAACGCACCCTGGACTGGTGGCAGCGGGAAATGTGGCCGTGGTACGTCGCCGAGTGCCAGCAGATGGGCTGCGAGCCGAGCCCGAAGATGCCCCTGGTCTGCTTTCGTTTTCGGCGTGTGTACCCCCATCGCGAGGAAGACCTCAATGGTTTGCCAGACCTTTAACCTTTTTGATCTGTCATCCTGAACGAAGTGAAGGATCTAATATGATCGGTACCGAATCTACTGCAGCTAACACGCCTGCTGCCATTCGCACGCGCTTCACGGCGAGAGGTCTTTCATGGTGGCCGGTTGTTTTGTTCTTACCTGCTCGCATGCTGTTTTCGTTCTTTGCCCAAGGTTTATTTACCGCGCTGTTTGCTGCGCTGGGTTCAGCTCAGCCCTGGCAGCAGGCCACACCCTGGTGGACTGTTTACTTAACCATCGCCGACATTCTATGTCTGGTGACCCTCGCCTGGCTGGTGCGGCGAGAAGGGATCGCTCTGGTCGATCTGATCGGAGTGCGGGGAAAGCTTGCATTCAAACAATTGGCGTGGATACCGGTCTATCTGCTAGTCTTCATTCCCGCACTGGCGCTGGCAAGCGGCATCACACAGCTTGTCTACGGCCCAACATTGCCTCCTTACCTTGCCATGGTGAAGCTGCCTCCGATCGGCGGCCTATACAGCATATTGGTCTGGCCGCTCATATGGTCGGTCACTGAGGAACTTGTTTATCTCGGGTATTTGCTGCCCAGGATCGAAGCGCGTACCGGTAAGACCTGGCTGGCCGTTCTCATTGTGACGTTCTTCTGGGGGATGCAGCACATTGCCAACCCATTTATCGCGGATTGGGTGCATATCATCTCCCGTGTACTGGCAGCTTTTGCGGCAGTAGGTGGGCTGACACTCTTATTCGCCTGGCGGCGCCGTCTTGTTCCTATCATGGGGCTGCACTATCTCTTTAATCTATCGACTGGATTGATCATTGGGATACCTTCATTGTTTGGTGGTTAGAGGCGTACCAGACAGCCCGTTGGAGCTGCTGCGCCAGATGCTGGTGGAGTATTGATCTGGCGATTCGCATATGAACTCGCATTTCTTCTGCTGGTAAAATGTTCGCATGAAAGAATTTGAACAGGTTCAGGTACATAGCCGAGCAGAGCTTCGGCAGTGGCTGGAAGCCAACCACGCCCGCACAGAAAGCATCTGGCTGGTCAGCTACAAGAAGAACGTGCCCGAGAAGTACGTCCGTTATGATGAAATTGTCGAAGAAGCTCTGTGCTTTGGCTGGATCGACGGCCTGCAGCACAAGCTGGACGCCGAGCGCTCGATGCAATTGCTCTCCCCTCGCCGCCCAGGCAGCGGATGGTCGAGGCTGAACAAGCGCCGCGTGGAGAAGCTGCTGGCGGAAGGCCTGATCATGCCGTCCGGGCTCGCAGTCATCGAGCGGGCAAAACAGGATGGCTCGTGGAGCATCTACGACGAGGTCGATAACCTGGTCATTCCGGAAGACCTGGCAGTCGCCCTGGCTGAGAACGAGGCCGCCGCGACCTATTTCCACGCCTTCAGCCACTCTTCCAAGCGCGGCATCCTGTGGTGGATCAAGAGCGCTAAAACGCCCGCCACGCGCCAGCGCCGCATCGCCGACACCGTGCGCCTGGCGCAGCACAACCTGCGCGCAGGTTTTCCCGAAGCGCGCGCTTTCGACAAGAACAATGGATGAGTTGTAGGGAGACGGCGGCGTGAAAGCGGCTGCCGGGTGTGGATGCAGACCGCCGCGCCCGCCGGGAGGCATACCGGTCACGAGTACAGAACAACCGTGCCCCAACAAGGTTTCATCGGGGAGGAACATTTGCCGCAGCTCACAGTCAATTACTCACCTGCACTGGTAGACCTGCTCAAAACGGGCAGCGTCGCCATCGACGGCGTAGAAGTGGGTTCGTGGTACACCCCCGAGCAGGTGCGCAGCTTTCGCCGCTCCCTGCCAGATCTGCCGTTCACCTACCATGCCGGCAGCCTGGTATCGAGCCTGCAAACCAAAAAGATGAGCCTCCCCCTGCTGGGAGAATACCTCGCCGCCACCGGCAGCCCCTGGCTGTCGCTGCACATCGAGCTGCTGCCCGTGTACATCTACATACTGGGCAGCCGGCTTGGCATCCACCTGCCGCCGCCCAAAACCCAAAGCGCCCTGCAGCAGTTCCTGGAGCTGTTCGACAGCCTCCGCAGCACCGCGGGTGTTCCGCTCCTGCTGGAAAACTTGATGTCTCTGCGCCCGCCGAAATACCACTATGCCGCCGACCCGCAAACGATCAGCGCCATCATCGAGCGCACCGGCGCCGGCCTCCTGCTGGATATCTCGCACGCCCGCATCGCCGCTGCGTACCGGGAGCAGCCCGTTCATGCCTACATCGATTGCCTGCCGCTGGATAAGGTGGAGCAGATCCACGTCAGCGGTGCCAGGCGCAAGAACGGCGTGCTCTATGACGCCCACGAGCCGATGCTCACAGAAGATTACCAGGTGCTGGATTGGGTGCTTGGCAAATGCCGGCCAAAAGCAGTCACGCTGGAATATTTTCGAGAGTCCGCTGCCCTGCAGGAACAGCTGCTGCGCCTGCGCGCCATCGTAGGTGGCTGACGCCTCGCTGCATTTCCGAAATCCCGGGAGAGAACTCACACCGCGCGGCCGCGCACCTGAGTGCTTGCGCACAGGGTTGAGATGCCTATAATTGTTTTGGGAGGGCAACCTTGTGAAGCCTCAATCCAAACTGCTCTGGCTGTCTGCGTTTCTGCTCGGCTGGTTGTTCGATCTGCTCTTCTGGAAGAAATCGCCCGGCATCAACTTTCCCATTTTCATGAGCCTGGCCTTGATTGGGGGAGCCTTCTATTTGTTGGCTGGCGGCTTGCGACCGGCTCGGAAAAGCCTGTGGCTGTTGGCGCCGTTTGCCTTCTTCGCCCTGATGACCTGCCTGCGCCGCGAGCCGCTCACGGCTTTCCTTGCCCACGCCTTCACCCTGCTTTCGCTGGCTTTGCTGGCGGCTACCTGGCTTGGCGGGCGCTGGATGCAGTACGGCCTGTTCGATTACACCGCCCACTTTTTTACCCTATCGATGAACGTGCTTTTCCTGCCTCTCACCTTCCTGGAGCGCACACGCAAGGAGCTGGCAGAAAGCGGGCAGCCGAAGGGCAAGTCTTCCGTCTGGCCGGTGCTGCGCGGCTTGCTACTTGCGCTGCCCATCCTGCTGGTGTTCGCTTCACTCCTGGCTTCGGCGGACCTGGTTTTCAGCGATAAGCTCAACAGCTTTTTCGAGCAGTTCGACCTGCAGCGCATCCTGGAATACACCACGCGGTTGATTCTGATCCCATTCTACGCTTATCTGCTGGCAGGCGTGTTTCTGCATGCCGGGGAGCACAGCCGGGATGAGAAGCTGATCGGGGAAGAAAAGCCGGTCATGGCGCCTTTCCTGGGATTCACCGAAACCGGCGTCGTGCTCGGCAGCGTCGCGCTGCTGTTCCTTTCGTTCGTCATCATCCAGTTCCGCTATTTCTTCGGCGGCGAAGCGAACATCGGTGTCACCGGCTACACCTACTCGGAATACGCCCGTCGCGGCTTCAACGAGCTGCTGGCGGTGGCAATCATCAGCCTGCTGATGGTGTTGGGTTTTGGCGCCATTACCAAACGCGAGACCGCTACCCACAAGCGCATCTATTCCGGCTTGAGCGTGATCATCGTCGCTCAGGTGATCGTCATCCTGGTGTCGTCCTTCCAGCGCATCACGCTGGCAAACTACTGGCATGGCTACTCACGGCTGCGGCTGTATCCCCAGGTATTTCTCGTCTGGCTAGGCGCGCTGTTCGTGACCGTTGTGCTGCTGGAGATTATCCGCAGGGAGCGCTTCTTTGCCTTGGCCGCCTTGCTGGCCTCGCTTGGTTTTGCCGCCTCGCTCAGCCTGCTGAACGTGGATGCCCTGATCGTGCGCCACAACGTGCTGCGCGCCGTGTTGGGGAGGCACTTCAACGTTACCCACCTGGCGATGCTGTCGAGCGACGCTGTGCCGGCGCTGGTGGATGAATTTCAAGACCAAACACTGCCGCCGCTGATTCACGAAGGCATCGGCGCCGCGCTGCTGTGCCATTCCTATTCTTTAGAGGATTCGCTCCCCGCAGATTGGCGCTCCTCGAACCTGTCGCTGTCGCGGGCGGATGGCTTGCTGGAACAGGTGCTGCCGCAGCTGGTCGAGTACCGGCGCATTGGTAAAGGCGGGGCGAGCAGAGTACGCACGCGCGGGGGTGAAGAGTACTTGTGCAGCGAATAGCATACCAGCCGCAGCCATTTTCGGTTATCATCGGGCAATGCCCCTTTTTCATACCATCGCCTTCGACGCCGACGATACCCTGTGGCACAACGAGCGGCTTTACGTTGACGCCCAATCGCGCTTTAAAAATCTGCTCTCGCCCTACCACAGCCCGGAGTGGATCGAAGAGCGCCTGTACCAGGCCGAGCTGCGCAACCTGGGGCATTTCGGCTACGGTATCAAGGGCTTCGCCCTGTCGATGATCGAAACCGCCGTCGAGCTGACCGAAGGGCGCATCTCGGGCGGCGACATCCAGACCATCATCGACCTCGCCAAAGGCATGCTCTCCGCCGAGGTCGAGCTGCTCGAGCACGCCGCCGAGACCACTGCCCGTCTGGCGCAGCGCTACCCGCTGATGCTGATCACCAAAGGCGACCTGCGCGACCAGGAGATCAAGATCGCCCGCTCCGGGCTGGCAGACCACTTCCGCCGCATCGAGATTGTCAGCGAGAAGAACCCCGCCAGCTATGCCGCCCTGCTGAAGCGCTACGCCATCCCACCCGAGCGCTTTCTCATGGTCGGCAACTCGCTGCGCTCAGACGTGCTGCCGGTGCTGGAGCTGGGCGGCAGCGCCGTGTATATCCCTTACCAGCACACCTGGGGGCACGAAGCCGCCGATCCGCCGGTCGGTCAGCCGGGCTACTACCACCTGGCGCACCTGGGCCTGCTGCCGGAGCTGCTGGAGCGTTTGGAAGGCGATGGTCAGCAGACCATGGGGAGCAACCCATAAAGACTATAGAATGCTATACTCAACATCGAGACCGCCTTTGAGCGAGAGCGTTGGGTATGGACGAACGCCTGGGTATTCAACTGATTTTTATTTTCACCAGCCTGCTGAGCATTACGTTCAGCTTCAACTATTACGTGCACTACCGGGTTCTGGTGCTGAACCGAACCTTTCAGCAGGAAGAAAACCGGCGCCGCTACCGCGCCGCGCTGCTGGCTCTGGCCTTCTCGACGCTCATTTTAATCGCAGCATTGTTCTCCCTGGTGGCTGGCGCACACCGCGGCGGGCAGATGCCTCAAAGTCCCGGCTTGACCGCTTCACCTTCCGGGGGGCAAATCCAGGTCCTCCCTCCCAGCTCGGCGGCAACGCCCGCCCCGGGGGAGCCAGCCGGAGCGACGCTCGCTCCTTCCGAGACGCCTACGGCGATCCTTCGCCGGGCGCGCATTGGCAATACCAATGGCTTCGGCGCAAACATACGCACCGCTCCCGGAGTGGCTGCTGAGATCGTCGCCACCTTGATGGACGACACGCAGGTGAGGTTAGCAGGCGCCAGCCAGGAAGGCGGCGGCTATACCTGGCAGTTGGTAGTCCTGGACAATGGGCTGGAGGGGTGGGTGGCCGACATTTTCCTGATATTTGAGAGTGAGTAAAAAACCATCCGCAGATTGCGCCGGAGTACCGGCGTACGCAGATGAACGCAGATAGAACATTTATCCGCAGATTGCGCCGGAGTACCGGCGTACGCAGATGGACGCAGATAGAACTTTTTTTCCACAGATTTCACAGATGGCTCCCCTGAAAAAACGATCAGACAAAAGCAGTCAGATATTAGGGGCTCCTCAAAAAGCCGAAGACAAAATATAATCAGGTATCTCCGATCAAAAGCGACCTGAATATGCACAAGCCGA
>JBGSTO010000142.1:0-3381 GCA_041736465.1 Anaerolineales bacterium | reverse complement strand
GCCGTTTCCCTGGCTGCAAGCCCGCGTCCAAGCGCGCGTGAACCACGTTCTTTACGGCAATCACTACGATTCCCTGGCCATAGCCGCGAACCTCTCGCAACGGCTGGCAGGCGCCCTGGAACGCAAAACCCTGATCGATGTGCTGGTGGCGCACCTGCCACACCAGATGGGCATTCTCGAGGCCGCCTTGTGGCTGGACGATGGGGGAGGTTTGCGTCTCGCCCAGGACAGTTCTTCTCCCAAACCCATGCGAGATATGCATCACCTTCTCAAGGATCAGTTTCAGAGAAATCTCCAACCAACTCGCGCGGCCGAACTTTGGGCGCGTTTTCCTGAGCAGATGGATGCTGTGTCAAATAGCCTATCCTGGGGCAGACTATTCATACCCTTAGCCTATGAAGAACGCCTCAACGGCTTGCTCGTGCTGGGCAGCCGGGTGGCTGGCGAGGTGTACTCCGATCAAGATTTGCTAATCCTGAGCACCATCGCCCGCCAAGCTGGACTTGCCTGGGCGAACGTGCTCCTGGTCGAGCAATACCGGCGCATCTCACAAAAATTGGTGCGCAGTGATGAGACGCAGCGCAAGCAGTTAGCCGCCGACCTGCACGACTCGCTGCTGCAGGATTTGTTCTACATCAAGCAACTGCTCTACCAACGCCACGCTGGTTCCGATCTGGTCGCACAAATTGGCAAGAGCATCGATCGGCTGCGCCAAGTGATCAAAGCTCAGCGGCCGGCCGTGCTTGACCGGGGTTTACGGCTGGCTTTCGAGGACCTGGTAGATGAGGCGCGCAAACGCGCCAACGGCGCGCCGCAGATCAAGCTGGAGATAGAACTTGCAGAGGGACCTGATTTGCCCGAAGAGACCTTGACCCAGGTCTATCGTATCGCCCAGGAAGCGTTGGCCAATGCCCTCAAACACGCCCGGGCAAGCACCATTCGGGTTTTACTCCACGGAACCGGGTCGAATTCTTTGAATCTCGCGGTGGCAGATGATGGTGTTGGCATGGTCAAATTTACTCAGGAAACTATCTCAGGTAACGGTCATTTCGGGCTGGCGCTGATGCGCGAGCGCGCCGCTATGATTGGCGCCACCTTGAGCATCCAATCCCACCCCGGCAGCGGTACGAGTGTAACCCTGGAGCTGTGCAGTGAATCCTGATCAACAGTTTGCCGTACAGGTGGAAAATCTGGTCAAAACCTACGGTGCCAGGCGCCCGAAGGCTGTGGATGGGATCTCATTCCAGATCTCGCCCGGGAAGGTCTTTGGACTGCTGGGTCCTAACGGCGCCGGCAAAACCACTACGATCAAGATGATCCTTGGGTTGGTGCTGCCGACCAGCGGCGCAATACACCTGGCTGGCTATGATATTGCCAGGCGGCGCAACCAGGCCCTCCGTCATGCCGGGGCGATCCTGGAAGGCTCTCGCAATGTGTACTGGCGGCTGTCGGCGCGCGCCAACCTGGAATACTTTGGCGCGCTGCGCGGCCTGCACGGCAAAGCTCTCGCTCACCGCATCGGCGAGGTGCTGGCACTGGTCGAGCTTTCCGACCGGGCCGATGAAGAGGTACGCTACCTTTCTCGGGGCATGCAGCAGAAAGTTGCACTGGCGACGGCTATCCTGCACGACCCGCAGGTGCTGCTGCTCGACGAACCCACCCTGGGGCTGGACGTGCAGGCGGCGCGTACCATCGAACAGGTGATCGGGCAGTTCGCCCACCAGCAGGGCAAGACCGTCATCCTGACCACCCACCAGATGTCCCTGGCGGATCGGCTGAGCGATCGCCTGTACGTGATCCACAAAGGCCGGCGTGTGGCCGAAGGCACTCCCAAAGAGGTGATCGCGGGCTTCGGCGGGCAGCGCCAGACCATGGAGATCCGCCTGGCATCGTTGATCGATCGCCCCTCCGTGGAGCATCTCAAAGCCAGCTTTTCTGGCTTGAGCTTAGACTTCCAGGGAGAAGAGAGTGTCTTATCCTGGATCGATGGCGGTTCGCAGAAAGAATTTCTACACCTTCAAACCGAGCTGGATGCAATGGGTCTGACCATCCTGCAAGCCGGCCGGCGCGCCGCCACCCTGGAAGAAGTCTTTGTACAACTTACTTCAGAGGGCGGGGCATGACTGCCGTTGGAGCTGAACTGCGACGCACGGTTCGCCTGGCGCGTTCGTACTGGCTGGAGTACGCCGCCGACCTGCTGCTCTACTCGCTGGGGTTTCTGCTTCTGATCACCGTCTTCCGCGCCGCCTCACCCGACTACGGCGCACAAGGCATCCTGAGCACTTTGATCGGTTATACCACCTGGAAGATTTGCGCCAGCGTGCTGACCGACATTGCCCACATCGCCGCCGACGAGGCCCGCGCCGGCACCCTGGAGCAGTTGTTTCTATCAGGGATCTCCACAGGCCGGGTATTTGCCGGGCGCAGTCTGGCAATCCTGCTAAACCACACCTCGCGCGGGCTGGTCCTGGCCATATCGCTGGCGGCTATCCTGAATGTACTGCCTGCAGTCTCCTGGCTGGCGCTGCTGCTTTTCTGCTTGACCCTGGCAGGGGCGTGCGGGTTGGGTTTCGCGCTGGCCGGCCTGGTGCTGGTCTATAAGCGCATTGGCGGCGGGCTGCAGCTCCTGTGGCAGATGCTGGTCTTCTTCACCGGCGCACTGGCGCCGATCGAGAGCCCCCAGTTGGCTGGGTTTGCCCGGCTGCTGCCACTTACCCTGGGCATCACTGGCTTACGTGAGGTAATGCTCGATGGCGCATTCATCGACCAACTTTGGCAAAGTGGAATATTGGCCGGATTGCTGCTCAATAGTTCATTCTATGTGATCTTTGGAATTCTCGTTTTCAACTGGGGTCAACGCCAGGCCAGAGAGCTGGGCGTCTTGTCGCATTATTGATACCGCAATGTGGACGATCTTCCGCGCCGAGGTCAAACGCTACTTCCGGGTCCAGTGGTCGCACCCGGGCGACAGCCTGGGCTGGTTCCTGTACACCTACCTGATGTTCATTGCCGCCGTCATCCTGCTGAACGGCGTCAGCGGCGGGCAGTATGACAAACAGGAACAGCTCCTGGTGCTGGTCGGCTGGCTGACCTTCATCGTCGCCAGCGACGTGATCCAGGAGCTGCCGGGCATCATCAGCGAGGAAGCCCAGACTGGGACGCTCGAACAGCTTTGTATAACACCGGTGCCATTAGCCGACTTGCTGGCGCTGCGCAGCCTGGCCTTTCTGCTCGGTTCCTGCGTGCGCGGCCTACTGGCAGCAGTGATCCTGAGCATCTTCGTCGCCCCACTGCCGGCCGGTCCGGTGCTAATCGCGATCTTCTTGATCAGCTTGGTAGGGGCGTATGGAATGGGATTTATGCTGGCGGGGGTAGCGTTGG
>JBGSTO010000061.1:0-18250 GCA_041736465.1 Anaerolineales bacterium | reverse complement strand
CCTGCGCTGCACCGGGCTGGTTTTGCCAATCAGCCAGGATCTACCCACCCTGATGACGGCTTGGAACTGCACGATTTGTACATTTCAGCAGTTTGCCGCTGTGCTCCACCCGGCAACAAACCTAGCAGCGAGGAAATTGCCTCTTGCCTGCCGTTCTTACAGTCTGAGATCAGTCTGTTGCCAGACTTGAGGGTGGTGGTGGCGTTAGGCAGGATCGCTTTCGATGACTGTCTGCGGTTATTTGCGGTGGGCAATGGCGCTGGAAAACCGGTGTTCGGTCATTCCCAGGTGTATGCAATGGGGGAGGGAAAGCCCTGGTTGGTAGCTTCTTACCATCCCAGCCGGCAGAATACCCAGACCGGACGCCTGACCACAGAAATGTTTGACCAGATTTGGAGAATTTCCCGCGAGCTCATTGATATCAGGCCGGACTAAACACTCGCGCCTGTGCTTTGCATACCATCTGCTGGCAATAGGGATATAATAAGGTCAGCCGGCCCGTGTGGTCGAGTTCAATAATCGGGATTAGGGTATGCGCGCAGTTGATATTATCATCAAGAAGAGAGATGGGGGAGAGCTGAGCAAAGAAGAAATCGACTTTTTTATCGCCGGTTTCAATGCGGGAGAAATCCCGGACTACGAGGCGACCGCCTGGGCCATGGCAGTGCTGCTGAGAGGCATGAACGCGCGTGAGACCACGGATTTAACCATGGCAATGGTTAACTCTGGCGAAGTGCTCGATCTCAGCAGCGTGGTGCATTTTGCAGTTGACAAACACTCTACCGGTGGGGTCGGCGATAAGACTACGCTGGTGGTTGGGCCTATGGTGGCAGCCTGCGGGCTGCCGGTGGGGAAGATGTCTGGGCGCGGGCTGGGATTTACCGGAGGAACGCTGGACAAGACGGATTCGATACCCGGATTCCGGGTTGATTTGAGCATGGATGAGTTTTTAATCCAGCTGGCGCAGGTAGGCCTGGTGGTGACCGGGCAGACCGCAGATCTGGCGCCTGCAGACGGCAAGCTGTATGCCTTGAGGGATGTGACCGGTACAGTCGAATCTATTCCGCTGATCGCTTCATCGATTATGTGCAAGAAGATTGCTGCCGGCGCGCAGGCGATTGTTCTGGATGTAAAAGTAGGCTCTGGTGCGTTCATGAAAACTTTGCCAGAGGCGCAGGCGCTGGCTGAGTTGATGGTCGAGATCGGGCGCCTTGCTGGCAGAGAGACGGTGGCGCTATTGTCAGATATGAACCAGCCGCTGGGAGAGTGCGTCGGAAACGCGCTGGAGCTGAAAGAGGCGGTGCTCACCCTGCACAACCAGGGGCCGCAGGATTTTCGTGAACACTGCCTGGTCGTCGCTGGCACAATGCTGGAGATAGGCAAGCTAGCTGCCAACCTGCAGGAAGGGAAGCGGCTGGCTGAACAAACACTGCAAGACGGCCGCGCCTGGGAAAAGTTCACGGATTTCGTGGCTGCACAGGGTGGAGACACGCAGTATGTGGAAGATACCGGCAAGCTGCCGCTCGCGCCGGTTATCTCTGTGCTTGAGTCGCCGCGTAAGGGTTATATCCAAAAGGTAGACGCGCATATTATCGGTGAAACAGCGGTTGCACTTGGCGCCGGTCGTGCGCTCAAAGGCGATGAAATTGATCCGGCAGTCGGCATCCAGGTTCACATTAAGGTAGGGGATGTCGCTGCGGCAGGTTCGCCGCTCTTCACCATCCACGCGCGCGATCAAGCCAGCCTGGAGATGGCGAAGGCACAGCTGCGCCAGGCAGTTGATTGGAGTGATCTGCCTGTAGACGCGCTGCCGCTGTTTTACAGCATTGTTCGGTCTGGCGAGTGATGCCGGGATGCCGGCACAAGCTTGCCGCTAGGATCTTGAACGAAAATCTTGCAGCAGCTGTTCAGGTTGGCGGCGATATGCTTCTAATTTCAAGTCGCCCTGAGCCAGGGCCAGCAGCGTATCGTTTAGCAACCGGTTGGCAGGAGTATCGATGCCCACCTGCGCCCCATGGCGGACTACCGCACCATTCAAATAGTCCACTTCACTGCGCCCGCGCCCGCTGTGTAAGTCGATGTGGAAGGATGGCATCTTGCTGCCGCGACCACCACCCACGGCGCGTGCCATCAATGGGCGCGCCAGGGATATGGGCATATTTTGAGCGCCAAATGCGAGTGCGCGTACGGGCGTTCCGGGAAGATCAACCACGCGATGACCCAGGGCGCGCATCACCGCCAGCGCCTCGCGTAATTGGGCGATCTCCAGGCGAAACAGACCCGCATGGGCAAACACCTGCGCCGGGGTGAGATCCAGGATCGCTGATGAAGCATTTGCCAGCAGGTTGGTCACCATCTTCGACCATTTCATGTCGCCGGCGCGGGCGTACAAGCGTGCGTTCAACCCTGCTCGATTGAAAGCCGAGCACAGGCTCTCGGACAGCGGATGGTCGCCTGCCAGCCCGGCGCCGCGTAAACGCTCAATAACGATTGAACCAGCACCGCGCCTGCCAATTGCACTGGTGATTGTGGCAGCAATAACCTTCTCCTTGCCCAACACACCCTGGATCGCGGCTTCGTTGTCCACGCCGTTTTGCAGGCAGATGATGGGCGGAATATCACTGGCGTAGGGCTTTATCTGCTCCAGGGCAGGCTGGGTGTCGAATGATTTCAGCGCGAACAGAGCAGCATCAAAAGGGCCGGCTTGCAGGGCTTCTGACAGGCTGGCAGCCAGTTCGGGGTGGGAGATTGTGCGGGTCTCTCCCCCTATCTCCAGGTGCAGGCCTGTGTCGCGCAGCGCTTCCACCACTTCTGGACGTTCAATGAATACCACCCGGCAGCCGGCTAATGCCAGGCTGCCGCCAATATAGGTGCCAATTGCTCCGGCGCCAAAGGAGAGCAGTGAAAGATTAGTTCGATCTGGTTGTGACATAACCGGCTAGCGGACGGGTGATGCTAAGGGCCAGTGAACGCGATCGTTGATCCCGGATACCGCCCAGGTGTGGCGCTCCGGGTAATAGGTGAGGGTAGCGAAGGCTGAGTTGTTAAAGCGAAAGCGCGGACCCTGAAAGTTCGCCTGGGGGGCGATACCCAGGATGGCATACAGCACCAGGTTTAGAATTCCGCCATGGGAAACGACCAGGTAGCGTCCCGCGGGGCGTTCCAGCAAATCCTGGACAGCGCGCCCGGCGCGCAGGAAAAGCTCCCACTGGCTCTCACCGGTTTCGCCGACAAAACGATAGGGCGGCATAAACTCTGGCCTTGGATACAAGCGATTGGCCTCTTCGGGAGTCAATCCAGCATAGTGCCCGTTGTCACGCTCCATCCATATTTCCCCGATTTCAAGAGATACGTGCAAGGCTCCGGCGATGATCTCGGCGGTCTGGTGGGCGCGCTGCAGTGGGCTGGTGATAATCTGGTGGAAAGTGACCGCCTCGGATTGCCAGCGGCGCGCCAGCGCGTGCGCTTGCGCCTCCCCGGTCTTGGTCAATGGAAAATCGGATTGGCCCTGATGGCGGCCTTCAGCGTTGCCGACCGATTCGCCGTGGCGCAGTAGAATAATGTGGTAATTTTGATCTTCTCCGGACATAGCTTCCTACATCTCCGAGTTGGTTGGCAATTCGAATTGAGTATATCATGCCGGCGCCGGCAGGCAGCCGGTTTCGTTCATGCTGGCGGTTGGTGCCTCTTCATGGCAGTGGGTAGTCGTTGCGTGTCAGATCACCAGCAGATTGGCGGGTGATGATCAGGGTAGCGGTTCCATCGTCCAACCAGAGCGCTGCCGGACGAACTGCACCGTTATAGTTGGAGGACATGCTTAACTGGTAAGCCCCGCTCACCGGCACTGCCAGCAGCTCTCCAGGCTCGATCTCCGGCAGCGGCAGGTCCGCGATCAAGATATCCCCGCTTTCACAGTAGGGGCCTGCGATCCAGGCAGGCCCGCTGGCAGGGCGATCGGGCATGGTTGTCGGCAGTGCGCTGTAGCGCGCGCCGTATAATGCCGGGCGAATATTATCTGCCATGCCGCCATCTAGCAGCAACCAGCGGCGGTTCGGAGTGTGCTTGACGGTGCCGACGCGATAGATCGCCACGCCTGCTCGCGCGATCAAGCTGCGTCCCGGTTCAATCTGCAGCCGTGGTAGGGGCAGGTTTCTTTCACGGCAGCCAGAAACCAACTGATCGCTGATAGCCTGCACGTATACTTCCACCGGCAAATGCGGCAAATCATCCTCGTGGTAAGCCACCCCCCAACCCCCGCCCGGGGATAGGGTTGCTGGCATCCAACCGGTGCTCTGGCGCACAGCCTGGATGAAATCCAGGGCGAAATCAACTGCCGGCGCCAGGGGTGTGGGATCATGAAAATGGGATCCTTGATGGAAATGTAATCCAGTGAGCGGCAGGGATAATTCCAGGCAGCGCTCGACCGCGCAGGCGCACTCCTGGGCGGACATACCGAACTTACTGTCAGGCTGACCGGTCTGAGTGTAGGTGTGGGTATCGACCGCCAGACCGGGTCGCATCCGCAGCCAGAGGTCGGGGATAGGAGTGCCGGCTGTGATCAGATCAATCAGGTTTTCCAATTCGGTCAGGTTGTCGATAACGATGACGCCTGCATGTTCCAGAGCCGCCTGCAGATCTGCGCGGCTCTTATTGACGCCGTGTACCAGAATTTGATTTCGGGGCATGCCGGCTTGCCATGCCAATTGAATTTCGTTAGCGCCGGTGCAGTCAATCACCAGCTCGCTGCGGGAGCACCACTGTGCGATCGCAGTGCACAAAAAAGCTTTGCCGGCGTAGGTCAGACCGCTTGATCCAGGATAATGGAGCGCCAGAGCTTGCCGGTAATCCTGCAAAGATGCCTGCATGGTGGCATGGTCATACAGGTACAGGGGCGTGCCGTATGCCTGTGCCAATTCGTTCACGTCCAGCCCGGCGATAAACAGGTGATCGCCGCCAGGGGTGCGCTGCAGCCGTGCGCTCACAGGAAACAACTGCAGGCGCAGCCCGGGCTCATAGCTGCTCATTGTGATTGTCCCCAATCCGCTGCGTTGCGCAGGAACACATCACCGGCGACAGGGCGTTTTCCGGGGAGCTGGACGCTGTCCAGCACCAATAGTCCCTGGCTGCAAGCGATGGCAGGCAGCCCTGTATACTCCAGACGCTCACCCGGCTCGCCCTTTCCTGAGACAGCGTGTGCCATATGAATTTTGAATGGCTCGCCACGCCACTGCGTGAAAGCCCCCGGCCAGGGGTTAAGGGCGCGTACCCGTTGTGCAAGTGATTGTGCGCTGTCCTGGAAATCCAGGAGCCCATCTTGTTTTTGCAACATGGGTGCGTACGTCGCCAGCTCATCATTTTGAGGGGTTGGCTGCAAGGAACCATCCAGGTAGCCGGGGAGGGTTTGGATGAGCAGCTCAGCCCCGACGTGGGATAAGCGCTCGCCCAGGGTGGCGGTGGTATCCTGCGCCAGGACCGGCACCGCGCGCTGGCTGATCACGGAACCGGTATCGATCCCGGTATCCATGTGCATGATGGTGATGCCGCTTTCTACGTCCCCATGCAGAATTGCAGCCGCGACCGGAGCTGCCCCGCGCCAGCGCGGCAGCAAAGAGGCGTGGACGTTGATGCACCCCATGGGCGGTAGATCCAAAACGGCGGGGCGTAAAATTTGCCCGAAAGCCGCCACCACGATCAAGTCTGGCTGCCAGTCGTGAAGCTGCTGCACTGCCAGGGGTTCTCTCATTCGCTGGGGTTGGATAACAGGCAGGCCGAGTGCGTCAGCCAGTCGTTTTACTGCCGGAGGCGTCAGCGTGCGGCCGCGCCCAGCCGGACGGTCGGGTTGGGTAACCACACCTACGACAGGATAGCGTTCAGCGAGAGCCTGCAGCGAAGGCAAGGCAAAAGAGGGGGATCCCATGAAGACGATGCGAGGAGTGTTCATGGCAGCTATTTTAACCCCAAAAAGCTACTCCACCCGCGGATATCGGGTGGAGTGGTGTAGGGCGGGTGGGAGTCGAACCCACATGGTGTCACCACCGATGGATTTTAAGTCCACTGCGTCTGCCTTTTCGCCACCGCCCCAAATGGTGGTTGCCAGCATGGATATGATACCCGAAATTTCCGATGCCTGCAAATAGATTTGTAAGGTGGAAAGAGAGTAAAAACCATTCTTATGTGCTATTCAAATGCGATTTATTTGCTAAAATCATATAGTACCTGGATACTGGTTTTATGTGTAAAGCAGGAGTGTTGTGGGGACTGAAGAAGTAATTACCTGGTCCAGTCTGGTGTTTGCGGTGATCACATTGATAGCCGCGCTCGTGGCGTTTCGCCAGGCGATGGGAGCAATTTTCAAGCGCGCCTGGCTGTTTTTAGGCCTGGCCTGCCTGGCTGCCAGCCTCGCAGGCGGCGCATTATTCTATTCTTCCGGGATAGCGCCTATTCCACAACTGTATCTGGCTGCCGTTGCCGCTGGATTGCTCTGCAGTCTCCTGCTGGTGGCCGGCTTCCTTGATCTCTCCCGGCAGCTTAAGCAAAAGCATACGGCCGGTGAAGCATTGCAATCGGAGCTGGATCTGCTTCGCCATGGCTTCGACAATGCCTCCGAGATGCTGGTAATCAAGGATGAAAAGGGATCTTACCTGGCAGCCAACCAGGCCTATGCAGCTTTTCTGGGGAAGACCATTGAAACGATCCTGGGACGCGCAGATTACGATTTCTTTCCTCGCTCTCTGGCGAACAACATCAGGCAGGAGGAGGAGCGGCTCCTGGCTGGCGGGGCAGCCAAGTCAGGGAAAGAGGAGCTGCGCGGCGCGGCAGGTTTGCGCTCACTCCTCACACACCGTACTGCGCTGCGTAACAAAAACGGCGAGATATTCGCGACCCTTCTGGCGGCTCAAGATATCACCGAATTGAGCCAGGACACAGCCCAGCTGAGCGGTGAAATCCGGGCGCTGTCGGAGCTGCTCGAGGCAATCACAATGCTGGTTGGCGCCGGATTTGAGCTTGAACTGTATAAAACCATCCTCGAGGCTGCCAGCAGGCTGGCTGGCAGCGAGCATACCTGCCTGTGGTTGGTAGACGAAGTAAGTAAGAGCCTGGTTGCCAGAGCCGGTACAGGGAGATTCCAGGAGATCCGCGATTTGCGGATCAAGCCTGGTGAAGACCTGCCTGGGAGGGCATGGCAGACAAACCAGGAGGTGTTCAGCGCGGATTACCCGACCTGGAACAAGCGCCATCCAGCGCTCTCGAAGCTTGGCTTCTTGAGCGCCGCAGCAGTGCCTGTAAAGGCTGAAACGCAAATCTTAGGAGTATTGAGTATCTATTTCGAAGCGGAGACCAGAGAGTTTTCCCGCACAACCTTCTCTCACCTGGGCAGGTTTGCTGACGCTGTGGCGTTGGCTCTTGAGAAATCTCAACACAGCGCGGCACGCGCCCGCGAGCTGGAAGAACGCAACCAGACCCTGGCGCAGTATCAATACCGGCTGCGCCTGGAGAGGCTGGTTGCTGCGATTGCAGCGCGATTTATTCAAATCGATCCGGCGAAAGTAGATGACGCCATAACTCGCTCGCTCCAGTCGGTGGCTAAATTCGCTGGTGTGGATAAGGTATATATCCTGCTCTTGCCCAGCGATGATGCGCAGCGCATGTTAAAAGCCGGCAGTTATTGCAGCCAGCCCGATACAGCTTTAAATGCTTCCAACTACCTGGACTCTCAAGAAAGTCAATGGCTGATAGGACGGCTGAACCAGTTGGAAACGATACAAATCCATCGCCGGCTAGAACATCAAAGCGATCCGGAAGAGGCGGGCGCCTTTCTGCAGGCGCGCGGCCTGGCGTTGTTCACAGCGTTACCGATGGTGGCAAATCGCTCCCTGATCGGGTATCTTGGGTTAGAAAGTAAAACCCGAGAACAGGAATGGCCCGCAGAAGTCCTGGCCCTGTTCAAAATTTGCGCAGAGATGTATGTGAGCGTGCTGGAACGCAAATGGAGCGCAGAGGAGCTGCAGGCGCGCATGCAAAAATCCGACCAAGATAAAGCCTCGATTGAGCGGCGCGCTCAGGAAAGTGCGCTGATTGCAGAGATGGGAGATCTACTGCAGGCCTGCCGGACGGCAGACGAGGCTTATCCGATCATTGCCCGCTATGCCAGCCGGCTGCTGCCGCAGTTGTCTGGGGCGCTGTATCTGGTGCGCCATGCGGCAGATCCTGCGGAGAATGTCGTTTCCTGGGGGGAGTCGCCCCCAGCTGCCGGTGAGCGCGAGCTGGGTCCGAATGAATGCTGGGGTCTGCGCCGTGGGCGGCTGCATGCTGTCCTGGTTCCTGATTCTGAACCGATGTGTGCTCACGTACACGAGCCTTACCCGTCCAGCTACCTGTGTGTTCCGCTGATCGCCCAGGGCGCATCGGCAGGAGTCCTGCACTTGCGCCAAAATGAAAGCCAGGCAGTCGCCGATCCCCTTAGCCCAGATCACCAGCTGCTTGCCACTCGGGTAGCTGAGTATATTGCCCTGGCGCTGACCAACCTGAACCTGCGTGACACCCTGCGCAGCCAGGCAATCCGGGATCCACTTACAGGCCTGTTCAACCGGCGTTACATGGAAGAGACTTTGGAGCGAGAAATTCGGCGCGCCAATCGCCACGGCACCTCCGTAGGAATCATTATGTTCGATATCGACCGGATGAAGCCGATCAATGATACCTATGGGCACGATGCCGGAGATTTGCTGCTGCGCACGTTGGGGGAGGTGATGATCAGCTCCTTCCGGGGTGAAGATGTGGCCTGCCGCTATGGGGGTGATGAATTTACCATCGTCCTTCCGGAAGCCAGCCTTTTGGATGTCTGGCGACGCGCGGAGCAGCTGCGGGAAAGCGTCAAAAAAATGGATGTCAAGTATGAAGGGCGCAGCGTCGGGGCGATTACATTATCGATTGGGGTTGCGGCATATCCCGATCATGGTTTGACCGCCGAAAGGGTGCTGTTGGCAGCGGATGCGGCTTCATATGCTTCCAAGTCTGAGGGCGGCGACCGTATCATGGTCGGGCATGAAGCCGAAGGCTGAGTGCGGTTTCTCACCCGGGCTGGCGGTATCCCAATTTCTTGCGCCAAACAGCATAGCGAGAGTAGAAATGAACCCAGGCGGGTGATAGACGGACGATCGCTTGAGCTTGCTGAAGCGCTTCCAGCAAGCTTTCTCGGTCGTGAAATCCCGGCAGGCGCAAACAGGCACGCCCAAACTCGAAGGGAGCGTGTGCATCCGAGCCTACGGTTCCGGGCAGGTTGTGCTGTTGAGCGAATGCTTGCGCCTGGTGATTAAAATCTGCCAGGATGCAGCGGGCATTGAAGATTTCTATGGCATCCACCAGCGGAGCGATCGACTGCAGATCCGGCAGTTTCCAATGCCCTGAGCGGTGGCGGTCGAACGGGTGAGAAACGCTGATAAATGCTCCTTGTTCGCGCAGCCTGGCGATCGCCTCCCAGGGGGTTAGTCCCGGAGGTACCTGTTCCTGCACAAAGAAAGCCAACAGCTCACCGGACACCGTCATTATTTCTTCGCCGACGATCACTCGCTCAGGGTCCAAATCGCGGGCGTGCAGCGCTCCTTGAGTGGTGTTGTGATCAGTGATCACTACCCGCTCGATGCCCTTCTTTTTGCAGGCTGCCAGGAGCTGGCGCGGGGTGGTCAGGCTGTCTTTGGAATAAACCGTGTGGCAGTGAAACTCGGTCAGGAACATGCCAATGCCTCAGGCAGGCTTTTCCAGATGGCTGCCAAAGCCCAATAGGCGAGGTGAAAATAACCACACAAGCAAGCCCAGGCTTATCCCGAACCACAGCGTTGCGAAGCGGATCAACAGGGTGGCAGCCGCGCTCTGGGGAGCAGCTAAACCCAGAAGCAGTGTGAGCATTCCCGCGATCGATGCTTCGGAGGCGCCCAGCCCGCCGGGAAGTGTGGAAGCCGCGCCGATAACGATCGAGAATGAGAGCGTAAATACTGCCACAACCAGGGTATGGATTCCCGGGGAGACGCCTAACCCAATCAGGATCAGGTACATGCCGGCGCCTTCTCCGAGCCAGGAGATCATGCCGAGCATCACTGCCAGCAGCGTGGCTTTTGGGCGGAAGACGGCAAAGCTGCCTTCGTAAAATTCACGTACAACAGGGGTGAAGCGCTTGATGACAGGCAGCCTGGCAGACAGGCTGATCAGTCCGAGAGCTAAGGGTCGCACCTGAGAGACGATTACCACGCTCAGGAGCACCGCCAGGATGGCAGCGAAAGCTGGCCAGTACTGCGGATAGGCGATGACACCAATCGTTGAAAGCAGCAGTACCGCCAGGCCGTCGCTCACCCGCTCTGCCACGACCACGGCTACACCACGCGCCGCAGGCACGCCCGCTGCCTGTTGAAGCCAGATCCCCTTGAGCACTTCTCCGGCTTTCCCAGGGGTGACTGCCAGGGGGAATCCGGCGACGAACAGGCGGGCGCTTTCCAGCCAGCCCAGGTGTTCCGCCCCAATCTGACTCAGGTAGAAGTGCCACTTAAGGAAGCGCAGAGTGTAGTTGAATAACGTCAGCAGCAGCACAACGGGAAACAACGACCAGCGAAAAGCCAGCACCTGCGTGCTCACCTGGCGAAGGTCTCCAAACAAGGAGACTGCCACCAGCACCAGCACGCCAAAAATCAGGCCGAGCGCAAAGCGGCGAAGCAGCCAGCCAGTCGATGCTGTGGATTGTGATTGCGAAGCCGGCAGGCTGCTCATCCACTGCGGCGCCGGAGCATAAGCGCCAGACCCAGCATGCCAACTGCCAGCACGGTCAATCCGACCGCGGCTTGCATTACGGTTTTGGGCTCCATCCCGGGCATGACGACATTTCCGTCACCATAAGAGGCAAACAGACGTCCCCAACGGGTGTTGAGCGCCTCGGCGACGCGCCTGCGGCCCACGAATGGATACCAGTACACATTGTGGTAGAAATTGCTGGCAAAGAATGACCAGGGTACCAGAGGGCTCTGCAGCAGCACCTTTTCCAGCGGCTTGAGCGGTCCGTGGTAGATCAATTTCTGGCCTCGACTCGCAAAGGTATCCTCTTGCACGAAGTTCCAGGGACGTTCTTGCTCGATATCATAGCCGACAATCTCGATCTGGCGTGGATCGCCGATACCCAATCCCATCTCATGCGCTTTGCGAATGAAGCGAATCTGCATCGGGTCGAAGCCTTGCAGACGCGCCGACACCGCATCGATGGCAACCTGGTCGGAAGATGCCAGGAGGATATCTTTCTCATGCCAGCGCATGGCGCGCGGGCCGGGGCCATCTCCCGCAAAGGTGCCATCCATCACCGCAAAAATGCCAGGGTGGATATCCTGTTGGATGGTTAGAAGGTCTACCAGCGTGTCGTGGATGACCGAATGCGTCCAATGGCGGTTGCGGTGCAGCAGGCCTCCAAAGGCATTCTTCATCGCGCCGGTGATGGTGGTAAAGACGTGTGTTTTTACCGTGGGCAGGTGGATAATATTCATTCCAACCAGAGCTTTGGGAATGAAAACACCCTGGGGATAAACCTTATCTAACACTAACAGCGGCTTGCGGGGATGATATTCCACCCACTCGAAGTCCTGGTTATACAGGTACAGGCAGGGGACATTGTATTTATCGGTTACAAAGCGATGCTTGTTGTTGCGTTCTCCATCCGCCGTATCTACGACAACCGTATCATTATGCACGCCAACCAGATCCTGGTAGCCGGCATTCTTCAAGGCGCGGATAACACCCTCGACTTGCCAGGGAGTACTGGAGCAGGCAGGGTACCAGGTTTGCCAGGAGATGTTGATCTTGACGCCGGTGGGAACATCTTTCGGCAAGGCGCTCTCGAATTCCGCCAGCCGCATTAATTTTTCGATATCCTCCAGAACGCTTTCTGGGGATGTTTTTAGAACTGCAACTTTTCCTTTGCCGGGAAACTCGGACATGAGAACTTCCTCCGAAGTGTAGATTTATCCTGCGGTGGTGCTTTTAATGTTTTTGATTGTGCGCCGGCGGACGAAAAATTCGATCAGGCCAAGTCCAAAAGCGCCTGCTGCGATCAGGTAAGGCTGCCAGCGATCGAAGATGTACGCCAGTGCAATCGAGACCAGCACGAAGCCCATGTAGGTCGCATTCCTGTACAAACCCTTATCCGTGCGATAAGGGTCATTCAAGCTGAAAAGCTGGCCCCACAGCAGGATCACCAGGCCCGCAAACCAGAAATAACGATCCGGGTTATCGGATACGCTCATGATGGCAGTCATTTGCAGGATCACTACCAAAGAAAGCGCTGCGGCACTGGATAAGATTTGAAGCACGCTAACTCCTTTTTTGGGATCGATGTCAAGCTGTATACGTATTCTAACAAGATTTTGCATCCTGGGGTAGTGGTGCAAAGGCGAGTTATGGTTGCATAATCCTTCACTTGTGTTTACAATCAGGTGTATGGAAGACCGCCGGGCGCAATCCGCACGCACAATTATCCAGGTCGTGCTGGTGACTGTTATTACGTTAGGTTTGTATACCTACCTGATGCAGAGGACTCTCGAACCGGTGGGTATGCTGGAGTTGATTAAGGGGGTAGTGAAATTCTTCATTCTTCTATGGGGCAGCATTCCTCAAAAAGTTTGGCTGGTATTTCTGGATCTGGTGTTGGTCGTCATCTTTATGTTGCTGAGCATGGCATTCTTCGCCCAATTTGGACTCCCCGTGCGGAACTTGAGCCAACGGATCAAGGCGATGCTTTACCTGCCACTGTACTATACACCCTTCCGCGGCCCGCTTGCACGCATCGACAATGGCAGGCTTCCCGAAAACTTCCAACGGCAGTCTCAACGCGGCCTGGGTGTGATTTACCTGGACACTGCCAGTGCGGCAGTGCTGCGCAAACCGGGGGAATTCACCCGCTCCGTTGGCCCAGGGCTGGTCTTCGCCCGTCCGGACGAATATATCGCAGAGACGGTAGATCTGCACCGGCACACCTGGCCCTGGCCGCCCTTTGGGCCATTGGGTGATGAAGAGGATCCATTCGCTCAAAAGAACGCAAAAGAAACCGACGCCGACTACCAGGAGCGACAGGCGCGCCGACTGCAAACCAGTGGAAGTACGCGCGATGGGATTGAAGTTGTACCCCAGATCTTTTCTGTCTGCAGGTTTGACATGAGCCTGGCGCGATCTGATGACCCTGAATTCGTCAACAACCAGCGGATGTACCCGGAATGGGGCGGAAACCCCAATATGGTCACCTCCAATTTTGGCTATGCTGACGAGGCAGTGCGCCGGGCGGTGATGGGTGTGCGGGTAGATCGCAGGCGGGGGAGAGAAACTCCTGTGGATGAGCAGCAAATGCCCTGGTACCAGCTGCCAGCTTTCATGGCGGTGGATCTGTGGCGGGAGTATCTGCGCAAGTTTTCATTTGAAGAGCTGTTCAATCCGCTGGACAGTCATGATCCTGCATACCAGGATGTGCGCTACAGCGACCGTACCGCGCTTGAGGTGATTGTCGAGATGGTACGCCGCCGGATGCAGGAGCGTCTGGTTGACGTAATCGACGCACAGGGCATGCTCCAACGAGCCATCCCCGGTGAGGACGAATCGTATCGCCCGGTAGAGCTTTCGGGCGGGCGCACGCTGCGCGATGAAGCAGGCAATCCGGTTTTTATCCAGCAGCGCCTCAGTCGAGAATACCTGCTTCTTCAAGATCGCGGTATCCAGGTGATGTATACCCCGATCCGAGATTTCCGCTTCCCCTCCCGGATCGAAGATCAGATGTTGAATAATTGGCTAAATGCCTGGCAGACGAGAGCGCGAGCGGAACGCGAGGAGATTGAAAGCTTAAGAAATGAACGCCAGCGCCTGGGCGCAGCCGAAGGTCAACGGGAATTTACCGTTCAGGCGGTTCGCTCGGTGGAGCGGGTGATGTCTGGTCCGCAGCGCGCTCGCAATGCGGATGACCACCGCGTACACACACAGCGTATCCTGGAATCGTTACTGCGCGGCACGATTTTTGGCGCCGCCGCCGATCAAAGCTTGAGCACTCGTCTGGCAACAGAAATCCGCCAGATCCTCGAGGTGATCGACTGGCTGCACCGGTCTGGAAGGGGGCAGGAATGAACCGCCGGGGGATTTTGAGCGAGGTTTATACCGGTCTGCGCCAGCTGCGAGATGATCTGTTATCTTATCTACCAGAACCCCTGCGCAGATTGCTTACCCGCTCCTGGCTGGTGGCAGATTTGCTGGCGGATAATGCCCTATCAACAGGCAGGTGGGCACGCACCTCGCGTTTCTTCTTGCTGATTGGCCTGTCTGCGGTCGCCTGGGCATTCCTGGCTACCTGGAAACCGGTGGATGGCATTCGCAGTCTGGAATGGGGTTTGACACGCGCCCAGGTGGAGTATGTATTCTGTAATGTACGCAATGCGATCAGTTCCAATGCGGTTTATAACCAGCCTGATAATCGCTGTTACAGCTATTTCATGGCGCGTTCCTTCTCGTTCGAGCCGCTCTTCTTTGAGCTGCCGCTGCGCCTGTTGTTCTCTGCAGAGTACTTCCGGCATGTGTTAATGGCATGCCTGGGTATCTGGCTCGGATTCAAAGCCGCTGCCCATTACACCACCCGCCTGAATAACCTGCAGGATGACCGCCTGGGAGAACACTTTCTGCTTCAAACTGCAGGGGCGAACCCGCTGAATACAATCGATATCAAAGACGCACAAGTGCCTATTGCCCAGCAGCGACTGCCGGTCTTTCGGATTGGGGGGCCCGGGATGGTGCGCGTGCACCTGGAAAATGTTGCGGTGTTCGAGCACATCGACGGCAATGTGCGTATTCTGGAACCCACTGTAACTCGCGAACCTGATTGGTTCCGCATGTACTTGACCAGTGGAGTGAAATTCATCCTTGCGCTTACGGCGGCAGTCGTAACCGGCTACTTCCCATTGATCATTCTTGCCCTGGCGTATGGGGGCTATCTGGGGCTGCGGTTTACCGTGATGAGAGATTTCATCCGCGCAAGCGGTGGTGCGGTCCGGCTGTACCGCTATGACCGCTTGCGAAAAATCATCGATCTGCGCGACCAGCAAGAGAAATTCGATGTGCATGGTCGCTCACGCGACGGCATCCATCTGGAAGCGCGCGATGTCCAGGTAGTCTACCGGGTAAACCGGAATGGCCAGCAGCCAAGCCTGAAGGTTCCTTACCCATTTTCAAACCAGGCAATCCGGCAGCTTGTGTATAACCAGGGTAAGGATCCCTGGCAAACTGCAATGGCAGTGGGAATCCAGGCAGAATTTCGCGATTTCTTGGGCAGTCACAGATTGGACCAGTTCCTGGCGATGATCGATGCTCCTGACAGCTTGCGTGCTGAAGGCGACCTGGAGACGACCCGCCAAGCCGCCGGCACGGGCGGAGCCGTGAGCGCAGCCGGGCGCAGGACGGATGGACAGAAAGCGAATCATTTTGTCTCGCGCAATATGCTGACGGATCGTTTTTACACGGCCAATATCCAGCACAGCCCCAACCGGGGCATCGAGCTTGAATGGATTGGGGTTGGCATCTGGGGTGGGCCGGTCGAGCGCATGTCGGGCCAGCACCAGGAGGCATGGCGGATTACCAGACAAAACGAGATCAACCGCCGCCCTGGCTCGCTTATTCGTGTGCAAAGTGACAGCCGGGAAGTGGAATTTACTCGCCTGGTTCAAACGATCGCGCTGGAGTCATATGGTTCATTACGCTCGAAGAAAAGCCTGGAAGAGGCCGATCTGAGAGAATCGCTGACTGTGTATGCCAATCACCTGCGAGAGATGCTCACGAGCACATTCCCATTCTTGAGAGAGCAGCTCGACAGCCGTATAGCGAGCCTGCGGCAGGCAGAAGGCGACACCCGCCAACGCCTCATGCTGATTGAGAATCTGCCGCCTGATCTCAGGGATGAGCGCGATACGCAACGATTGAACAACACATTGGCCGGTTTTCTGGAAGAAATCGATGCGCTGCAGCATCAGATCGTGCGCCTGGAGGATGACCAGCAGCGCATCCGTCGGGTGGCGCAGCTATTAACCCGCTATATGTATCCCTGGATGGGAAATCAACCATGACCGGAGAACACTTCAGTGATCGCCCGGAAGCGCCTGCGTTGGTGATCGGCGCTTCTGGCGTGGATATCGTTGGGCGGCTGCGCGGCGAACTGGTTGCATGGACATCCGCTCCAGCACAAATCCGGTTTTCTTGGGGCGGGGTAGCGCGCAATGTGGCAGAGAATCTGGCACGCCTGGGCCAGCCTACCTACTTGATCACTGCCCTGGGAGAAGATGAGACCGGCGATCGCCTGTACGCGGCAACCGAGGCTGCTGGTGTACATATTCACGCAGCCCGCTCGATAGAGCATCCCACAGGCGCATATCTGGCAGCAGTCAATCACAGCGGTGCGCTGCAGGTTGCCATGGACGATATGCGGGCTATCAGTGCACTGACCCCAGAGTTCATTCGCCGGCAGGAAGATTTATTCCAGGAAGCTTCTGTCTTGTTTGTGGACGCCAATCTTCCCAAAGACACGCTGCGAACGGTGATGTCGATGGCGCGCAAAGCGAAGCTGCCGGTATGCGCCGATCCAACCTCCACCGGTCTGGCTTCCCGCCTGAAGCCGTATTTGCCCCGGTTAAAATTGATCACGCCCAACCGGTTTGAAGCCGAAGTATTTTGCCAGGGATGCGCTCAAATCAACAACCGGCGCCTGGCCCTGGAGGCGGCTAAAAGCCTGGTTTCGCAAGGGGTAGAGATCGCAGTGATTACGATGGCAGAGATCGGGCTGTGTTATGCGACATCAGAGACAAATGGTTTTATACAGGCTGTGCGCACCGAAGTGGTCGATCCTACCGGCGCCGGCGATGCACTCTCGGCTGCGCTGATATTTGCACTGTTGAATGATATACCCATCGATGATGCAGTCAGGTTGGGAGTGTCGGCGGCTTCTTTGACACTTGGTTTTCGAGGCGCCGTTGTGCCTGATCTTACATTACAGAAACTCTACGACCAACTGATTATATAAATGAGTGAGCTGCCCAATTTTTATGTAATATTGCCAGAAATAAAGCGTGCCCTGGATCTTGGGCTGGCTGTGGTGGCGCTGGAATCAGCGGTAATCACCCATGGTTTACCTTATCCGGAAAACCAGACGCTGGCAGAGGACATGGAAGATGAAATCCGCCGCCTGACAGCGGTGCCGGCTACAATTGCCGTGATTGAAGGGAAGATCCGGGTAGGCCTGACTGCGTCCAACTTGCTCACGCTGGCAGAAAGCAGCAGCAAACTGCGCAAGTTAAGCTCTCGCGATCTGGGCGCAGCAGTCGCCCAAGGGGCAAGCGGCGGCACCACTGTCGCGGGTACGATGGCGGTGGCGAGCCAGGTGGGCATCAGCGTGTTCGCCACAGGAGGAATTGGCGGCGTGCACCATGACATCACGCGCAGCCGCAAGGGCAGCCTGGATATCTCGGCTGATCTGATTATGCTGGCAAACACTCCGATGATTGTGGTATGCGCTGGCGCCAAAGCGATACTGGATCTGGCTGCGACGGTTGAATACCTGGAGACAGCCTGTGTGCCGGTAGTTGGTTATCAGACGGATGATTTCCCCGCGTTTTACACCCGTAAGAGCGCCCTGAAAACGGCTGCCCGAGCAAATAGCCCGGAGGAGGTCGCTCGGCTGGCGCGAGCACATTGGGCGCTTGGTCAGCGCAGTGCAGTATTGGTAGTGCTGCCTCCCCCGGAGGAGTACGCCATGCCGCAAGCCGATGTCGAGGAAGCGGTGCGTAAAGCGCTTGCAGAGGCGCAGGAGCAGGGCATCCGCGGGCAGACAGTGACGCCGTTCCTGCTGGAGCGCGTGAACCAGCAGACTCACGGCGCCAGCATGGCGGCTAATCTGGCGCTGTTATTGAATAACGCGCGCCTGGCAGGGGAAATTGCCGGTGCGATGGCTGTTCCGCCAGCCGCAGGCTGATCGCGGCGGTCTCTCGCTGTTCTGCAGGTCCCTGATCAGATGGTCAGGGGGCGGGGGTGCGTGTAGGCGCCCGGGTTAACGTGGGCTGCGGGGTAATGCTCGGGGTTACGGGTGTACGGGTTAATGTCGGCCAGGGTGTGCGCGTTCGCGTAGGTGTCGGGCTTATATAGGGCGTGCGCGTCGGTGTGATGGTCGGAGAAAGGGTCATCGTCGGGCTTGGCTTGGGGGTGCGGG
>JBGSTO010000732.1:0-6915 GCA_041736465.1 Anaerolineales bacterium | reverse complement strand
GCAGGAACAGCCCCAGCGCCATGCGCCGGACGGGGGATTGCCCGGCGCCGCTGCCTGCCTCGCGACGCCCATTATGGAGGGCGATCTGCAGCGCGCCGGCTACCGAAAAAGCCAGCACCAGGTGGTAGATCAGGTTGCCGGGAGGAATGACTAAAATGTTGATAATTTGTTGCAAAATAGTGCTCATAGCCGTCTCATTGAGATTATAGCACGGGTGATCGAGGCCGTAATCAACAGTTGTGCAAGAACGACTCACAGCCCAAAGGTGTCAGACCAAAGGTTGACAAATGCCAGAATTTGAGTACAATAACCTCCGCAAGCCGGAGTGGCGGAATTGGCAGACGCGCTACGTTCAGGGCGTAGTGACCGTGCGGTCGTGTGGGTTCAAATCCCACCTTCGGCACTGGCCTTCTCGATCAGAGAAGGCCTTTGTTTTTTGACTGATCATGGCACAAAGGTTGCCACCTTTGTGCCATGCACCCCCCTTAGTCCCCCCCATTTTGCCTGCGCTGCTACCGCAGGCAAAATGGGGGGAATCCCGAAGGGATGGCGTGTACCACTTGCGCGGAGGGCCGGCGTGCGGTAAGATGAGACTATGAAACGATTGCGCTTTAGCTGGCGGTATGCCCTGATCATTGCCGGAGCAGTTTTGGTCACTTACCTGGTGATGGATTTTAACAGCCGTATGGCGGACCTGCAGCGCCTTTCTTCGCGGCGGGACGAAGTCGCCGTGCAGGCAACCCAGAAGGTATCCACCCAGGTTGCGCTGCAGACGCAGATTGCCTATGCCACCTCCGAGGCTGCCGTGGCGGAATGGGCCTATCAGGAAGGCCAGATGATCCGTCCCGGCGACGTGGCGATCGTGCCGATGCCGGCTGCGGCCAGCACCTCGCAGGCGGTGCCGCTGGCGCCGGTGGAGCGGGTGCGGGTGGACAACTGGCAGGTGTGGCTTTGGCTGTTCGTTGACCCTGCCCGGGGAAACTGAGCGCCGAACCAGGCGTGGCGGAGAAATATTAGCACTTGCTAAGCCTTTCCAGGCTCGGCTTGACGCTGGTCTGAGGGCGTGCTATAATTCTCGAGTTAGTTCCAAACAGCACAACATTGCGGGGTGGAGCAGTGGCAGCTCGTCGGGCTCATAACCCGAAGGTCAGAGGTTCGAATCCTCTCCCCGCTACCTAAAGAAACCATAGCTCGTAAAGCTATGGTTTTTCGTTTTACCCAACGGACTGCGGTGGCAAATTCCCCAAAGAACAGGAGTGTTTGACATGAACCGCAATCAGTCAAACTCGCTCTCTCAGCAAGGCCACCACTTTTTTCGTCTTCTTTCGCCATTTGCTGCGAAGTCACCTTAATTCTGGCATACGGCGGCGCGCAAAATCGGCGCCGACGATGCGGATGCCTGAGTAAAGTGTTTTGCAGGGGATTTGAAACTGGTTGCCTGGCTTACCATGTTTTTGAGGCTGGGTTCTGGCCACTGTGAGCCGGTTGTTCTTCCTGTATTTCCTCTGATAATTCCTTAAACTGTTGCTCCACCTCTTCAAGCTGTTCGTCGCTGGCATTCTCCAGGTCGATCAGGTCGTTGCGCGCCTCCTGGATCGAGAGGATGATCTCGTCCAGTTTGAGGTTGATGGCCCTGGCCTCCCGGTTCTGCGTATTTTGTATGAGGAACACCATCAGGAAGGTTACGATGGTGGTTCCGGTATTGATGACCAGCTGCCAGGTGTCGGAAAAGTGGAAAATTGGCCCGCTGACAGCCCAAATACATAAAACCAAAATGGCCAGAATGAATGCCCAGGAAGACCCGGCCCATCTGGAGACCGCGCCGGCGTATTTTCGGAATATTTCGTCCATACTCATTTCCGTCTGGAGGGGTTTCGGCGGGGTGAGCGCCAACTCTGCTAGCGCTCACCCCTTAAAAACACCTCGATGAGGTGTTTGACGAATACCAATATATACAATCTGAAGGTGGAGATCAATTGGGGAATTCCCTATGAGTCCCGGGGGATTCTCCCGTGTCCGGTAGGGCTATCCGGTACTCTTCGTAGGGTTCTTCCCCATGATCAGGAGCTCAGTAAGAATTTATATTATGGATTGAGAGCAATTTAGAGATGATGGATACGGAGCGCACCTTTCTTCGACCATGACCACACTGCTTGTGCACCCCACATCCCACTTTTTAAGAATTCACGAAACAAAGGAGACTGATGATGGAAAAGCAAAAGAAAGAAAATGGTAGAAATAAGGGACAGGAGCGGAAGGGCTCTACGACTGCTATTGAGCCTGCTCGCTTCTCTACCCACATCGATATCCCCGCTGAAACACGCTCCAGCATGATCGCCCTGCTCAACCAGGAGCTTGCTGATGTTTCGGATTTGTATAGCCAGACCAAACAAGCGCATTGGAACGTGAAGGGATCGCATTTTCACCAACTTCACGTACTTTTCGATGAGATTGCAGCGGGACTTCTCGAATACATGGATACGATCGCCGAGCGCGTCACCGCGTTGGGTGGAGAGGCCATGGGCACGCTGCGTATGGGGGCGGCAGTCTCACGGCTGCCAGAATACCCCGAAAACGTATTCGATGGCATGGAAGTCGTCTCTGCCCTCATCGAACGCACCAGCCGGCTGGCGAAATCCGTGCGGGAAGACATTGAGACGGCTGAAAAAGCCGAAGACATGGTCACCTCCGACCTGTTTATCGAGGTTTCCCGTGGACTGGATAAGTGGCTTTGGTTCCTGGAAGCACACATCCAGAAATAATGTACTACTGATGGCAGGTTCCTTGGCCGGGCATAGGCAAGCTCCTGATCCCAGATAGGCAAATTCCCTATGTTCCCCGAACAAGAACCTCATTATAGTTACAGAGAGGGCGAACGATTTCGTATCTGTTACCCTCCTAGCCGACAAGATATTTACCCCTAAAAACAGGAGAGATCTACGATGAAAAGCACCTTTGTTACTTTTGTGACCGGTTTTTTCGTTGGCACTGCCACAGGTACGGCGATCGCTTTGCTGAACGCCGCCAGGTCGGGCAAGGAAACCCGGGAGCAGCTCCGGGAAGGGTTTATCGAAGCGCGCTCTCGAGCTGAGGAAGCGCTGGCAGATGCCCAGATCCGCACACAGGAAAAAGTGGACGGTGTGAAGAACCTTGCCAAGGAGATCGGCGGCGAGGTTAAAACAAGGTCCGAGAAGCTTCTGAAAAGCTAGCGGATGATATCCGGGATTTAGCGAAGTATTCGGGCGGATCTGCGGCCCGAATACTTCGCTTCCTGCGCGTAAAGGAGAATAAGATGCCCTATAAAACCAATGCTGATTTGCCTGAAACTGTGAGAAATGTGCTCCCTGATCATGCACAGGATATCTACCGGGAGGCCTTTAACAGCGCCTGGGATCAATACGATACCCCCGAGGAAAGGCGCGCAGAACGTTCACGGGAGGAAACCGCTCACGCAGTTGCCTGGGCGGCAGTAAAAAACACTTACGAGAAAAACGAGTCTACCGGAAGATGGAGACGAAAGAAATCACAAGCAAAAAAAGCTGGTCGCACGTAGTGGGCCACGCACAAGGATCTAGATCCTTCACTTCGTTCAGGATGACAGATCAAATAAGGTTGATGAACCAAAACCGGGGCAGGCCACACAGCCTGCCCCGGTTTTGGTTTTAAATAGGTTATGCTTAGCTCCAGTAAGGATCGTACCCGTAATACTCGTACACATCCGTCAGCCAGGCATGTTCGCTGGTGTCTGGCCAGTGATCCTTATCGAAACCCGGGGCGCTCTCGAGCATCTCCTTGTTGACGTTGAGGAGGATGACCTTGTTCTCGGTATCTACCGTCAGCGCCTCCCAGGGGATGGCGAACAGTTTGTTGCCCATGCCCAAAATGCCGCCGAAAGAAAGAACGGCGTAGGCTACCCGACCTGAGTCCAGATCGATCATGAACTCTTCAATCTTGCCCAGGTCTTCACCTGCGGGAGTCTGCACCCGGTCGCCACTGAGCGACGAGGCTGATAACACTACGGGGGTTCTAAATTCTGTACGCATACTTACCTCCTAATGTGGGATTGTGTTCTTGCTTTACCATCATAGTAGCAGAACTGCAATTACTCAATCAGGAAGGTGTCTAGTTCAGGATCAGGGATTTCCCTATAACCGTTCGGTTACTTCGACACAATTGGAGCAGTCACCCTCAGGAGCAGCCCCTTACCGGGTGTGGAAATGATCGCCATCTTGCCGCCAATGGCGCTCACTCGCTCTCGGGTACCCACCAATCCCAGGTGACCCTGGCGCGCCAGTTCAACCCAGCGGGATGGCAGCTCGAAACCTTTTCCATCGTCTTGAATTTCCAGGGTGACCTGCTCAGAATCCAATGCCATTCTGACCCACAGCTGTTTCGCCTGTGCATGACGGGCAACGTTACTTACTGCATGCTGGTAAATGCGAAACAAAGACAGGCGCAGAAGCTCGTTGAGGAGCTGCCCATCTTGAGTCAATTCTTTATGCACCGTGATCTCCGGGTGCAGCTCTTGAAAGCGTTCCAGGTGGCTGAGAATGGCCTGCTCCAGACCAAAGGGCATCAGGGTCGGCGGGCGCAGCTCGCTGCAAATATTTCTCAACCCAAAGATAGCTCGCTGGATCATCTCTTCAGATTCGCGCAGCTCTTTTTCTATTACGTTCAGGTCGGCATTTGAGATATCGCGCTTGATCTCATCCAGATGGAATGAGATGCTGAACAACTCCTGGATGGTGGTGTCGTGCAGCTCCTGGGCTAACACCAACCTCTCCGCTTCCTGGCTGTCCAACAGCCGGTGCTGGACTTCTGCCAGCTCGGCCTGGATGCGTTTTTGCATGGTGATGTCCCGCACGGCGCAGATGACGAGCCAATCGTCCTCAATGTTGACGGGACCCAGCGTCACATCCACCGGGAACTCATCCCCGTTTTTTCGCCTGCCGAACAATTCCAGGTCTGCCCCCATGGAACGTATGCGGGGCGATTTTTGATAACTGTCCCGGTACTGCACATGCCGGCTGCGAAAGCGTTCTGGCAGAAGCGTCTCGATGGGTTGCCCTGCCAGCTCGGCGCGCCCGAAGCCGAACATCTCTTTGGCCTGGGCGTTGAAGCGCACGATCACACCGTCTTGATCCACCAGGAAAATTGCGTCGGGCGATACCTCGAACAGGTCTGAAAACAGGGTCTCATTTTTCACCAGCTCTTTTTCAGCCTGCTGACGCTGGGAGATCTCGGCTCGCAGGTTTTCGATCATGCGCTCCAGTTGAGCGGTGCGGCGGGTCACCTTGGCTTCCAGCTCGGCGTTCAGTGAGCTAGCCTCCTGGTACAGGCGCACGTTATCGATCGCCAAGGCTGCCCGCCGGGCGAGCTCATTCCCCAGGTAGATCTCCCGCTCCCCAAAGCGGTGTCTCGATTCTGCCCACACCAGGGTGATGGCGCCCAGTGTGTGCCCGCGCGCCTGCATGGGCAGGATCATAGCCGAGCACAACCCCAGCGAGCGTAAAATGGTCAGGTGCTGCTCATCGCGGGCCGAAGCCTCCAACATGGCTGTGGTGATCTCAGGGTAATACTGCGGCTCGCCGCTCTGCAGCACCTGGTACAACCCCTGGTCGGTTTCTGGACCGGGCGGGTAATTTTCTTGCAGGTTGCGAGCCCAGGTGAGTTTTTCGGGGTTGGAGTGCGCCACCGTCATTTGAATGGGGATCTTTCCCGCTTCCAGCAGGTAGACCGCGCACCAGTCCGCCAGGTTGGCAACTGCCTTGCGGGTGATCTCATCCAGCATGGCGGCGTAATCCATGGCGCTTGTAAAGCGCTCGCCCAATTCTGCCAGGAAGCCCTGGGTCTGCTCGCTGCGTTTGAGGTCGGTGATATCCTGGAATATATTGACCGCGAACTCCACCTGACCGGTAGGCCCAAATACCGGCGAAGCTCTGACGATGGACCAATGCTCTTCTCCGGTTTCCACAATACGGAAGCGCACAATTTCTGAGACGTTCTTCTCCCCCATAAGGGCGCGGCGGCCCGGCAGCCGCTCGAGGGGTAAGGCTGTGCCGTGCTCGTCGAGGATTTCAAACTTCTGCATGATCTCGGAGACCGGCGTGTCCAGCAGTTTCACTCGATTCTCAAAGCCGGATAATTGGGCAGCCAGGTCATTGGCGTACACTAACCGGCCCAGCCGGTCCTGGACGGTGATGCCCTCATCGATTCCTTCCAGGACGACAGCCAATTGGTCTCGATTGGTGCGCATTTGCTGTTCAATCGCCAGCCGTGTAATCGCCGATGCCAGCAAATTGGCGACATTCTGGAGAAAGTTGGCATCATGGTGGGAGAAAACCCGCCTGGTGCGAGTATGCACCCCCAGGATCCCGTAGGGCTGCTCCACGCCCGGGATGATGACGGTCATGCCGCTGGAAACGCCATGATCTAACAATAGAACGGGAGGAGAAAAGCGCTTCTCGGCAGGCAAATCTTCGACGATCACGGGCACTCCCGCCTGAATGGTGAGGCCGCCCTGAGACCCGAATCCCGCCTGTAAAATGGCCTGCCCAACATAACCCGGCAGCCAGCCAACGCCCGCCCTGAGAATCAATTGATCTGTATCGGGCGATAGTTCCAGAATCTCGCAGTAATCCGCTGCCAGGATCTGGACCACCTGATTGGCGGCTTCCTGGAAAAACGGCTCGATCTCGGAGCTGTGCAGAGCCTGCTGGCCCAACCTGGCAACCGCCTCTTGCTGGGCGAGGCGGAGGCGTAATTCTTGCTCCACCTGCCTGAGGCGGGTAATTTCATTTTGAGATGGATAATCTGGGATCATTTCAGCTCCCGGTAAGGTAATTCGAAGGGAACAGATGGGGGTGTGGGAAGGCGAAGCCATACCACACCCCCCACCCCACCAAAATCAAAAGA
>JBGSTO010000707.1:0-6586 GCA_041736465.1 Anaerolineales bacterium | reverse complement strand
GGCGCGCAGCCAGGTGCGCGGCACGCCGAAGCGCGGCAGGTCGGCAAAATTCAGCGACCCACCGGCGAATTTCTTCTCGAGGGGAGTTTTCATGGTGAGCAGATTTTCGGTGATGGAATCTACCGTCGCCAGCTCGCCATCCTCGCCCTTGGTCAGGTAGAGCAGGTCGCCAGGCTGGTAGCGGGCTGCCTGGCGGGCATCCGGCAGCGTCACCTGGGAGCCGCTGGTCTGGATGATAGACGCCGCCGGCTGGTGCGGTACGCCGGGCCACAAGACCGAGACGGTGCCGGGCAGGCGCAGGTTATCGGTTTCGTCCTCGGCGCTGACCGGCAGCCAGTTGGCGCCGTCGTAGTACTCCCAGCGCAGAGGTGGGTTCGAAACGCCCTCGGCAGTCTCCTGCAGGTCCAGGTACAGCCCGATTCGATCCGCCGGCAGCGGGCGGTCGAAGCCCAGATAGAGCGCCGGGGTGCGATCCTCCACCGGGTTGAAGGGAGCGAAGGTGTCGCCGCGCCAACCGGTGTTGCGGGTATGATCGCCCCAGCGGAAATCGTTGTAGGCCAGGCAGGACTGCGGCGCTTGCTTGGGGGAGCGGTACAGGTAGCCGATGAACAGCTCGTCCAGCACGGGCGGGCGCGGCTCGATGATCGGCACGAAGTTGACATTGCCCTGCTGGTCAGTCCAGCTCACCAGGCGCAGGCGGGAATAGGAACCGGCGGCGTGGCGCACGCGCAGCCACATGCCCTCCGTGCTGTTGACCTGGTTGGCCTCCCAACTATCGGGCACGGTGAAGCTGACCTTGCCGGTGGCGAGCAAGTTCAGCGGGTCGTTGGGACTCGGGTCGCCCTCCGGGTCGCTGAGCGCCGGACCAGCCACCGCCTGCCAGCGCGAGCCGTTCCAATACTCCCACACCAGGCTGGGCGGGGTGAGGGTGGGCGCCAGCACACCCGCTACTGCTGCCGCGCCGATATTGTTGAGCTTGTTCAGCTCGCTTACCACCAGGTTGGCCTGGATGAGGGCGCTGTTGACCGCGCCGCGGGCTTTGCCGATGCGCTCTTTTAAATCGTCGAACCATGCCACCGGGTCCGAGACGGCGAAGAAGCTGGGCAGGTCGCCGGTGAGGAAGGTGCCAGGATCGGCAGCGATCAGCAAGAAGGCATCCACATCGGCCTTGAGATCATTGGCGGCATCGACGATGTCGATGATATTCCCCAGCCCGCCTTGCAGCTCGGCGATGAGTCGGGACAATCCGCCGATGACCAGCGCGCCCGAAGTGGCGAGCGGCGGCGATAGGGTGGTGGCGGCATTGACCAGCTCCATCGTCACCGTTGCCGATTTGATCAGCTGCGCAAATCCACTAAAAAACACCGCAAGTGGGCTGATGATCCCCACGAAGGCGATCAGCACGTCCAGCGAATTGATTTTGATGGCATTGATCACAAGGTCGAGAGCGTTCTTGGTGGTCGTCTTGGCAGCGGTGTACCAGGTCTTGGGGTCGGAAGCGAACAGGGTGGAGGGGTCTGCCAGCCAGCTGCTGTCATTGATCTCTTTCAGCAGCTTGGCGGCATCCTCGCCGGCTTTCTTGGCCTTTTCCACGATAAGCTTGGCGTTGTTGACGTTGACCTCGTAGCCCTGCCCCTGCAGGTCGGCTTCTTCCTGGGCGGTCTTGCCGCGGGTGAAGCAAATGGTCACTTCTGCCGTGGGTTTGCTGAAGGCTTCGCTGCTGGAGAGGTAGAAAGCCGAGCCAGGCTGCGGGTTGGTGCCCAGCGGCTGGAAGGACTTGGTCAGATCCAGCTTCTGCGCATCGGCGAAGGCTTTCTCAGGCAGCAAACCGGGGTCGCAGCCGCTGCCTTCCAGGGTGCGGTCGATGACCGTGCTGATCTGGATGCGGTCCACCTGGGGCGGCTCGACGCCGGGCTGCGGGGGGAAAGGCTGCGCCAGGCGCCCCCGGATCCAATAGCCGCTGACGCCGTTGACCTTGGTAGGCTTGGTCTCGGCGCAGTCTGCGACCAGGCGCACGACGCCGCTGCGCTTCAACCCCTGTGTGCCGTCGAAGCTCTCGCCGGTTTCGTCGGTGGACTTGAAATCCTTGAAGCCGCGCCATACTTCGCCATCCCAATATTCCCAGGCGATGTCCAATGATTCAGGTGCGGGTGTGCCCAGCTCGAACTCGATCTCCACGGAAGACTTGCCTGCCAGGGCAAAATGCACGTCGTGCCGCAGGTACAGCTCGTGCGGCACCGGCTGCAGCGGTTCGAAAAGCTGGAAAGGCTTGCGTCCCATGGCGGCGGTGCTGTGGTTGGCGTAGGCATCCTTGCCGGGCCACAAGGTGACGACTTCCGCCAGGCGCGCCTGGGTAAGGGCGATATCGCTTTCCGTCTCGAAGGTCAGCGGGTCGGGCAAGCCCTTCACCGGGGCGCCGGCTTTGCTGCCTGCCGGCACGCGCCCGTCGCCCAGGGAAGGCAGCGGCTGGAAGACCAGCGGAGCCCGTGCACCCTGGGCCGGGATCAGGTTGATGCCCAGCAGGTCCATGAAGGCCAGCTTGTTCTTATCCGGCGCCTGGTTGATACGCTCGACCAGCACTTCCAGGTAGCGGGCGTAAATGTACAGCAGCGCACCCCCTGGCCCTTGCACGCCGGGGATCCAGCCGGGCACATAGGATTGGGTGTGACGCAGCAGCGCTTCGAAGAGCTGCTGCTCCTCTCTTTGGTCCAATATGGGCGTCAGCGGTGTATGCTGCGCTTGCTTTTTCATGGTCGCTCACCTTCTAATAGATAGAACGGGTACACCAGGTTGTAGAATGTGTTGGTCTGGCGCACCCGGTAGCTGACCTCGATCATCAGCAGGTTGCGCTCCTCCGGGTTGGTGCTAACCTGCACGCTCTCGATGAGGATGCGCGGTTCCCAGGTGACCAGCGCCAGCTCCACGCGGTGCTGCACGAGAGCCATGGTGGTGGTGTTGAGCGGCTCGAAGACCAGGGCATTCAACCCGGCGCCAAAATCGGGACGCATGACGCGCTCCCCGGGATCGGTGCCCAGGATGATGCGAATCGACTGGCGGATATCCTCTTCGAAGGCTGCCATGGCAACCTCGCCATCCGGCCTGGCTTGGATGGGAAACCCCCAGCCGCGCCCTAAAAATGCTTTATCCTGGTCTGATTCGATCATATCTTCCTCCTCAGCCGCCGTTCAAGACTGACCGGCAGCCAGTGGGGTAGCTTCAACCGCCGATCATCACCGTAAAGGCGCCGACCACAATCGGTGCGCCGCAGGCGGCAGTATCGCCAACGCGCGCCGCCGGTCGCCCACCGATCAAAACCGTGGCGCTGCCGACGACAATCGGCGTGGGCGGGTGCGAAGCCGGCGGGGGAAAGGCGCAGGTGTGCAGGTCGCCTACCACGGCGGCGGGCATACCGCCGATCAGCACGGTGGGTACACCCGGCCCGGTAATTGTGCCGGGGTGACCGCTCATATCACCTACTCTGGCTGCTGGGGGCATAGCTGACTCCTCAATAAGGTTGAAAGATTGAAACACGAAGAACACAAAGTTTTAACACAAAGCTCACAAATAATAAAAATATTAGAACTTTGTGGCCTTTGTGCCTCCTTGGTGCTCTTTGTGTTGATCTTTATTTTCTGCCCACGAGGTGCGACCATCTCTGGGAATCTCCTAATTAATCTTCACCAGACCTGCCTGGATGCTGCAGGTGGCGCCACCTTCGACGCTGGTGCTGGCGCTGCCCTTGACGGTGACGTTCAAGCCATCCAGGGTGATGCTGGGCGCCTTCAGCTCGATGCTGACCGCCGCTTCCAGCTTGATGGAGCCGGAGACGTCCATGGTCACGCTGGCAGTGCCGCCGGTGGTGGAGAGCTGGATCTGGGTGGCGTCCATCTTGATGGTTTGCTGGGTGAGGGTGGTGATGGTGACGCTCTGCAGGGTGTCATCGAATTCCATCACGTGACCCAATGGCGTGCGGATGATGCGCTTTGCCACCGGATCCAGCGGGCTGGAGGCAGGCGGGGTATCGCTGGCATTCCACAGGCAGCCGATGACGAAAGGCTGGCGCACGTCGCCCTGTTCGAAGGCCACCAGCACTTCGTCGCCCACCTGGGGGATAAAATAGGTGCCGGTGTTCATGCCCGCCAGCAGCACGGCGACGCGCGCCCAGGGCTCGAAGCCCGGCAGCCAGGGCAGCTTGAGCTGCACGCGGCCACTACCGGTGGCGTCCAGGTTGCTGATCACCTGGGCTACCGCCACGCCGGAGATGCGCGTCTCTGTTTGCGTGTTGGTGGACATTTCATCTATGAAGCTGGGCATAGGTCAGAGTCCTCGATGCGATCCCTAATTACAGAAGCGGATATTAGTCCCACCACGGCAGCCGACATCACCGCGTCGTAGGGGTGGGTTTGTGCGGGCGAGGCAGTGAGGCGCGGAGAACCGCCGGTCAGGCCTGGTGGATGGGGACGGAGGGACTGAGTGAGGCAGTTCCTGGCGCGCGAGTCTTGCTGGTACAAACCCGCCCCTACACCTGCTGAGGAGGATGTCTTGGAAGTTCATCCAAACGGTCCTTTCAAGCTCAGCGGGACGGCGCCCTGCTCTGGCAAGGGGATGGAGCCAAACCAGATCTCCTTGCGTACGTCGAAATTGGTGCGGTAGCCGCCCGAATCGATGCTGTGGGTGGCGGAGGTCACCCGGTAGTAGCCGCCAAATTCCTCGCCCACGCCCTCGAGCTGGATGACGGCGCCCGGGCGGATGCGTGGATCGCCGAGCGACGAGCCTGAGCCGGTCAGGCGCTGGTTCAGCTTGGGAATCAGCTCGCTGATCAGCTTGCGCGGCGCCGAAACGGGCGTGACCGGTTCTTTGATCAGGTAATCGCTGGGGCCGCTCTGCATGGGCATGACTGCCGGGCGCACATCCAGGGTCAGCGCAGCCTCGTCCCAATCCCAACCCAGAGTGACGGTAAACTGGGTCTTGATGGCTGCCACCCACACGTAGGCGGTCACAGATGCCAGCAGGCCGACCGTGGTGAGGCGCGGGTTGAACTCGATCAGCGAATGCCCGTACTTGAGCGACACCTCCGGCGCCAGCCGGTCGAGCGGCGACATGAAGCGCAGTTGGAAGCCGCCCAAAGGCCCGCTGTGCTCGATGAACATCTCCCAGCCGTTTTCTTTGGAGATGCGTTTCAGGAAGTCGAAGTCGCTTTCTTCGGCCTGGTGGCGGATGACTTTCTGCCCGGCGTCGGTGTCGGTGATCGAAACCACCGCCCCAGCGCCGCCCAGCAGGATGGACAGGGCTGCACCGACCGGATCCACGATGGGTATCAGGCCGTTTTCGGCGCTGACGATGCCCGCTACCGCCAGGTCTGGCAGTGCAAAGTTGGTGACGGAGGTGATCGGTATGGCGAACCAGCGCACTTTGGTGCCCTGCTGCAGCCGGTTGATGCGGTCTTGCGCCACCACGTTGATCACCGGCACGCCGCTGCTGGGAAATGAAGCCGTGTGCCCGACGATTTCGCCACCGAAGACTTGCACCAGCGGGTCGGGAGCGTAGCCGATCTCCAGTTTGAGATCGTTCTCCAGGCGCAGCAGTGGGTGGTCCAGCCAGCGCATATTCTCATTCAGCAGGCCAAGCTCTACCCGTGCCGATCCTTCCAGCGCCGATTGGAAGCTGACGCTGGTGACCGAGGCGCGCAGTGCGGCAGGGGCCGGCTCGCCGTTGATCAGGATGCGGAAATCGGGGGCAAAGTGGCTGCCTGGCATTACTGGTACACCTCACCGCTGTCAGGATCGCGAAACGGCAGGTTGGGCACCAAAAGCTGCTGCCCGGTTTCTAAAATAAACGGGTTAGCGATGGCATTCATAATGGCAATCGGCCGCCACAGGGCGGGGTTGCCGTAGGTGCGGGCGGCGATCGCGCTCAGGGTCTCTCCCTGGGTGACCACGTACAGGCGCGTGTAGGTGGAGGTGGAGCGCTTGATCTCTTTGGCTTCCTGGTCCAGGGTGCGGAATTCGTTGAAGGTCACTTGCAAGCGGGCGCGCACCGGCACGCCATCTGGGCGGAAGAGGATGAAGCGCTGGGTGGCGCGGGCCAGCACGCAGGTGAAGGACAGCGACCCCCAGGTGAACAAGAGCACCGGCGGGGCGTGCGTCTCGGGATCGATGTTCATCAGATCGGTCACCTTGCGCGTCAGCTTGCGCACATCGTCGCCGGCGCTGTTCAGTGTGCGCCCGCCCTCGCGGTGCTCTTCGTAGGTGTCCAGGAACAGCTCCATCTCCAGCGTCTGCAGGTTGCCGTGCACGAACTGCAGGATCGGCGAGCTGAGACCAGGAACGCCGATTTGCGCATAGTTGATATCTTTACTGAGCGTATATTCTTCCGGGTTGAACATCACCGGCAGCTTATCGCCCGAATTGCTATTGGTTATGACCGCTTTTTCCAGGGGCATAACTACGTCCTCCCGAACCTTTCGCGGTTGGCTACGATCCGTTTATCGATCTCCTGGATGACCTGCTCGGTGACGCGGCGCAGCTCTGCCGGCGGCAGACCACTGGCGTTGCGCTCGACGGCTTGCGCGCTGCTCTCGGCCGAA
>JBGSTO010000698.1:0-20673 GCA_041736465.1 Anaerolineales bacterium | reverse complement strand
GCCCCATCGCGCCGGCTGCCACAGCAACACAGCCGCCCACCGCGACCGCCATTCCGCCCACGCCCACGGCGATCCCCACCAACACCCCGATCTCCTACGTGGGTCCCGCGGTGCGATCAGGGCCAAAATTCGTGGCCTACTACTTCCAGCGCGAGCCCACCATCGACGGGGTGTTTGACGAGGCGGAATGGACGCTGGATCGCTACCCGGTCGATTACCGGGTGTACAACACCGGACACTGGACCAACGAGAACGACCTTTCCGGAACGGTGATGTTCGGCTGGGATGATTATCATCTATACATCGCGGTGCGTGTCAAGGACCAGGAATTCGTGCAGAACACCACAGGCGCCAACCTCTTTCTCGGCGACAGTCTGGAAGTGCTGTTGGATGCGGTGGTATCGAAGGACTACTACCTGGACGAGCTTTCCGGCGATGACTACCAGATTGGCATCTCGCCCGGCTACCAGACGCTGAATAATGCCCCCGAGGCCTACCTGTGGTACCCGCGCAAGCTGGCGGGTGGGCAGCAGAAGATCAAGATTGCCGCCGTCGCTGCCGATCTAGGCTATCGGGTGGAAGTGAAGATTCCTTGGGAGCTGTTCGGCATCAATCCCGATATCGGGCAGCACTACGGCTTCGCCTTTTCGCTGTCGGATAACGACAATACCAACCGCAACATTCAGCAGACTATGACCTCGATCATCAGCACGCGCGTGCTGACCGATCCGACAACCTGGGGTGATTTGGAACTGTTGGGAAGAAAGAGATAACCCCCTCTGGCCTACAGCCAGCCTCTCCCATTTTGCGAAGCAAAACGGGAGAGGCTGGAAGGGTTGGGGATCAGAACAAGACCGTTGCCAGCTCCTGCCGGTATTGGCGGGTGAGCGGGTTGGCTTCCCCCAATATTTCCAGTAAGCCCAGCATCACCAGGCGCGCCTCGCCGCTGCGGAAGCGCTTGTCTTCACGCAGCACGTCCAGCACACCGTCCATGGCGGCGGGCAGATTGCCGCGCATTGCCAGCCGGAGCGCTCTCTGGTAGGCGGCTTCGCGCGGCTCATCGCTCCACGCCTGCACCTCCAGGCGCTGCATGGCTTTCGCCAGCGGCAGCAGTGTCTGCGCCGCACTGTACGCCTTGCTGGGCGGGATTTCCGCCATGCGCTGCATGGCCTCCTGCAAGCGCCCTTGCGCCAGCAGGCTCTTCGCCAGCCCCAGCATGGCCTCCGCGTCTACCGGCGACTGCTCCAGCACCTGGCGGAAGGCCTTCTCAGCCCCGCCCCAGCTTTCCAGCGTCAGCAGGCTCTGGCCCTTCTCCAGCGCCAGGTCGGTATCGGAGGGCGCCAGGCTGCGCAGGAACTGGCGCACTTTAGGCTCGGGCTGCAGCCCGCTGAACTCGTTCACCACCTGCCCGCTCTTGAACGCCTTCACCGAAGGAATGCTGGTCACCCGGTAATTGCGCGCCAGGTTCTGGTTTTGATCCACGTTGAGCTTTGCCAGGCGGAAAGCGCCTTTGGCTTCTTCAGCCAGCTTCTCCAGGATCGGGCTGAGCGTGCGGCAGGGGATGCACCATTCAGCCCAGAAATCGACGATCACCGGAACCTGCTCCGAATACGCCAGCACCTCGTAAGGGAAATCGGCTTCGGTGACCTCGATGATGTAGTTGGGTGTATTCATGCACTATACTCCCGTCTGGGGGCGGGGGCGCCGTCCCCGGGTAGAAAATCACGGTCCTTTACCATTAAATACGCAGATGGATGCGATTACGATGCATTCTACCATTTGTGTGTTAATTTTATATCGGAAATCGATAATACGGTGATGAATATAGATTTTCCGACGATTCGAAACACCCCTGCTGCCTGAGATTTGAGGCAGACAAAAACTCAATTCGACAAATACGACAATAAGGGTTGACAAACTCCTAGTTGTGATATAATAAAATATAACACGTTTCAGTCACACTGGCTCAAACTTGAGGGTGCACACCATCGTTCACCATACCGGGGAAATCATTGAGCACTCCCTCCCTTGTTCGCCGAGTTTTTCAGCAGATTGATCAGGGTTTTTTAACTTGCAGAAGGGAAGGAACAAAAAATGTCACCAGCATTGATTCTATTATTTGTTGATTATTTCGGTTGGGTCGGTTTGGTTGGATTTGGCCTGGGTGCATTATTGCTCGGCACTGCGGTCAAAGATGGCAGATTAAACATCCTCGACCAGGAGCCCTGGCACCCAGTCGCGGGCGGCATAGTTGGCGGTCTGGGGCTGTGGCTTCCGGTAGTGTTCCTTGTTGCACTTTTTTAAGTAGGCCATTATGGGCATACCGGCAAATTGATGCCGGTATTACCCCTATTTTGAACCATCTAGCCCTCTATTTCCTTTGTGAGGAAACCTGCCATGATCGATTTTACGAATTGGTTGTTTGAGCATATGCCCCCTCTCAACGGAGCAAAGAACCCGCAGCTTGCGGCTGTACTTGGCTTTTTTTTCGGTGGGATTGGCCTGGGCATATATTTTATGTCTTTCGTTGACTTCCTCATCCCGATACTGATCTCTATTTTGCTGTTTGCAGTATTGCAGGGATTAGCCAGCATGGATACAACCATTGCCTGGCTTGTCGGCGCGATTATTGCAGGGCTGTGGGGATTCTTTCGGGTGGTGAATTCGAACAACCGCTAGAGCTGACTATTCGAAGATAAAAAATACACCTCCTCGGTGAAGGGCAGGCGGATGGCGTCTAGCCCTATCCCATTGCATGCGCTGATCGTCGCCGTACAGCACCAGCGCGGCCTGTGGGTGAAATCCTCGCGGTCGTAAGCCAGCTCGATCGGGCAGTGCGGCTTCCGCATGGCCTCGTACTCCCTCCGAGGGAGGGGGATGCATATTCGTGCAGGCCCAGCCCGGTATCGACCAGCACCAGACCCTGCTCGGTTTCGATGAGCAGGCAGGGCGCACCGATCTCCCAACGGGGGAAGCGGGGAGTCATGCTGGCGCAGTTGAGGATGTGGATTGGCATGGGAAGTCCAATTGACTGGATAGTCGCTGATTGATTATACCCAGGGAAGAAAATTCTACAAGCATGGCCTTCATACCCGCGGTTAATAATCTTACACCTACACCTGTGCGGGTGTATAATACGGGTGGAGGTGAAATATGCAGCCGACCAAATATCGAGCCCAGATCCTTCTTGAGCCGGAGCAGCATCAGGCCCTGGTGGAAACCGCTCGCCAGGAGAATCGCAGCATCTCCGAGCTGGTGAGGGAGATCATACGCGAATGGGTGGAAAAAAAGAATCGAGAAGTCCGGTTACAGCGGGAGCTGAAGGCATTGCAGGAACTCGCAGAGATTCGCCGCCAGATCGAAGAAGAACATGGAATATACACCGGGAATCTGCTTGAAGAAGCCAGAGATGAGCGGGATGATGATATGGATAGAGTCTGGCGAGGCGAAGCATGAATATCGTGCTGGATGCCAATATTATGGCAGCGATAATATTACCCCTGCCGTATTCGCAATCATCGGAAAGTAGAATCAGCACCTGGAAATTAGAAGGGAAGACTCTTACAGCACCGGTGCTGTGGGAGTATGAATTGATTACTGTGCTGCGCCGGGCAACGATTCAAGGACTTCTTAGCCAGAAGCAGGTCAAAATGATCTTCCAGAAGGTAAACACCGTAAATATACAAAGTGTCTGGCCAACGGAAGCCTTGCACCAGCGCGCCTTAATCTGGGCAGACCGGTTGGGTCAATCCAGGGCATACGATGCTCAATACCTGGCCCTGGCAGAGCAATCCGGCGCAGAGCTGTGGACCGGCGACCAGCGCCTGGCAAATGCTGCTGCCGGGCTGCAATTGAGTTGGGTGCACTGGATAGGCGAAGAGCAGGGCTAGTTTACCAACCCCGCCGGTCGCCTGGATGGCGTCTGCCTGGAAAAGCCGGGGATCGTTCCGGCTCCATTCGAGGCGCGCTGGAGTCGAAATTGAATTTAAGTGATGATTATTCCCGTCGCGCCACGAGGCTGCTGCGGATCGCATAGCGATGAACAGCAGCGCGCCGATATAGGCCGCCCACTGCACGGTGCCCGCCAGGCTGTTCAACAGCCGCACCAGCCCATCGAAGAGTGTATTCAAATTGGCCTGGGTGAAGTAGCCCAGCACCGCCTCCAGCCCATCCAACCCAAGCAGCAGCAGGATGAAAGTGACGCCCAGTGCGGCGACTTCGCGGTCGTCAATGATTTTTTCGAGGAAGCGGGCCAGCGGTCTACGAACGACGTAAATTGCCCCGGCAGTGATCGCCAGCGCAAAGATGATGCCTACAAAGCCGGTGAGAATGCCCCAAAAACCTGTCATGTGAACCTCCATAGAGAGATCGATATAGATGTCCCGGTTAAAGGAACACTTCCGAAATTCTCAATACCTCCCAGGCGAAGACACGCACGACTCGATGAACGGGATGAGTCAGGCCCTCTTTACATATCTCAATTCTTGGAGCGAGTGCAATATTCATCACATTCCGAGCTATTGTCTCGAATGAATCTATCAATGGCGTGAGATTAATCTTTGCTGGACTATGCTCATAACCAATGACCACGATAGCACGAAGTTCATCGCCATCAAGCTTAAGCAGCTTAATGCAATCTCCGATGGAACTTACATTGCCCGGGTATGGATGTAGTAGATTCACCGACCAATCCTCAGCTTCTCTTCCGTTATCGCCGTATGGCCGAGCGATCTTGAATTCAATCGCCCATTTTCCTGGAATGAGTAGATCCGGCGTACGCTTCGTGATTGCGGATGACTCGTAGCGGGGAATTGAATTCAGATAGCTAGCAATAAGCTTGAGAAGTTGAGGTTCACCATACGGTCCTACCCCTGGTTTGAAATTTTTGAATGGCAGGCCGCAAGAATCTACAGCGACAAGGGCTGCTAAAATGTCTTGTACGATCAATTCGAGTTTCATTATTTTTTTCAATCGCTCTGTTTAATCAAGAGGTGGTGTATTTCCTTGGCTATGCGTACGGATTGCTAACCGGCTGCTACTGCACCTGGACCTCACGTTCAATCTGTTCCTTCGGCTCTTTCTCCGCAACCAGTAGGTTGTTATGCACCTGTAAGCGCAACCATACCGCCGCGCTGGTACCGAAATAGCGCCCAAGCCTGAGCGCTGTATCGGCAGTGATAGCGCGCTGCCCGTTCACGATCTGGCTGATACGGATGGGCGCTACGCCGAGATCTTTTGCCAGTCGGTACTGGCTGAGCCCAAGCGGCTTCATGAAATCTTCCCGAAGAATTTCACCAGGGTGAATGGGGGACTTATCGATCATGAGAACATCATAGCGATAGTAGCCCGAACCGTCAAGTAGGGAAGACACGGCAGTTTTGATATCCGTTGGCTCTGCTGCGTGCGTACCGGCGGGTTTATGCGGGCACGAGGTAATTATTCGCGTATTCGTGTCCTATTCGTGGATGGCTCGCCCCCTTCGCCCGCGTTTGGTTTTCTTCTCAGCTTCTCTCTTATTGGTGCTGGCAATCAGGGCAGCCTCCGCCTCGCCTGCCCTGAGCCTCATAATCTCCGCCGGCGCTCGCTGCATTTTCAGCAGCGCGCTCATCAGCCGCATCGGCTCATCTATGTGAGTAAAGAACGCTTTATAGCCCTCACACAGGTAGTTCAGACCGGGCTCGCCATCCGGTGTGCGCAGCAGGCGGTCTTTGGGGCAGCCGCCGTTGCAGATAAAGCGCACCTCGCACTCGCGGCAGTAGCGCGGCAGCGTCTCGCGCTTATCCAGCCCGAACCGCTGCTGCTGCGGCGAAGCCACCAGTTCCAGCAAGTTTTTCTCCCGGATATTCCCCAGGTAGTGAGGCGGCTCGACGAAGTGATCGCAGGCATATAGATCGCCAGTATGTTCAAGCGCCAGCGCCAGCCCGCAGGTTTCGCTGAAGATGCACAACCCGGCTGGCATCCCATGCCACACTCCCAGCGCTACGTCGAACAACTGCACGAACACCCGCCCGACGTCCCGGCGCACCCACTCATCGAAGATCTCGATGAGAAATTGCCCATACTGGCGCCCGGTAACGCTACGGTGAGAAACGAGGGCGCTGCCCGAGACGCCGCTGGATTGGGGCTCCACGATGGGGATGAACTGCAGATACTGCGCCCCGACTTCGTCGCGCAGGAAGCGATATACATCTATGGGATGTTCGGCGGTCAGCGCATTGACGCAGGCCAGGATATTGAACTCAACCCGGCGCTTCTTCAGCAGCTCGATGCCTGCCATCACCCGCTCGAAGGTGGGTTTGCCTCCCTTGTCCACCCGGTAGGCGTCGTGCAGCTGGCGCGGGCCATCCAGGCTGACGCCGATCAAAAAATTGTGTTCTTTGAAGAACTGTGCCCAGGCTTCATCGAGCGTGGTGGCGTTGGTTTGCAGCGCGTTGTAAATCGTCACCCCGGGCGGGCGGTACTGCTGCTGGAAAGCCACCACCTTGCGGTAAAAATCCAGCCCCATCAGTGTCGGCTCGCCCCCCTGCCAGGTAAAGGTTACCTCCGGGACGCGCTGCGAGGCGATGTACTGGCGGACATACACCTCCAGCAGCTCATCCGGCATGCGGAACTGGCTGCCGGGGAAGAGCTGCTCCTTAGACAGGTAGAAGCAGTACTGGCAGTCCAGGTTGCACACCGCGCCGCGCGGTTTAGCCATCACGTGGAAAGCGGGCGGTGGGCTTTGCTGCCAGTCTGGGGTGGAGGCAGTGCTTATCTCGTCAACGGTAATTATTTTTTCCCGAGGCATATCGTTTCCAGCGGTGCACCAGCCTGCATCCTACCATTAACGGAGCCCTCCCACCATTGCAAGTACGTTTTCCGCCGGCACATTGTCGGTGATCGTGTGAACGGCGCTGAGCAAATAACCGCCTCCGCCGCCCAACAGGCCGGTTACCCGTTCCACCTCGGCGCGCACCGCTTCTGGTGAGCGTTGAGACAGAATGCTCTGGGTATCGATCGCTCCGCAGAAGACCAGGTTCTTACCGAAGCGCTGCTTCAACTCCGCCAGCCGGCCCATCTTGCCTGCTGAGGTCTGGATGGGGTTGAGGATGTCGACACCTATTTCGATGAAATCCTCAACCAGGTCGAACACGTCGCCATCGCTGTGGAAGAAAACCTTCGCCCGGGTGCGCTGCTTAATGAAAGCAATGAAATCGGCGTGGAAGGGTTTTAGCAGGCGCCGGTACATGGTTGGCGAGATCAACAGCCGCTGCTGGCTGCCCAGATCGTCCCCAATCTTGATGATGTCCAGCGCCTCACCCGCCTCCCGCAGGAAGTTGCCCATGTGCTGTTTGCACAGCGCTGTGATCCGCTCCAGGAGGGCGTGGACGAACTCGGGGTTGGTCGCCATCTGCACGAATAATTTTTCCATGCCGAGCAAAGCGATCGCCCGTTCGAAAGGGAACAAGAGCCAGGGCGCGCCGAGAATGGCGTATTCGCCAGATGCCGACAGGCTCTGCGCCTGGTCCCGCAAGTGCTCCAGGCGGCTGGGATCTTGCATGTCGGGCCAGGGGTAGGCTTCGAGATCGGCAAAGGTCTCTGCTCCTGCCAATGGGTGGATGCCCTGCGTCCACACGCCGGACTCGATCTCCACCTGCCCGATGCCCCAATCGTCGATGAACGGGGCGTGCGCCGGGCGAGCCTGGTTCCGCGCGTAGATATGCCTGGGGAAGCGGTCCCAGACGCCGCGCACATCGCTGTGCACAGCATGCAGAACCGGCTCGCCCATCCGCACCGTACCGAGCTCGGGCCAATCGTACAGGTATTCGACCCGATCTTTCAACCCCAGCAGCCTTTTTAGCTGCTGGTAGGGTTTCAGCCGCATGCTGGTGGCGTTGCTGGCGCCGATCACCACCGGCACCTGGTCTGGCGTTTCGAAATTCAGCGCTGCCTGCACCCGCTCGCGGGAATTCATGCTGTTTAACCTGAGAAATCTTGTTGGGCCAGGCTGAGCATTGCCTGCAAAGCTACCTGGATCATCTGGTCCACTCCTGCCTTGAACGCTGCTTCGCCCCAGGCCGGTTTGATCTCACCAGGAGCGCCATCGGCGGTGAGGATGCTGCCCGTCCGCCATCCGCGAACTGCGCCAACCACAAAAAGGGTATCGGTTTCTTGCTCTACAAACACTAACCGCCCTCGCAAGATCTGCTTGAAGTGGGCTTCATCCCCAGGACCGTAGAAGGCATCCGAGGAATAACCGACGCCCACCCGCACCGGGATATGCAGGCGTTCTGCTGACTGCACCAGGGCGGTGGTTACCTCGAAGGTTGGCACCGCCGGGAACTCGATCGGGAGATAGGCTCGACCGGTACCTCCTGCCCGTACGGCGCCGCTGGCTATGATGATATCTCCGGGCATTTGCCCCGGCTGGAAGACCCCGCACGAGCCTACCCGGATGAAGGTATCCGCCCCCAGGTGACCCAGCTCCTCGGCGGCGATAGAGGTGGCTGGCCCGCCCATCCCGGTTCCGCAGGCGGTCATGCGCACACCGTGATAACTGCCGGTGTACACCACGATGCCGCGTTCCTCACTCACCGTCTGCATATTTTCAAAATGCCCGGCGATGCGGCGCGCCCGCGATTGCGAACCAGGGAGAAGTACGTAGCGGGCGATATCCTCAGGCTTCCCATTCACATGAAATTCCATAACGCCTCCGTATCTACGATCCTGTCTGAATATTTGGTGTCATCAGGGTGTGGGCTGCAAGCTTCGCTCGCAGCCCACTACCGCATCCCGGTTTTTGTCCAGCCACCTGTTCAGCCCAGGTGGCGGCGCATCTCGATTTGATCCTGCGGGGCGCCGTTGGCTTCCAGCCAGCCGACAAAGCCAGCGTGCAGCCTCTCCGCTACCTGGCGCTGGCTGTCGAAGAGGTTGTGGTGGTGTCCGGGGTCTGATTGCCTGTTGAACAGCTCCACGGGTTGGCCGTTTACCGCATACAGCAGATCCCATTCGCCATCGGTGATGGAGCAGGGTGAGATCTCCTGCACCACGCGTGTGCGGTCATCGACCGTCTTGGAGATCTGCCCGATCTCTTCGAATGGGGCGCAGGTGACAACGAGATCGTGCACGCCGCTCGCCTCGCCGCGCGCCATCGAAAGCAGCGACGTTCCCTGCACTCGCTCGGGAACCTGCACCCCTGCGATCTCGAGCACGGTTGGCATAACATCCGGCAGGCTGACAACGCCGGGTACGCGCCTGGCTGCCGTCCCCGGAAGGTGCATCACCAGCGGCACCCGGGTTATTTCGTTGTGCAGCGGCGAGCGATACACGGTTTGCTGTCCCATCTTCAAGCCTTTAGAGAAGCCGGCGTCGAAAGAAGACCCATCGGGCCAGCGGAAGCGGCGTTTGCCAAACCAGCCGTGCTCGCCGAAGTAAAAACCATGATCCGAGAGGAACAGGATGGCGGTATCATCCAGCAGGTTGAACACGCGCAGCCGTTCCATCAGGAAGCCAAACCAGTGATCGACCATGCTGATCTCGCCCTGGTAGCAGGCATGGGCGATCGCAACATCAGCCTCTGTCAGGCCATCCTCTTTATAATCCCAATATACCGGATGCACCTGCTGACCCTGGTAGTCGGGAAGATAGGGTTTGACGTAATATGCCGGCGGATCCCATGGCTCGTGCGGATCCCAGGTATCCACGTATAGGAAAAATTTCTTTTCACGGTGGCGCTGCAGCCAGGCGGCTGCTTCGGTGAAGGTTTTTGGAGCACAGTAGCCTTCTTGTTCCGAGAAGGGGCGCTGCATCTTCCGGTAATCTCGCTCCGTCCCGTCCAGCTGCCCGCGTACGTAGATAAAATCCTGGAAGCCGCGGTCCTGTCCATAGCCGTTGCGGGTCAGGAAAGGTGTATCCGCCACCGCTGCCGTCGCATAACCCGCTTTACGCAGCAGGTCGGGCAGTGTGGTTTCGGATTGCGGCAGCGGTCCCCAGGGGAAAAACAAGAACGTGTTCCGGCCTGTCATCAGGTCGGCGCGCGCCGGGACTGTGGGAAACGAAGCTGCATGACAACCGTCGAATACCACTCCCTGGCGGGCGAAGGCATCCAGGTTTGGCGTGCGGATGTCTGGGTTGCCATAGCAGCCGAGGTGATCCCGGCGGAGAGTGTCGGATACAATCACGATGATGTTCATGGCGTTTCCTTTCGCAGAAGAAATTTGGATGTCAACCTTTTAATCCGGAGGTTAAAAATCCTTGTACGTAATAGCGCTGGATAAACAGGAACAGGATCAGGACCGGGATTGTAGCGATAAACGAACCTGCAAAGACCAGCTCCCACAGGATGTATTCATCGGCGAACAGCTTGGCTAATGCCACCGTGATCACTGTCTTGCTCTCATCCTGAACCGCCACCAGGGGCCAGATATAGGAATCCCAGGTGAAGATGAATTTGATAAACGCCGCGCTGACCAGCCCCGGTTTGATGTTGGGCAGCATCACGCTCCAATAAATGCGGAAGTAAGAGCACCCATCCAGGATTGCCGCATCGAATAGATCCTGAGAAAGTTCCTTGAAATGCTGCCGCAGCAGGAAGATGAAGTAGGCGTCGGTGATCCACGGCACCAGAATTCCCAGGTAGGAGTCATACAGATTCAACCGTTGTATAACCAGGAACAAAGGCACGATTTTCGCTTCGAAAGCAATAAGCATGGTCGCCAGTATAGCGATGAACAGCAGGTTGCGTCCGGGAAAGTCCAGCCAGGCTAACACGAAAGCAATCAGGCTGTTGATCGTCAGCGAGATGACCACCCCGGCAATCGCCAGCCCGATGCTGTTGATCAGCGGGCGCAGAAATTCGTGCTGCGTGAACAGGTCGATGAAGTTTTGCAGCGTCGGCTGCAGCGGGACGAAGGTGCGCCAGGAGAGTGGGTATATATTGGCAAAGATCTCTGCTCGCGGCTTGAATGCGGAAACCACCATCCACACATAAGGCGTGGCAAAGACCAACCCCAACACAGCCAGGCCGAAGCCAGCCAGCACACCGCGCACGGAAATCCGGGGGATGGCAGCAATTTTCATGATTACTGCTCCTGCGACATACGGTTCTGGATGATGCTGATGATGAGCAGAGTCAAAGCCAGCAGCACGCCAACTGCCGTCGCATAGCCAAAGCGGTTGAACTTGAAAGCAAGGTCGAACAGGTAGAGCACGATTACCCGCGTGGAATTCAGCGGCCCACCGGCAGTCAGGATTTTTATCGGGACGAATACCTTGAAGGCGGAGACGGTGCTGGTGATGAGCACAAAGAGTGTGGTGCGCCGCAGCAGGGGGATGGTGATATGGCGCAGGATCTGCCAGGAGTTAGCCCCGTCGACTTTGGCGGCATCGTAATATTCATTCGAGATGTTCATCAAGCCGGCCAGGAAGAAGAGCATGTACAACCCGACTTCCTTCCAGATGGTGATCACGGCAATTGACGGCAGCGCTTGATTGGGGCTGGTGAGAAATGGCTGGGCAGGCAGTCCTATTGACTGCAGGATGCTGTTGATTAGGCCATTGCTCGGGTGGTACATCATACCCCATACCGTGGATGCGACCACCATCGAGGTGACCGCCGGCAGCAGGATGACGGTCCTGAGGATGCTGACGCCTCGACCCGGCTGCTTGACGAGCAGCGCCAGCCCCAATGCCAGGAGCATTTGGAGCGGCACCTGCAGCGCAAAAAATTTGATGGTTGTGACGGCTGATTGCTGCAGGGCATTGTCCGCCAGCGCCGTCTGGTAGTGCTCCAACCCCACCCACTCCATTTCGCGGGTGAAAAGGTTGTAATCATTCAGGCTGATCCGGGCAGTTTCATAGATCGGCCAGTAATGGAACAGGACTAACCCCACCAGCGCAGGAAACGCGAGCAGGAATGCCCACAGGTAGCGCTGGCCTTTGTTCGTGCGGAGGCGATGCATGTTCATGCGGGTGAGGTGCAGGCCGGGAGGCGCAATGCCTCCCGGCCTGCAGAGAGGTAGGTTATTTGAACTCAGCCAGTTGGGCGTCGGCTTCAACGACCGCTGCGGCAACGATTGCTTCGATGTCACCGCCAACCGCGATATCCTTCATCATCTTGGTTGCGATGAGCGCATTGAAGGTACTGTGCGCCGGCCCGCCGGGGCGAGCATATCCCCATTGATTTACCTGATCGAAAATGAGCTTCAGGTATCCTGTTTGCAGCTCGGGCATCTCCTGCTGCAGCGAAATGCGCCCCGGGATGCCCGGCGTTATAGTCAAGTAGGCGCGGAAGCCTTCCGGCGAGGAGAAGAATTTCAGGAACTCTTTGGCCTCCTCGACGTTGTCCGCTCGGGCAGCGATGGTATTGGCAAAAGATCCGGTGTGGGTGAGCGGCGTCTTGAAATAGGGCAGCGGCATAACATCCCATTTCAAATCCGGAAAGCCGGCTGTCAGGTCTCCTGCCGATGGAGGAATGGCGAAAAATGTTGCAGCCGCGCCCGTTCCGAAGGCATCCGGAATATTTTCTTTGGGAGCAAATCCATCGGTGTACATGCTCTGGTAGAAGGCGTATGCTTCCATCGCCTCGGGGGTATCTACATAGCCCTTGACCGTTGTCCAGTCTGGGGCGATGCTCTCCCACAACGGGCTTCCGGGAGTGCTGTTGCTGCGCACCATCGTCCAGGCGAAGAATGTGGCTTCGATGGGATTGTTCAAGCCGACCGTTCCCCAGATCTGCTTGCCCTGTCCAGCCTGGAACTCAACGACTTTCTTGACGTTTTCCATAAATTCAGGCCAGGTCCACGTTTCCTCGAGAGTCTTGGGCGCTTCGACTCCTGCTGCGGCAAAATACTCCGTGTTGTAGAACATGGCGCCGCCGGATTGTTCAAACGGCACCCCATAGGCGACCCCATCCAGAGAGACCATGTCGATCAGGTCGGGCATGAAGTCCTGGCGGTCTTCAGCAATGAGATCGTCCAGGGGCAGTAATGCTCCGCTGAAGGCCAGGCTCTGAATATCGACCCCGTTCGTCAGAGCGGCGTCTGGCGGTGTATTGCCTGCCAGAGCGATTTTAAAGGTATTTAAAAACTCGCCAAAAGGGATCGCGGTTACGTTGACTTTAATGTTGGGGTGCGAGGCTTCGAAAGCCTGTACCACACCGTCAGTGCCTGCATCCCGCCCGCGGCCGGAGGGGATCCAGAAGTCGATCGTCACGATTTCGGCTGGGGCAGCGACTGCCTCGGTGGCTGGCGGGGCATCGGTTGGCTGGGGCGCCTGGCTTTGCGGGGGCTCGGTAGATGCGGGCTGAACGGGGGTGGGTGCTGCAGGCGCGGCGCACGCAGATAATACTATCGCCAGCAGAAGGGTGAGCGCAAACGTTTTTCTAAACATGTAGGCCTCCAATGGTATGTTTCTAAAGCAGATCATACTGATGCGGGCAATCGATGGCAAGATCAGGTAGCACGATAACTTTTCTTCTCTGGTGATCCTCCTCACTTGAAAGTGCGGCTGGTAATGATCGCTGGTGAGAAAACGTTTTCAGAGAACCATTCATATTATACGGGAATATTGCCCGTTGTCAACAGGTTTCTAAGAAATAAGGCGCATATTTTGCGAATAATATGTTATAAACAGCACATAATTCCGAAATACTTGACAATTAGCCTGATAGTTACTATACTATTTAGAAAACGTTTTCTGTACGGAGGCAGGAATTTGTCCCCCAGGCCTGTAACGATTACCGATGTTGCCAAACGCGCCGGAGTGTCTATCTCCACCGTCTCGCGGGTTCTTAATCATTCCACGCCGGTGCGGGAAGACCTGCGTCTCAGGGTCCACGCCGCGGCAGAGGAGCTGAAGTACACGCCCAGCCTGCTGGCACAGAACCTGCGCCGTAATCAAATTACCTCTCCGATGATCGGGGTTATTGTCCCCAGCCTGCGCCCTCCCTTTTTCTCTGAGGCGATCGAATCGCTTCAGGATGTGCTTACAGAGAACAATCGGATCGTTTACGTCTGCAATGCTAACAGCGACCCGGAACTCGAGATGTTATATGCAGCGCATCTGCATAGCTTGCATGTCGAAGGGGTAATCTTTGTCAGCACCTGGGGCTGGGAGGATTTGGACCCCATCAAGTACCTGCTGGACCACGATATTCCGGTGACGATTATCAATCGTTTTGCCGAGGATTTGCCGGTTGACCTGATCTATGCAGACAAAACCAAGGCGAACTATCTGGCTGCCTCGCATCTGGTGAACCTCGGGCACCGCTTGATCGCATGCCTCAGCATCCAGACGTTGGGGTCTGTAAAAGCGGAAGAGGTTAGAGGCTACCGGCAAGCGCTGAGCGAGGCCGGCATCCCTTTCAAAGATGACATGCTGATTGCCGCTTATCCGAATTACTCCGGTGCCTATGAGCCTACGAAAAGTCTTCTCTCTCGCCCGCAGCGACCTACCGCTATTTATGCCCGCTCCGACGTGATGGCGATTGGTGCGGTTCGCGCAGCCTTAGATCTCGGACTGCGTGTTCCGGAAGATGTGTCGATCGTTGGTTATGGCGACATCGACGTGGCTCAATATATTAACCCGCCCCTTACAACCGTCCGCCAGCCTATTTCAGAATTGGGTGCCATGGCAGCTTCCATGCTCATCGAGCGGATTGCAGACAAGTCTCTTGGTCAGCGCCAGGTCGTCATCGAGCCGCGCCTGATCTTGCGCGGCACCACCGCACCGCTCGTTCCTGGCAGATGAGCCTTGAACCCGCAAATAACAGGTGAGAATCTATGCCAAACCGCCCTCCCAATATTCTGCTGCTGGTAAGCGATCACCAGGCCTACTACCGTCATGGCTGGGACGGCGGCGTCCGTCCACTCACGCCGCATTTTGACCGGTTTGCTCAATCCGGGGTCACCTTCAGCCGCGCCTACTGTACGGTGCCTCTGTGCGGTCCGGCGCGGCGCTCGCTGCTTACCGGGCTGTATCCCCATAGCCACGAGCAGTACTACAACTATTCTGAAGCTCCTTACCGCCATGAAGTGTACCTGGAGACACTCGCCCAGGCGGGGTACCGCAACATCTACCTGGGCAAGTACCATGCTGGTCCCGGGCTGCCCTCCCAGTTCGGCTGCGAAGGTTTTTCCGACCTGGATTATGGCAGCCCTTACACCACCCGTGCGTACCAGGCTTACCTGGAACGATACGGCCTGCCACCGGCAATGCACTACGTCGAACGCTTTTTTACCAACCCTGCCTTCGAGCGCATGTTCCCAGACCTGCGCGCAGGGCAGCTATACCAGTGCCGCAGCTCATGGAGCGGAGAGCATGCTATTGGCCTGACACTCACGCCGAAGGAAACGCACGAATCGTTCTTTCTGGCCCAACTGGCATGCGAGCACCTGGATGATCTGGTTCGCAGCTCGAGCAGCCAGCCGTTTCACCTGCGGGTCGATTTTTGGGGACCTCACCAGCCGCATTTCCCCACGCAGGAATTTGCCAATCTGTATGACCCGGTGAGCATCCCCGAGTATCCCAGCTTTGGCGATACATTGCAGGATAAACCGGAGGTTTATTTCTACGACACCAACCGTCCTCTCTCCGACGACTTAAATCAATTCTACACACCAAGTCCTCTGTCCTGGAATGATTGGCAGCTGATCATGGCGCGCGCGTATGCGCACGCCAGCATGGTGGATGCCGCCGGAGGGATGATCCTCGACCGGCTGGAGGCGCTGGGGTTGGCGGAAAACACGGTGGTCCTGTGGACTACAGATCACGGTGACGCCCTCGCCAGCCACGGCGGGCGCTTCGACAAAGGTACGTACATGACCGAAGAAGTGCTGCGTGTTCCCCTGGCGGTGCGCCTTCCGGATGCCGATGCAGGAAAGACTGTCGATAGCTATGTGACCACTACAGATATCCCCGTCACTGTACTTGCCGCGGCTGGCTTGCAGTTCGCGCAGCCTGTGCATGGCGCCAGCCTGCTGCCCTTCTGCCGCGGAGACCACCAGGGCGCCCGGGATAGCCTGATGATCGAGACTTTCGGTCACGGCTACGGTCATAACTATCCGGGACGCGGCATCCTGGCTGGCAGGTATAAATACGTTACCTTTGGCGCGCAGGGTCACGAGTTATATGACCTGGAGCGCGATCCGTATGAGTTGAAAAACCTGGTAAACACCTCAGCCTATGCCTCCTTGCTGCAGGACTTGCAGCTCCAGCTGCAAGACTGGCAGGCCCGCACGGAAGACCCGGGCTTTGCCGATCCTGTCTTTGCCCGCGCAGTAGAAAATGAACCCGACCTGCTCCGCCGGCTGGGCGAACTGCGCGCGTCCATCCTGCAGGAGCGTGGCTTATAAATCTGTTCAGCCAAGATGATACAGGACACGACGAACATGACTAAAAGAACCTTGCTTTACAATGTTGGGATCCTCACCATGGACGCCTCGCGCCGCCAGTATAACCGCGGTGCGATCCTGATCGACGGTGATCGCATCCTCAATCTCGGCCCGAGCAGCGCGCTGCTTGCTGAAGTGGACGAAACCACCGAGCGTCTCGATCTGGAGGGACGCTGGATTCTGCCTGGCTTGATTAACACCCATGTGCATACCTCCCAACAGCTCGCCCGCGGCATTGCCGACGATGTCGACCTGCTCACCTGGCTGCACGATCGCATCTGGCCCTATGAAAGCAGCATGACCGCCGAGGACAGCTACATCAGCAGCCTGCTGTGCGGGCTCGAGCAGATTCGCAGCGGGGTGACCTGCTTTGCCGAGCCGGGAGGGCAGTATGTTGACGGCATGGGGCGGGCGGTCACCGAGCTGGGTCTGCGCGGCATCCTGGCAAAATCCACCATGGACATGGGGGAGGGCTTGCCGGCAGCCTGGAAAGAAGATACTGCTCGCGCCCTCGAGGTGCAGATCGATAATCTGGAGCGCTGGCATGGAGCTGCTGGTGGCCGTATCCGCGTCTGGTTTGGTTTGCGCACCATCTTCAACAACTCGGACGCCTTGATTCAAAAAACCAAAGAGCTGGCAGACCGGTACGGGGTTGGCATCCACATGCATGTAGCCGAGATCCGAGAAGAGGTGGAATTTTCTCGCCAGACGCGCGGGGCCACAACCGTCACCCATTTGGACCGGCTGGGAGTGCTGGCTCACAACTTCTTAGCCGTGCACTCGGTGTGGCTGACCGAAGACGAGATCCGCATTTTCGCCGACCGGCAGGTCAAAGTATCACATAACCCGGGAGCAGCTATGCGCGTGCTCGGTTTCGCGAAGATCCCCGAGATGCTCGCTGCCGGCGTGTGCGTCGCTCTGGGCACAGATGGAGCGCCATGCAACAACCGCATGTCGCTGATTGATGATATGTGGCTGGCCTCCCTGATCCACAAAGGCCGGACTCTGGACCCTACCGCCGTCCCGGCGCAGAGCATCCTGGCTATGGCAACCTGTGACGGCGCCCGGGCAGTTTTATGGGATGACGAGCTGGGCTCACTGCAGCCGGGCAAACAGGCCGACCTGGTTGTCATCAACCCGAATACCGCCGCCATGCTCCCGCTGCATGATCCGGTCGCCAATATGGTTTCCGCCCTGCGTACGGAGAACGTGGAAAGTGTCATGGTCGCCGGGAAATGGCTGATGCGGGATAGAAAAATCCTTACTGTGGACGAAGCTGCGGTGATTAGCGAGGCAAAAACCCGCGCAGCCGACATTGTCCGGCGAGCCGGTATCCGGCTCCCAGAGCGATTTAAGGTGGTTGGCTGATCTACCGGTTGCCAGGTGCGCACAATTATTATCACATTTCTAATAATAATCTGATCTCACGACACCCTACTCCTGATTATAATTTGCCCACAAATTCATCCAAAACAGGAGTATTCCCTATGTCCTCTGATCCCATCAAAGACGCCCTCAAGCGCATGCCCTACGGCTTTTACGCCATCACCTCCACCTCCGCCGGCGAATCCAACGCCATGGTCGCAGACTGGGTGATGCAGACCTCCTTCACACCGCGCATGCTCACCCTGGCTTTGCAAAAAGGCAGCTACACCCAGGGCTTGATCGAGACCGGTCGCGTGTTCGCCGTCAACCTGTTCCTGGAAAGCGATTTCGACTCCCTGCGCCCGTTCACCAAGGGACGCTCCAAGAACCCCGATAAAATGGCGCAAGCCTCGTTCACCCCGGCGCCGGTAACGGGCTCCCCGGTGCTGCAAGGCGCCGCGGCTTACCTGGAATGCGAAGTCGCCGCTCTGCACGACGACGGCGGCGATCACTTGCTGGTGGTTGGGCTGGTGGTGGGCGGTGATGTGCTCAAGGAAGGCGAAGTCGGCGACACGCTCACGCTGCCCAAGATCGGCTGGAGCTACGCCGGGTAGAAGAAAAAGCCGAAACACGAAGAACACCAAGAAGGCACGAAGTCCATAAAGATTCTACCTAAATACTTTGTGGGCTTGGTTTTTAACTTTGTGTACTTCGTGTTTCAGCTCTTACTCCCCCGAATCCGGATCGATCATGCCGGGCTGCTCGACCTCCAGCACCTCGCCGTGCAGGTTGATCCGTACGCGGAAGCCCATCATGCCCAGGTAGGCGCGGGTTTCTTCCGGCAAGCCCGCCTGCAGCAGCAGATCGAACTGCTTATCCATGTTCTTGAGCTGGTTGAAGATCAGCGCCCGCGAGAAGATGTCGTCCTGCCCCAGCATACTGGCAGCCTGCTCGCTGAGGATGTCTTCATGCCCCTCGATCATGCGGCGCATCTCATCCAGCACCTGGCGGTCCACCTGCTCGGAGGGGATGTGCCGGCGGAACCCGGCGTCATTCACCACGTAGCACGGCTCCTCACCCACGTAGGCCACCGAGACCACCTGGTCCAGCTCGTCGATCACCAAACCTTCGAACAGGGCTTTGTTCGGCATAGCCAATTTATATCACATCCACCGCAGTCGCGCCGTCGGCTTCGATGGCGAACTGCTGGTCGGGAGGCACCACCGGCGTGCACCAGCGGAATACCCATTTAGCCGCACTGGGGGTCAGGTTGATGCAGCCGTGCGAGCGCGGCCTGCCGAAGTTGTTGTGCCAGTAGGTGCCGTGGAAAGAGATGCCCGATTCGGTGATGTAGGTCACCCAGGGCACGCCGGGCAGGTCGTAACCGTTGGCTGCCAGGTTGCCGGCAGCCATGTGGCGGTAGGGGCGTTTGTGCGCGGTGATGTAGCGCCCGTGCGGGGTGGAGAAATCGCCGTTGGAAAAGCGCGCCCCGGTGGCTGTGCGGGTCATGAATACCGGGCGGTCGAACTCGTAGGCGATCACGGCTTGCGCCTCGGTGTTCACCTCCAGGCGTCTGGCGACAGCCGGCAGCTCGGGCGAAAGCGGGGAAAGCTCGCTGTAAGGCAGGATACGCAGGTGGCGGCTGGGCACGTAGTAGCTGAACTTCCACTTATCGTCCAGCACGCGGTACCAGGATTCCCCGCTGGCGTCCTGCACGCGCCGCACCACCCAGTGGGTGGTCTCGTAATAAAAGCGGTAGGCGGTGGGGTACTGCTTGCCTGGGCGCCAGTGGGCATCGGTGAAAGGCACGGTCACCTCCGCCAGCGCGCCGCTGGCGGGCACGTCTTCCACCAGGTTGGGGCGCGTCTGTACCGGCTGCACGCCGCCGGAGTGAATGTAGCCCTCGCCTGCCACGTGATACCACACCCGGTTGTGCTGCGGCTCTTTGTCGCCGATGGTCGCCTCGGCGATGGGGAAGACCGTATCGCGCCAGAATTTATTCAGCGCCTTGCTCTCCAGCGAAGGCTGAGCGTGGATGGTGACGTAGCCTTCCACCACGCGGCCTTGCTGCAGTGGGGCGGTGTCCAGGAATCCGGCGGCGCTGGTCGATAAGGCGGAGAGTACCCCGGCAGCGCACAGCTTTAAAAAATCCCGCCGGGAGAGCGGCATTTCATCGCGCGCTGCAGACTGGCGGGAGGGGGAGAACGGGCGCATGACTTACCTGTGCACGTTGACGATGGTGCCGATGCGGGCGTTCTCGAACACCCAGGCGGCATCGGAAGTGCGCAGGTTGACGCAGCCGTGGCTCATCGGCGTACCGAAATTGCTGTGCCAGTAGGTGCCGTGCAGGCCGTAGCCCTGGTAGAAGTACATCACGTAGGGCACGTTGGGCAGGTAATACCCCGGGCCGGACATATCCGCGGCGCGGTAGCGCACGTAAATCTTGAAGGTGCCAACCACCGTTGGGGTGGCCCAGGTGCCGGTGGACACCAGGAAGGAGTTCAGCAGTGTATCGCCCTGGTAGGCATACATGCGCTGCTGGCTCAAGTCCACATCCACCCAGAATTCATCCGCGCCGACCTGCCCCGGGCGCCCCGAGAAGTTGTAGTCTCCACCGCCGCCGCCCGCCAATTGGCGGTTTTTCCTGCCGGAGTGGGCCGTGGCAGTGGCGGTGGGGGTGTCGCTGGGCAGCGGCGTTTCGGTCGGCAGGGGTGTCTCGGTGGCGGTGGGGCTGGGAGTGATGCTGGGGGTGGGTGTGACGGTGCTGGTCGGGGTAACGGTAGCGGTGGGGCTGGGCGTGGGCGTGCGGGTTTCTTTGATCAGAAAGGCAGGCACCGCGGCCAGAGAATGCGGCACGGTAATGGCCGACGCCAGGTATGGCGTGCCGAACCAGGCCAGGCAGCCGAGCAGGAGCAGCAGCAGCGCAAGGGCATAGGGC
>JBGSTO010000693.1:0-2658 GCA_041736465.1 Anaerolineales bacterium | reverse complement strand
CCCAGCTTCGACAATATCGCCGAGATGTAGTTCTTCACCGTGCCCTCCGCCAGGTAGAGCTGGGAGGCGATTTGCTTATTGTTGGCGCCCTGCGCCAGCAGCTTGAGGATTTCCAGCTCGCGCTCGCTGAGCGGCTCGGGCAGGCGCTCGACCGGCGGCTGCACCGGCTCTGCCAGGCGGGCGAACTCTGCCAGCACTTTGCGCGCCACCGAAGGCTCGATCAACGCCCCTCCACCGGCAACTTTGCGGATGGCCTCCGCCAGTTCCGCCCCGGAGACGTCTTTGAGCAGATAGCCCAGCGCGCCGGCGCGTAGCCCGTCGAAGACGTAGGCGTCATCGTCAAAGGTGGTCAGGATGATAACCCGCGCCTGGGGCCAGCGCTGGCGCAGGCGCTGGATGGCTTCTACCCCGTCCATGCGCGGCATACGAATGTCCATCAGCACCACGTCCGGCAGCAGGCTGGCGTAGGCTTCCAGCGCTGCCAGCCCGTCCTCGGCCTCGCCAACCACCTGCAGATCCGGCTCCAGCTCCAGCAGCGTGCGCAGCCCCTGGCGCATCAGGCGCTGGTCGTCAACGATCAGCAAGCGGATGGGTTCCATGATCACCTCGTGTGGGTAAGTGTGCATCCGAGACCGGCAGGCGCATCACCAGCCGGCTGCCGCCTCCATCGACGGCTTCAAGCGCAACCTCGCCGCCCAGAGCGGCGGCGCGCTCGCGCAGACCGCTCAAGCCAAAGCCTATTGTTTCGGGTGATGCATCACCCGAAACACCTATCCCATCATCGCGCAGCTCCAGGCGCAGCTCGCCCGGCTCGCACACCAGGCACAGCCAGGCCTGTTTTGCCTGGGCATGGCGCTGGATATTGGTCAGCCCTTCCTGAGCCGCGCGGTACAGCGCCAGGCGCTGGGAAGGAGTGGTCTCGCAAGTTGTCTCAGGCAGCTCCAGCTGCACCGCCAGCCCGCCGGCAGCCTGGAAGCCCTGCACCAGCCGGGTGAGCGCCTGGGGTAGAGAGAGCTCGATTTCCAGCGGGGCACGCAGGCGGCCCACCGTCTGGCGCAGCTCCTGCAGCCCTTCGCGTACCTGCTGGCGGGCGTTCCCCACCAGCTCGGCGGTCTTCTGCGGGTCGCGGGAAGCCAGCCGTTCGGCGGCTTCGAGCTGCACGGCGGTGCTGGTCAGGCGGTGCCCCAGTGTGTCGTGCACTTCGCGCGCCAGGCGGTTGCGCTCTTCCACCGCTGCCAGCGTTTCTACCTGCCGGGCGTACTCTTCAAGCTGCACATTCTTGGCCTGCAGCTCGACCAGTAAGCGTTCGCTGGTTGCCTGCGCCCGGCGGGCGGTGCTCAGCGCCTGGGTGGTGAAGCCAAAGAACAGGTAGCCTCCGGTGTAGATCGCCAGCCCGCCAGCGACTCCCGTCCAGCTACCAGCCTGGAACAGATGCCAGCCGGTAAAGATCGTGAATGCCCCAATCCACAGCAGCGTGCCGCGCAGCCGATTGTACAGCGCCGCGCTGACGCTCAGGATGAAGAATAAAATCAGCAGGGAGAAGCCCACCCCGGTTGAGACGATCAGGTAGCCGACAATCAGCGCCTGGGCGCCGATCAGCAGGTTGGCGCTGTGCAGTATTCCTGCGCCCCGCAGTAGGCCCGCGCCGCGCAACAGGCGTGCCTCACCTTCATAGCTCGGGTAGCGGCTGTACAAGGCGGCAAATACCAGCAGCAGCAGAAAAGCCTGCCAGCGCAGCAGGATGCGGTCGATCTGCAGCACGGCGCCAGCTGCCGCGCCAGTGATAGTCAGGTAGGCTGTCAGGTTGAGCAGGGTGTTTTGCGAGGAGGAACGCATACGTCCATTAAACCATAAAAGTTGGGAGAGCGACCGGAGTTCGATCGCCCTCCCAACGAAAGAGGGGGTTATGCCTGCACTGCGGCAGGGGCTGCCTGGGGGCGGCGCTCCCAGAGCACCAGGATGATGGCGCCCAGGCCGGCGAGGATCGCCAGGAACTGCAGTAGTCCGCCGAGGATGGGCAGGGAGATCAGCACTGCCAGCACGATCAGCCCGACCACCACCGCCCAGTAGCGGTTATCCGCTGAAGCAGGACTGACACGCTGCAGGATCCAGCACCCACCCAGGTAGGCTACGATCGTCTGCGGGAGGTAGCCGAGCGCCATGAAGAAGATCACCGTCGCCAGGCCCAGGCTGGAGAAGCCCAACGCCAGGGAGCCGCCCAGCAAGCCGCCCAGGGTCAGGGCGCCGAACAGCACCGCTACCAGGACGATCAAACCCAGCGCCACAAACCACACACCGGGGAAGGCTACGATACCCAGCAAGCCGAGGCCGAAGGAAGGCAGCGGGCGAGCCTGCAGTCGTCCGGCGGGAGATACGATCCAGGTCGGGAAGAAGCGGGCGACCAGCAAGCCGACCAGCAGCAGGGCGATCAGGCGGCGCAGGTTGTCCAGCAGGCTGGAGGTAACGCCATCATTGCGGCTGATTTCACGTGACACCTGCGCGTCTACCGGCGGGAGTTGGTGCTGCACCTGCGAGGCTACGCTGGAGGGCACGCTCTGCGGCTCGGCGCTGGTATATTCCAGGCGACCTGAGATCTTGGCGCCTTCGGCGAAGGTCAGGCCAGCCGGTACGGAGGGCATTGCAGGGGCATCGGGGCCA
>JBGSTO010000636.1:0-13836 GCA_041736465.1 Anaerolineales bacterium | reverse complement strand
TGCTGGCGCTGTTCCTGGTGGTGTTCCCGGCTTTCATCCTGGGAACGCTGACCGGAGCTTACTACGGCTGCCGGTTGGAGGTCGCTCCGGTGATCAGTGCCCTGGCGAGCGCGCTGCAGGTCGATACGGAACGGGCCGCAGTTGCATTCCTGGAAGCAACCCCCACAACGACAGCGGCTGCCGGCGATGCGCCGGCTCCGGCAGTGCTGGCGCAAGCCTCGCCCAGCCCAACCCTGACACAGCCGCCCTCGGAAACCCCCACGCCGGAGCCAACCCAGACGCATACCCCTGCCCCGACGGATACGATTACGCCGCAGCCGCCCACACCAACCGAGACTACCTTGCCGAGCGATACGCCCAGCCCGACACCCGAGATCGCCGCCAACAGCCTGCCCCTTGCTACCGTTTTACAGCAGTCAACCTGCCGCTACGGCCCGGGATCGGCTTATCTGTACGCCGATGGGCTGTACCCGCAGGATGCGGTCATCATCAACGGGCGCAATTACAGCGCCAACTGGTTGTACGTGCAGAATATCAAGAATGACCGCTACTGCTGGATCTCGGCTTCTCTGGTGCAAACCAGCGCGGATCTTAAAACGATCCAGGTTTGGCAGTCCACGCTGCCGCACACCACCGAAGTCTCGCAGCCGACCGGTGTGCAGGCTGTGCGCAATAAGGACACGGTCACCATCACCTGGGATCAGGTGCACGTGAACCTGGTGGATGCGCGCGGCTACCTGCTGGAGCTGACCATCTGCCAGAACGGGCTGCGCTTCCCGGTGGTGGTGCAGACCGACGCGACCAGCTATGAAATTCAAGATGAAGCTGCCTGCGCGGGCGAATCGAGCGGATTGATCTATTCGGTGAACACGCGCGGCTACACCACGCCGGTGAAAGTGACCTGGCCTTGATGCAATTGAGTGTTATTTTTTCGGAGGTCGAGCATGGATCCTAATGCGATGGCTGGCGCGGCAGCCAGCTTCTTGATGCCTTACCTGTTGAAATTTGGGAAGAATCTGGCGGATGAAGCCGTTGAAAAACTTCCTGAGCACGTGCAAAAACTTTGGAAGCTGATTAAATCCAAGGTGGATGGCAAGCCGGCAGCGGCTGGGGCAGCCCAGGAGCTGGCGGAAAAACCCGACGATCCCGACAACCAGGAAGCGTTCATCTTGCAGTTGAAGAAGCTGCTCAAAGAAGATGCGGACTTCAATTCAAATATGGAAGGTCTGCTGAAAATCCTGGCCGAATCCGGATTGGGCGCGGATAAGGGCGTGGTGAACCTGGGAAGCGGCGCGGTCGCCACCGGCGGTAGCACCGCTGCCGGAGCAGGCGGCATTGCCGTGGGCGGCAGCGTGGGCGGCAGCATTATCATGGGGAGCAACAATTCGGTTCACCCGGGCGGCGGATCTAAATAAGCTTCAAAGCACGCTATACAATCCTGTTAGCCTGGGCTTGTGCGTGCCGGTTGGGCGGCGCGCGGCGCGGACATTTCATCTATAATCAATTCATTGATTGCTTACTTGCCTGCTGCAGGTTGGAAGGGAAGGCCTGCAGCCCACAGTGAATTGAGGAGGGTGAGATGGAGAATCCGAACCAGCCCCAGGCGCTGCCAAAAGTGACGGTCAACGAGCACGTCGTTCAGGCAAACCTGGAAAACTTGAAACTGGAACAGAATCTGATGTTGGCAGTCGCCGGGGGGGCGATCGGGGCGCTGCTTGGGGCTGCCCTCTGGGCAGCGGTGACGTATTTCACCGATTATCAAATTGGGTGGATGGCGATCATCGTCGGTTATCTGGTCGGTTTTGGAACCAGCCGGCTGGGCAAAGGACTCGATAAGATTTACGCCATCACCGGTGGGGTGATCTCACTGTTCGGCATTGCCCTGGGCAATTTCCTGGCCTCGATGGGTTATCTGGCGAAGGCGATGGAAATGAATTACCTCGATACAGTGCTCAGCTTTGACTACTCTATGACCTTCGAGCTGCTCAAGGCGACCTTTACCCCAACGGATATCTTGTTTTACATCCTGGCGATCTATGCCGGCTACCGCAGCAGCATGCGCAAGATCACAAGAGAGCAACTGCTTGAGGGAGCGATTTCTTATTCGTAGCAGAAGATTAACCCTGGCGCTCGTGCTGGTGCTGATCGGCTGCGGGGGAGCCGGCAGTCCTGATCCGACTTCCGCGGCAGCCCGGGCAGCAGCCACGCCCTCGGTGCAGGTTTTTTTGCCATTGGCGCTGAAAGGCGAGGCGGCGCCGCAGGTGGCAGGCTGCCAGGTATTTCCCGCTGACCATATCTGGAATACGCCAGTGAACGACCTGCCGCTGGACCCCAACTCGGCGGCATATGTGACGACCATCGGCGCCAGCGCCACCATGCACGCCGACTTCGGCAGCGGGCTGTGGGATGGCGGTCCGATTGGTATCCCGTGGGTGAGCGTGCCGGGCGACCAGCCCGGCGTGCCAGTGAGCTTCTACTACGATGGCGAGAGCGACCCTGGTTTGTATCCCATCCCGCCGGATGCGCCCATCGAAGGCGGGCCGAACAGCGACGGCGACCGGCACGTGCTGGTGGTGGACCGGGACAACTGCGTGCTGTATGAAGTGTACGACGCCTGGCCTCAAGATGATGGCAGTTGGGAAGCTGGCTCCGGGGCGATCTTTGACCTGCGTGGCTACGCTCTGAGACCGGATGGCTGGACTTCGGCGGATGCTGCCGGGCTGGCGATCCTGCCAGGGTTGGTGCGCTATGAAGAAGTGGCAGCGGGGGAAATCCGCCACGCGCTGCGCTTTACAGTCCCGCAGACGCGCCAGGCGTACGTTTGGCCTGCGCGCCACTATGCGTCCGATCTGACCGGCACGCAGTACCCGCCCATGGGCCAGCGCTTCCGGCTGAAAGCTAGTTACGACATCTCCAGCTTTTCGCCCGACGTGCAGGTGATCCTGCAGGCGCTGAAGACCTACGGCATGCTGCTGGCGGATAACGGCTCAGCATGGTACATCTCTGGCGCGCCGGACGAGCGCTGGGATAACGACGTGCTGCACGAGCTGCACCAGGTGCCGGGCTCGGCGTTCGAGGCGGTCGATGTGAGCGGGTTGATGGTGGATGAGGATTCGGGCAGGGTGGGGCCGTGAGGGATTAAATCGAGTCTATTAAGCCTCCGCCATCCATTTCATGACTTTGGTACGCGGTTCGTCTTCCAGGGCCGGGTTGGCGAGAGCTTCCTGATAGAACTGGCGCGCCCGGTAAATGTCTCCGCTTCGCTGGTAGACGCGCCCCAACGAGGCTTCCACACGGGCAACCAGATCCTGGACATCGATTTCTCGGGCAAATTGCCGGGCTTGCTGCAGGTGCGCTTCTGCCTGTTTCAGATCTCCCAATCCGCACAAGGCCTCCCCCAGGTTGTTTAAGCAAATGATCACTGTCCAGACCTCACCCATCTGTTGGGCGATACACAGCGCCTGCTGCGAGTAAACGGCAGCCTGTGCATATTCGCCGAGATGAACGGCCATTTCACCGAGACCATTTAGAGCAATGGCTTCTCCATCCCGATCTCCAATTTCCCGGCAGATTGCCAGGCTGGCTTCGAAGGCCTCTTTTTCTTTCGAGTACTGCGCCTGAGCCTGGTATATGGTTGCCAGGTTGTTGAGCAGCAATCCCTGGTTATAGCGATCATTCAGGGCGCGGCTGATCTCCAGGCTCTCCAGGAAATATTTTTCTGCGGCTGAATAATCTCCCTTCACGCAGGCAATATCCCCCAGGATGTTCAGCGGTCCGATTAACCGGTGCGGATCGCCAACCTGGCGTCCAAGCTGCAAGGCTGCTTCGAGGAATGGGAGCGCCTCATCGAACGCGCCCTGGCGGTCTTTGATCAAGCCCAGTAAATGCAGGGCGTACACTTCGCCCCAACGATCACCCAGGCGCCGGTACAGTGCCAGACTCTGCTTCGCAGTGGCAATGGCAAGTTCGTACCCTGCCTGGCGCAGGTGCAGCCCGCTGAGAAATATCAGGCAAAAAGCGATCTCGCCGGGTTCATTGAGCTGGTTGAAAATGGCATGGCTGCGAGTGAGCGCTTCGTGTGCCAGGGTGTTATTGCGCATGCGGTAAGCCAACGCTCCAAGGCGAGCCAGGCAAATACCCAACGCCAAAACACCGCTTTCAACATGGGTGAACGCCTGGACCGCTTGTTGAAACCAGGAGATGCCATCGGCTAAACCGTTACTGCGAATGTTGATGTAGTGGAACAGGCTGTCGGCGCACAGGTAAATCTCCGCGCTGCACTGATTTTCGACCAGCCATTCCCAGGCGAAACGGGCGTTTTCGATCTCCAGGTGCAGTGCTTCCAGGGCGGTCGCCTGTGCAGGGCTTTTTAAGGCGGTGTTGTGCGCAGCGAGGTATTGAGCATAAAACTGAGCGTGCCGGGCGTGGGCGGCGGCAGCCAGATCAGGCTCGGCTGCCAGACGGTCGGCGGCGTATTGGCGGATGGCCTCATGCAGACTGTAGCGCCCATCTGGCGCACGCCGCAGCAGCGATTTATCCACATACACCGCCAGATGCTCTGTGAAGCTCTCTGGCGGGAGGCTGTCGTGAGCATCAAGCGCAGCAGCGGTCTGGGCAACGGCTGCTGCTGCCTGTGCGGTGAAACCACCGCGAAAAACTGCCAGCCGGCAAAAGATCTTCTGTTGGTCTGGAGAAAGCAGATTCCAGGAAATTTCAAAGGCCGCGCGCAGACTGCGGTGGCGTGGAGGCATATTGGCAGCTGCGGCGGTCAGGTCGCTGAAATCTGCGGCAATGCGCTCTGCAATCTCAGCAGGGGTGTAGTCCCAGGTGGCGGCGGCCGCCAGTTCGATCCCCAGTGGCAGGCCTGCAAGGATTTGACAGATGCGGATCGCAGGGGAGAGCGCAGCAGCATCCAGGGTGAAACCGGTATTCACCTGGCGGGCGCAGCGCGTGAATAAAGCCAGGGCATCGTAAGCTGCAGCGGCCTCCAGGGGAAGCGCCGGGTTTTTGGGGTAAGACAACCCATCGACATGGTAGATAGTTTCTTCGCGCAGCTTCAACCTTTCACGCGAGGTGACTAACAGCTTCACGCCGGCAGCCTGCTGCAGGATTTCAGAAATCAACGCGAGGCTGCCCTGAACAGGCAGTAAGTGCTCGAAAGTATCCAACACCAGGAGCATGCGCCTGGACCTCAGGAATGCGAGCAGCTGCCCCTTGGGATCCCCCCGTTCGGCGAAGGCGAAGCCTACCGCATCCGCAATGCCGAGCAGAAGATGTTCGGGAGTGGAAGCTGCCGCCAGCGATATGAAGTAGACGCCATCCGGAAACAGCCCGATCATTTCCCGCGCGGCTTCCAACGCCAGGCGGGTTTTGCCAATGCCGCCAGGTCCCAGTAAGGTGAGCAAGCGGCATTCAGGATCAGCGAGCTTCTCGCCAAGAAAATCCAGCTCCACTTCCCGCCCAACGAACGCGGTGGGTGGGGCAGGCAGGTTGTGTGCTGCAGGGGGAAAGCGCGGCGGAACGGCTGCGTTTTGAGCGGCTGCCAGGCGGATTTGCTCGAACAAGGCAGCCGTGTCACCGGTTGGCTCGACGCCGACCTGCTGGCGTAAATAGCGGCGCAGCAGTGCATATTGGTTTTGAGCGGCGCTCCACTGTTTGTCCGCAGCGAATAAGCGCATGATCTGTGCCTGGGCGGTTTCTTCCCAGGGCGCCAGCGCCACCAGGCGCAGTGCCGCTTGCCGAGCCAGTGAATTTTCGCCGCGCTGCTCATAATAATCTGCCAACATAGCCAGCGTTTCGACTGCCATGCGGTTAAACTTTTCTCTTTGCAGGGCAGCCCACTCTTCAAACAGGTCACTGTCGTAAAGATTGAACCGTTCCAGGAATTCCCCGGTGTAGTGCTGCAGTGCTTTTTTTAGCGTACGAATGACCAGTGACCCCGTGCCACCGCGCCGCTGGTAATGTCGGTATGCCTGGTTCAGGGTGCGCTCAAAGGCAGCAGTATCCAGCAAGAAGTCACAAGCCGGGTTCCATTGGACAGAGTCGCGCGTGGTGAGCAGGAAAGGAGGATTTGCGGCTAAGCCATCACCCAGGAGCTTGCGAAGCTGAGAAAGCCGCTGCCGCAAGTTTTGCAGGGCGCGCTCCTCGGGCTGGTCGGGCCACAGCAGTCCTGCAAGGCGCTGGCGTGGATGGGCGTGGGCCGCTTCAACGACCAGGTAGATCAACAATGCCCTGGTCTTGTCGGTGTCAAAGTTAGCGGTGATGGGTTTCCCCGCCAGTGAGATCGTGAAATCACCCAGGCAGGAGATCTGCAGTTGTGGCATGCGGGATATTATACAAGGGTTTGTGACGATTTTATAACGGGGGCTCAGTAAAATGAGAGCGGTGATGGGTTTCCCCGCCATTGTGCGCTGAATTCATTTCAATTTGAAAGCCTATTCTATGCATAAAAAGTATCACGCCTACCTGCTTCGCCTTTGGCGGACGGATGATCTTGAACAGCCAACCTGGCTGGCCTCCCTCGAAGATCCGGTTACGCGGCTGGTAACCGGATTCGCCAGCCTGGAGGCGTTATGCGATTTCATCCTGCTGCAAAAAAATGATCCCCTGCCTCCTGAAGAGCCAAACAGCTCCTGCAGGGCGGGCACTGAGGACTGAAAAAATTTTTATCCTATCGACCATCTCCACACACCACGGAAGGATCAAATGAAAAACTTTGCCTCAAACAATAAAGCTTTATGGATAGCCCGGTTGATCCTGGTTCTCAGCCTGATCGGAATTCCCCAGGTAGGGCAGGCTGTGGCGCTGCAGGAGCCAGGTTTCAGCCAGCCCAATCAGGCGATTCGACCAGCGCTTGATGCTGCACCCGAAGGAGACACATTCACCGCGCGTATTCCCGCGCAGGTGGATGCCTATATCGACTCAGCAAACCCAACCATAAACTTCGGGAGCGACCCAAAATTGTGGGTGTCGTATGAAAGCACACTTGTAAACTATAAATACACTCTGCTGCGCTTTGATTTGAGCAGCCTGCCCGCCAATGCCGTGGTTGTAAATGCAACGCTCTCATTGTATGCCACCAGCGGGTCTACGGCAGCGAATGTCGCCATCGCTTCCGCAAATTCGGCCTGGCTTGAAAGCACTGTGAACTGGAATACGCGCCCCGCAAATACTGCACGCGGGGACGCCACCCAGGCATGCGCGGCTGCCGGCTGGACATATTTTGATGTAGATAACACAGCCAGCGGCTGGGTTGATGGAAGCTATGAAAATAATGGCTTTGTTTTGAGCACCAAAACGAGTGGAGGCGGGTGCAAATGGGAATCCAGAGAAGCTGGTACGGTGAACCTGCCGTACTTGTTGGTAGAGTACCGCAGCGAAGGTTCGCCTTTGCTGCTGCCCGTGCAGCAGGACACCTATGTGAATGAAGCCGCCCAGGGGACGAACTATGGCGATGTGAGCCCGGTGATCGTCTCTGAATCGATTACCGGGAATACCCAATGGACGCTGTTAGATTTTAATCTCGCCAGCCTGCCCGTAAATGTAGATATTACCCAGGCGACTTTGAGCCTGTATAACGAGGTAAATCTTATTTTTGCGCCGAATGCTCCAGAAGCGCTCAGCATCCAGCCCGTGGCGCTGGTCTCTGCCTGGGAGGAAGATAGCGTCACATGGAGCAGCAAACCCGCCGGCTCGAACCGCGGAGATGCGGCGGTGGGTTATGTCGCCACGGGTTGGACCGTGATGGATGTGACCAATATTGTGGAGGACTGGTCGAGCGGCGCTATCGAAGAATACGGTATCGGGCTGATCCCCGCACGCAGCAGCACCGGCACAGCGGAATTCTGGGCGCTGCCCTCTTATTCGGCTGCGCGATTGGAAATCTCCTACAGTGTTCGCCCGGTGACGGGAGTTAGCATCAATGGGCCTACCTCTGGTCTGAAGGGCATTGCCTACACCTTTTCGGGTGTGGTTTCGCCAGCCGACGCCACACTGCCGGTCAGCTATGCCTGGAGCGCCACAGATCAAAGCTCCTCGAATACTCCAGAAGTGACGTACACCTGGAACGCACCAGGAACCAAAACCATCGACCTGACCGCTGCGAACAGCGGTGGCAGCGCAAACGTCCAGCTCCAGGTGACGATCAGTGATCCCCCGCCTGCCTGCCCAGACCCCTTGACGGGTTTATCCCTGAGCGGTCCTGGCACGGGGGCGGCCGGCAGGCCGTATACATACACCGCAACAACCTTTCCGCCAAGCGCGACTACACCCATCACCTATACCTGGACGGCAACCGACCAAAGCACGATTGTCAGGCAGACGAGCAGCGTGACCGACGACCAGGATTTCACCTGGGCGAGCACCGGCGCCAAGCAGGTGGCAGTCAGTGCGCAAAACTGCGGCGGTTCCTTCCAGACCAGCCAATTGGTGGAGATTTTGCCGCCGGCAGGACTGCCAGACCTGCAGGTCAGCAGCATCTGGTACGAGCCAGCCGTCAACCAGATTGGGTATATTGTGGAAAACAGCGGCGGATCGACCGCAGCAGGCGATACGACCACACGCATTTACCAGGATGATGCGGAATACGCCTCTGCTGTGCTTGCTTCATCCGTGCCTGCGGGCGGACTGCGCGCCAGCACGATCAGCACGGTGTGGGCCTGCGCGGGAGAAAGCGCCGTGGTCAAGGTATGCGTGGATGATGCTGGGATCGTGGAAGAGGGCAGCGAGGATAACAACTGCTACAGCGAAACCTGGTCGTGCGACCAGACTCCCCCCACCTTTGTGATCTCCCCGATAGCCACCAATATTGCGGAACAGACGGCAGATATTACATTAAAGGCTTCTGAAGATGTGCAAGCCATATTGACTTATGGTTATATCCCCGGGCAAGAAACGGCGGTGCAGCATACCACGCCAGATGATGTGCACATATTCAACCTGTCTAACCTGATCCAATCGCAGACTTACTTTTACAGCGTGGATATAATCGACAGCAACGGATTGGTCGCTTCATCAGCCAGGCGTTATTTCACCACGCTTGCGCTTGGCAGCACTGCGCCGGTAAATACGGGTGTGCAGGTTGCACCTAATCCTACGGTAACGTTTGAATTCTTCGATGTCACCAGCGCCTGGACTGCGCCGCATGCGATTGAATCGGTGCAGTACAGCATGATTTACAGATCGAATCCAACGAACCAGGCAAGTGTTGTCCTGGGGACAGCGACCACGCGCCCAGATTTTAAGCTCACGATCTCCCCCGCTGCGTTGGGGTTGACCCGCCAGCAATTTTTTGGGGATTATGCACCGATCAGGATTTTTGCAAGAGCGACTTCGCTGGGAGGGGTCGAGGGCGCTGGCAACCAATCCTTTGACCTGGTGGACCTGGGCATCCTGAATAAGTTGAATATCATCAGCCCGGCGCTGAACGAGCAAATCTCTGTTCCTTCACTGCCGGCGCCTGTCGGGGCACGCTACACGGCGCGCATGTACGCAGAGGTATACCAGTGGAAATGCACGCCCGGCGGATCCAGCCAAGGGCTGACCCTGCCCCCAGGCATGAGCGGCGTGGACTGCGCCGATGTGAGTGGCCCGGTGAATGGGGTCAAGATCTTCCTCGACGGCAGCAATGACCCGAACACGCTGTCTACTGAAGATGGGATGCGGCAAATCTACCTGCCGTTCAAATTGGACGGCTTGGCGGGCGGGACGCACACGCTTCAAGCATGCGTTTATGTCGATGACGTACAAAAGGCGTGTGATTCTACCCAGTTCAATCTGGTGCAGGCTGCTGCCGCTCTGCAGGTGACGCGCAGCGTCGCTCGCCACGGTAGTTATTTTACGGTTGAGTTCAAAGTGAAGAACCTGACCGACTTGAACTTGCGTCTTTACACCTTCGAGGATCACAGTATGCTCTTCCAGGCCGGTGTTGTGGAAACCCCCTCCGGCGCGAAAATGGAAACCAGCATCATGCCAACCACAGGGCAGGCGAGCAGCACGTTTTTCCAGGAAGACCCCCTGGGGAATGCGCTCCCACTCACAACCTTATCTCCATTGGAAGAGTACACGCTGCGCTACCGGGCATCGCCGGCGATGCTGCCGGAGCTGGATTTTTCAGCGTACCGCATTGGGAATAAGCCGCTTTCAATCGGATACAGCGTAGGCTCCAGCACCACCCGTTTGACGCAGCAGGTGTGGGCGGAGGCAGATAGTTCTCTGATTGCAGGCACCAGCACCACTGAGACGATTGCCCAGGCGGTGGAATCCGCCATCGCAAGCAGCGACTATTTGCTGGTGACGCACCCCATCCAACTGATCCTGGAAACCGGGTGGATAACCGGCACGCAGGTGCTGGAACGCATGGCGCACCTGGCAAGCCTGCGCAATGGGGTATTGGGGTATGTGGGCGCCAATGGCGAATGGATTTTGGATACCGCGGTGGTACTGGATGACCTGGTGGAGCATGATGGCGCCTGGGCGCAGGCGCTGCACCCTGATTTTTCGGTAAAAAATAAAGGCTATATGCTGCTGGTGGGCGGCGGGCAGATCATTCCTGGTTTCAAGGCGAAGAGCGATGAGTTTGTCACCTATCCCGAGGTGCCGGATTATGTGGATTATTCTGACCTGAGATATGCCAACACCGCCGGCAATACACTACGCCCGGAGATTGCGCTGGGGCGCATCCCCTGGTTGGGACAATCCATGGCAGGTGTAAAAGCCTTCGATACCATGATCGGCGTGCTGAGCGGTTTGCCTGGTTACGCGTACGATGGCTCGTATGCCCTGGTCGTCGCGACGGGGGGCAATGAAGGCACATTGGAGAGCATTGAAGAAATTATCCACGAAACAGGTTTAGATGGCATGGCTCTGGCGCTGGCTGTGACCGGTAAACCACATGAGGTGCTGGATAAAGTAGGCAGCGATGCCCCTGTAGCCGATTGGATCGATGAATTTATCGCCAAAGCGCAGGGGAAAAGCCTGATCGAATGGATCGGTCACGGCAATACCTCCGGCTGGGGCCCGTTAAAAACAAACACAATCTCTTTGATGACGGAGTTCGGTTATACCGCTCCAGTCTTGATGGGCAATTCCTGCCTGACAGGCGCATATCAAGAGTCTGATCTGGTGCCTACTGCGCTTTCCGGAGGCGCCGCAGTGTACATTGGATCCACCGCGATATCGGAGATGTGGACGAATTCATTCACTGCGCCGGTGTTCGCAGGCCTGTGGGGGGCAGGTCAACCAGCAGGGGTTGCCCTCAATAATACTAAAATTGCTGCCTGGGATAATGATGGTCCAATCTATGACAACGGCAAGCTGTGGGCGTTCGAATACCATCTATTCGGCGACCCAAAGCTAGGTTATCCCGGGGGTTTGGCGAGCCTGTTCGCCAGGCCGGTGGGACCTGAAGTGCCTGAGGCGCCAACTACAGTGATCGATGTTACCCTTCCGATGTATACGGTCAATACCGTGGGTGAGATTGAGACAGCGGATATCGTATCGATTGATGGCGGCGGGCTGCTGCTTAACCCTGGGGAGTATGTGACGCCGATCTATGTCATCACCCAGGAATACCCGGCCGGGACTCAGGTGGTCACTGTCACGCTGATATCTCGCTCCGAGCCGCTGCCTGCCACGGGCTTGAACCTGACCCGGCACTATATCACCTATCCTTGCGACGGCGAGGATTGCCCTGCGCCGCCTGAAACGCCGCCCGCGCAGACCACCGGCTGGTATCCCGCACTGGACACACCTTACTCTTGGCGCACGGAGCGTGACGCAGGAAGCGGTAATCAGGACGGCAGCCAGCGCCTGACCATCACCATTTACCCATTTTTCTACCAGGTTGAAAGCACGGATGTGCTTTATTACACAGATTACAGCTTCCAGGTGGATGTGGTTGAAACACAGGCTGAGCTGGCTTACGTGCAGCTTGACCAGGGACGCTACAGCCTGGATGAGCCGGTGAAGATCAACCTGGGCGTGCAGAATGACGGTGCACCGGATGATTTCCTGGTCGAAGCGACCCTGCGCCTGGCAGGCGATGCCCCCGCACTGGACGGCTTGCCGCTGACCGCGCTGCATGATGTGACCGGCACCGTGCATGTGGAATATGAGTTTACCAACACCAACCTGCTGGAATCCGGTTGGTATGTCATCGATGTGCGCCTGTTAGATGGCTCGGGAGAGGTCGAGCTTGACCGGGAGGTGGTAGATTTCCGCTACGGGCTGGCTGCGGTGGAGACCACGCTCCTGGAAGCAGACACGACATTGATCAAGGCGGGCACTCCGCTGCAGTTGAGTATGGCATACACCAGCCAGGGCGAAACGGAGGTGGACGGTACAGCGGTGATCCTGGTGCAAGACACCTCGGGAAACGTGCTGGCGACTTTCGAGCAGGATTTCACCAACCTGGCGCCGGGTGGCGCCGGAGAATACAGCGCAGCCTGGGACACCACCGGCGCGGACGGCGATTACTGGGCTTCGGCCTACGTACGCTATGAAGGGATGGCTTCGCCTTCCAAGAAGCTGACCCTCTCGACGCAGGCGAAAGTCTATTTACCGTTCACCATGAAATGAAAAAACACCGGGAAATGATCGTTCGGAATGCCAGATAGAACACTCGGGGAGCTGTATGCCAAAGAGGCCCTACCCGCCGCCTCGCGAAAACGGGCGCAGGTGGCGCAGGAAATGCGCCTGCAAGGTCTGGGCATACAGCTCTTCGTGCCGGTCGAGCATGGCGAGCAGCTCCGGGCTGTAGGCTGCTAACGCCGAGCCATAGGTGACGTGAAGGGCCTGGCGGGCGTGGATGTGCTCCAGCAGCTCGGGCAGGCGCTCATCGTGCAGCGACTCCGGCGCGGGCAGCAGGTGCTGTTCGGCGGAGACGTGGTAACTGAGGCGATCCTCGCTGTAGCGCTGCCGCGCCAGACCGTATACCCGGCGGAAGAAGTCTGGTTCTGCCAGGGCAGCCACGCGCAGCGCCTCCAGGTAGGAGGTGCCGGCAGTCTTGAGGTGCACCATGCCGCGCGTGGCAGCGACTGCCAGCGCGTACACGCTGAACTTGTCCGAGCCGGAATGCAGGCTGAGCTTGTACGGCCCCAGGGCGCGGGCGATGGCAGCGTGACCGTCTAGATCGGCGGCGATGGCGTCCAGGTCGCCCATCAGACCGGCGGGGGAAAGATATTCGACGCCCTTCTCGAAGCGCCCGACGTAGCGCGGCGCCATCGACACCCAGTGGACGCCCAACCGTTTTAGTTCAAGCGCAATGTAGGCATGCTCGGCGTGGCTGGTGGGGGTTTCGGTCTCGTCCACCGAGACTTCCAGCTCGAAGGGGACGCCCTGTTCGCGCAGGGCGAGGTACATGCGGCGCACATGTGCAATGGCGCCGCCGTACTTGACCGCGGCGCGCAGCACATCCTGCTCGTCGAGCGGCAGGGTATCGTCTTCCAGCTCTACAGAACGACCGCGGTACTGGCGCAGCAAGCTGTCCGGGTCGTTCTCTAAGATTTCCCAGGGCAGGGCAGCCAACTTGTGCAGCAGCTCTGCCGGGGCGTCGGCGTCTGCGGCGCTGTCCACGTATTCGCCGGGGTCGATGGTGAAGAAGGAATAGCCCGCCTGTGCGCACAGACGGATATCGTCGGGGGTCTTGAGGTGATCGGCGTCGGCGCCAAGCGGGCCGCGCCAGCCCGCCTGAAAAGCGCCCCAGGTGGCATCGTCGAGCACGATCTGCGGGGTGCGACCGGTGCGGGCGTTTTCGCGCATCGACTGCTGGGCAAAGATGGGCAAAGGCGGCGGGGCGCCCACCTGATGGAAAACGCGCACGTACCCTAATGTCACCAA
>JBGSTO010000625.1:0-2581 GCA_041736465.1 Anaerolineales bacterium | reverse complement strand
TCAGCTCGAAGGCAGAAATTCAGGCGCCTGTTTCTACAGATACCGGCGAGCGTTCGCCGGTTCTGGGCATCCTGGGAGGGCTGGTGCTGCTGGTTGGGATCGGGCTGGCAGTGTTTGCCGGACGCCTGATGCGCTCCCGCTAACTCGCAGCGCCGGCGGCAGTGCGGTAGATTTCCAGCAACCTCTCGCCAAACTCCTGATATCGTTCCGCAAGCCGCCATCCGGCGGCGCGTTCCCGCGCTGCCAGTTCCAGCCCTTCCCGCAGACCGTCTTCCACCACCACGGTGATCAGGGCCGCGCCCAGGGCGCGGGCGGTCTCACCTCGGGCGCTCGCGCCGTGAGCATTCCCGCTACCTACCAGGTAGGCTGCCGGTCCGCACACCAAACCAGCCAGCATGCTGTCCAGCGCCACCACCGCTTTCCCAAGGACCAGCGCGGCGCGCAGGGGATTCTCCCAGGGAAGCACATCAGCCGGGTGGAAGTACACCGTGCAGGCGCGATAAACTGCTGCTACCTGGGATGGCTCCACCGGCGGCAGCAGGCGCACGCTGGCGCCGAAATCATAGGACGCCGCCAGGGATTCGTAAATCCGGCCTCCGGCGCGACCTGCGCCCAGCAGCAGCAAAGGGTAATATTCCCCGATGGCGCCCGCCGCCCAGCTCCATGCCTCCAGCAGGCGCAGTAAGCTGCCTGGCTCGTAGGAGCCGTGATATAAGATGAAAGTTTCGGGCAGATCAAGGGCAGGCGCCTCGCCTGCCTGCTCGAAAAAACCAGGGTAAATCGAGGGCGGCAGGTAAAAACTCCTGGCTGCCAGATCGCCAGGCGCCGCCTCCCGAAGATCTTCAGGCCACAGCAGGCCCGCCAGGCGGCTCATCCCGCCCTGCGCCAGGGACTCGCGCAGACGTGACCAGAAGCCTGCCTCCATCTTCTCTAGCGGCACTCCCGCCGGGCTTAAAAGACAGGCACCGCTGGCGAACAAAGCCGGGGTGGCTGTCGTCAAATGCGACAGCGCCGCCTGCCTTTCGCGCGCCAGGTGCGGCAGGGTGCGCTGCTCCCAGGCCAACCGGTCTCGGATGGCGCTGCCCACCTGTGATGAGATTGTTACTACATTTCCGGGCAGCCATCCTGGCGCCTCCCCCGGCAGCGCCAGCAGCGGCTGGACGTCATACCCCAGGGCTGCCAGCAGGGTCAGCAGGTGCAGGGAGGCGGCGCCGTCTGGCTGGTGGATCAACGACCAGCCATCGTAGAGCACGCGCATTACCCGCCTGCCTTAGCCTGTACCCGGCGCAGAAAACGTTCTTCGTCGATGATCACACGCTCGTGTTCGCCGGCGCCGATCAGCTCCTGCTGGTCGCGCGCCTCGATGTGCAGATTCACCTTGGAGCCGTCCACCGACTGCACAACCGCGTAAGCCGTCACCACACTGCCTACCGCCGAGGGCGCCAGGTGGCGCACATCCACGCGCACGCCCACGCTGGAATAACCTTCCGGCAGGTGCTCGCCCAGCAGATCGCGCGCCGTGCGCTCCATAAAGGCGATCATCCACGGTGTTGCCAGCACGCGCAGCGAGCCGCTGCCGATGTGGATGGCGGTGTGCTCTTCCAGCACAGCATAAGTGGCCTCTTTCGATAGACCGGGTTCAATAAAATCACTTGTTTGCATATGCCTCCCTCCGGCTTCGCTCAGGGCAAGCCCAGTGCGGCTAAGCCGCGCTCCACCAATCCTGCCCTTCGATAAATCCCTTCGCCTGCAAGCGTTGGCGGATGATCTGGCGCGCCTCGCGCGCCCCGACCGCCGCCAGCAGCACAGGCCTTTGATAACGTGACCAGACCTCCCGCAGCTCTTCCGGCGCAAGAATGGGCAGCCCGCGGCGCGTGCGCCCGATCTTGCGCGGGTCGATGTCGATGTAAGCCGCCAGCGGAACGTCCAGCCTTTGCAGCTGCTTGCCCAGCCGTCTGCCCGCCATACCCGCACCCCAGATCAGCACGGCGTCGCGATCCGCCAGCGGGCCAAGCGTCAGGTAGTGCGCCTTGAGACGGATGAAGTTCTCCAGGGAATAGCGGCTGTCGCTGCGCGTCAGGCGTGCCGGATGCTCGCGCCACTCCAACAGCACCTCGGGCAGCTTGGTAAAGCGCGCCCCCTGCAGGTACAGACGCAGCCACAGATCGTAATCTTCGGGCCAGCCGAGCTCCTGGTAGCCGCCAACTTCTTCGATACACTCCTTGCGCACCATCACGCTGGGGTGCGGCAGCGGGCTTTCCACAAAGATTTCCCGGCGGATGTCCTCATCCGAGAGCAGCGCGTTGAGCCACTGCAGGTAAATCTCGAAGCCCTGGCGCACCTGCCCTTGCGGAAAGCCGCGCACCTGGCAGCTCACCACAGCCGTCTCCGGGTGCGCCTGCAGATACGCATACTGCGCCTCCAGCCGCGGCGGCAGGCAGCGGTCGTCGGTGTCCATGCGCGCCACCAGCCCGGTGGAGCAGATTTGCAAACCCGTGTTCAAGGCGGGGATGATGCCGCCGTGCGAGGTGGAGATCACCCGCACCCGCCGGTCGCGCTCGCTCCAGCGTCGCAGGATGCT
>JBGSTO010000622.1:0-1694 GCA_041736465.1 Anaerolineales bacterium | reverse complement strand
GAGTCTGTATACGCCTGCCAGGCTTGCGCGTCGGTTTGGTACTGGGTTAACCAGAAGGGGGTGATCTCGGCGCGGGCGTAATCCTGGTAATATGTCAGAAGTTTGCTGAGCAAGGCTACATCGAGCGATGGTCTGTCCTGTTCGTCCAGCAGCGCACCTCCCATCTGGCGGTATTGGGCCAGGATGAAGAGCGCCTGGGGATCGGCCGCGGGAAAGGCTAAAGTGCTTTTCAAGGCCAGCGTATCGGTCACGTTGCGGGGCGGGGCGGGGATGGTTGTTGTGCGGTAAACCAGGATGAGCGGGTCGCCGGCAAAAGGAATCCCGTAAACGCTGTTTTGCACGCGCGCCATTTGCTGGGCGAAACCAAACCAGTCCGGGTCGTCCAGATCCGTGTTCAGGCTGTCGTAAGAGTGCAATAAGCCCTTCAGGGTGGCTGCTTCCAGGGTGTGCCTGGGCAGCACAACCAGATCTGGAAGCGCCAGCGGGGCCGCGGCATGGGCCGCGGTGAGCGAGTCTAGCATGCCGCCGGGGCCATCCAGCGCCTTGATGCGTATTTCCAGGCGCACATCTGGGCGGCGGGCGCTGAACGCCGACAGCCGGTTCGCCAGAAGTGTTCCGGCTCCCGATCCCGAGTCGGGGTCAAATTCGGGAGGCAGCCAGATGCGCAGGGTAACCGGACCCTCGCGGGTTGGCATCGCCTGTACCGCAGAGACGGTGGGAGCAGGCGGCGGGGACTGCGTTGGCTGCGGATAAACCACAGGCGCAGGGTTGTTCGGGCTGCAGGCGGTTGCAAACAGCAGCGCCAACAGCCACAGCAGGGCAATGCGTTTCATCGCCAGATCTCTAGCAAGTGCATAGCAAGAGCATCTCAGTCTAACTTGACAGGGGCGCTCAGCAGCGCAGCCAGCAGCAGGGTGCTGTTCAGCACGTCGTTGTAGTCCACCATCTCAGACGGGGAGTGGATGTAGCGCGTGGGGATGGACAGGCAGCCCGCAGGCACCCCGGCGCGGCTGAGCTGGATCGCGCGGGCATCCGTGGAACCGGCTTCCAACACCTCAAGCTGGTACGGGATCTTCGCATTCTCAGCGGTATCTGCCATCCAGCGCACCACGCGCGGGTCGGAGAGCATACCGCCGTCGCGTACCTTGATCGCCGGACCCTTGCCCAGGGCGACCTCCATCTTGACGCCCCTGGGGGTATCGCCCACCCGGGTCACGTCCACTGCCAGGCCGATCTGCGGCTCGACGCCGAAGGCCGCCGTGGTGGCGCCCCGCACGCCCACTTCTTCCTGTACGCTGAAGACGAAGTACAGCGCGTGTGGGGTGTTTTTTATGTGGCGCAGCGTCTCGATCAAGATTGCCACACCGATGCGGTCATCCATCGCTTTGGCGACCAGCCGCTCCCCCAGCTCTTCATAAGGGCGGTCGAAGGCGGCTACGTCGCCAACCTTCACCGGGCAAGCGAGGCGGCTGGAGGCGCCCAGGTCGATGAACATCTGCTGGATGGCAGGCGTTTTGCCGGCGTTATCAAGCTCTTCAGTTCCGATCACGCCTGGCAGCCCGTTCAAAAAGCGCACCCGGCTGCCGGGCAGATTGGCGGCGCGCACGCCGCCGATGGTGGTGAAGCGGGCAAAGCCGTTCTCGTCGACATGCGTTACCATCACGCCGATCTCGTCCATGTGAGCAGCGAGCATG
>JBGSTO010000564.1:0-1826 GCA_041736465.1 Anaerolineales bacterium | reverse complement strand
TAGCCGACAGGACGCCGTCCAGGCCTGAGTCAGGCGACTCGGCCCGGGCGCCCCGATGGCCCGTTCTGTCGATCCAAAAGCTGTTGCCGTTTTTGACAGGAGAACCCAACCGTGACACCGGAAACCGCTTTGCCTCGCCTGAGCGAGACGCCCGCGGCTTCGCCCAGGGCGGCGCTTCTGTTCAGATTGTTCCCGTTCCTCGCATGGTTCCCCATGAGCCGCTGCGGGCAGACCTCGTGGCGGGGATCACCGTCACCTTGATCCTGGTTCCCCAGAGCATGGCCTATGCGCAGCTCGCCGGCCTGCCGGTGGTGTACGGCCTGTATGCGTCCTTCCTGCCCGTTATCGTGGCGTCGCTGTGGGGCTCGATGCGGCAGCTGCACACCGGGCCGACTGCCATGTTGTCCCTGATGTCGGCGGCGGCCCTGATTCCCTTTGCCGGCGTGGGCACCGAGCAATTCATCGCGCTGTCCGTCATGTTGGCGCTGATGGTGGGCGTGCTGCGTCTGGCGCTCGGCCTGTTTCGGTTGGGACTGCTGGTCAATATCCTGTCCCATCCAGTCATCATAGGCTTCACCAATGCCGCCGCGCTGGTCATCGGGTTTTCCCAGCTCAACAAGCTGATCAATGTACCCATGTCACGGACCGAATATTTCCTGATGGATTTGTGGGGGGTCGTGCAGCAGATGGGCAGTACGCACTGGCCCACGCTTGTGTTCGGGCTGGCTGCATTCGCCATCGTTTTCGGCCTGCAGAAAGTGGCCGCGCGCATCCCCGGCATCCTGATCGCCATCGTGATCACGACGCTGGCCAGTTATTTCGTCGGTTTCGAGCGTACCTCTTATATTCCGGTGGAGGCGGTGCGGGATCCGAATCTGCAGACGCAGATTGTGCAGTTCAGCGGAATCAAGGGACAGATCAAGCAGAACGCCAACGCGCTGCGAGACCTGCAGGCCGAACTCTCGAAGCTGGAGGCGCAGGGTGAGGCCAGCTTGTTGGGACAGATGGAAATCAAATCCCAGATTGAACAGCACAAGGCCAAGGCCAGGCTGCTCGAGCAGCAAGCGTTCAAGTTGCGGGTTTACCTGCACCAGGTCGATTTGGCACGGGAAACCGCCGCCGATGGCAGCGCCGCCTTCGTTGTCGCTGGCCTCATGCCGGACGGGGAGCCGCGTGGGATGGGACACTGGCGCGTCAGCAGCGTCGAGGACGGCAAAGTGAAACTCACCGGGGGGGGCGAAGTCGTCGGCGCTATTCCTGCAGGTCGGCCCGGATTCCAGGTGCCGAAAATCGACTGGGGGCTGGTGCTGCCTTTGTTGCCGGCAGCTCTGATCATGGCGCTGCTCGGCTTCATAGAAGCCACCTCCATTTCCAAGGCCATCAGTGCCAAGACCGGCCAGCGCATCAACACCAACCGTGAACTGGTCGGCCAGGGACTCGCCAACATCGTGGGTAGCTTCTTCCATGCCTATGTGGTGAGTGGCTCCTTCTCGCGCTCGGCAGTGGCCGCGCGTGAAGGTGCAAAAACAGGCCTCTTTGCCATTATCAGTGCGCTCGGTGTGATGCTGGTGATCCTGTTCTTCACCCCGCTGCTGTATCACTTGCCGCAGGCAGTACTGGCGGTGATCATCATGTTTGCCGTGTTCGGGCTCATCCGGGTGAAGGCATTGATATACGCATGGAAGGTCAATCGGGCAGATGCGGTGATCGGCTTTGCCACTTTCCTGGCGACGCTCCTCATGGCGCCGGCGCTCGCCAATGGCATCCTGGTCGGCGTCGTTCTTACCGTCGGGCTCTTCCTGTTGCGCAGCATGCGTCCGCGCGCC
>JBGSTO010000523.1:0-2406 GCA_041736465.1 Anaerolineales bacterium | reverse complement strand
CCCGCCACATCGGTGTCATCAACGAACTCGACGCGCGGGGTCTGGCGCAGCCGCCGGCGCAGGCCTGCTTCCAGCATCACCCGGCTGCAGCTAAGCAGGTGCTGCCCGGAATCAAATTGACTAAGCCATTGGTTGCGCATGAATACTTTGGTGTCTCTAAGCACGTCGAACTCTACTGCCCCATCTGCCACCAATTCTCGGTCGAGCCCTGGGAACAGCTCTTTCAAGAGCTGCTGCCCGCGCAGCAGCAGGATATGGTACTGCCGCGACTGCGGCACGCCGGGGCGAGGCTCCGAACTGGTGGGCAGGCGGTCGCGCTCTACCACCAGCACGCGCTCGAAGTGATCTGACAGCACGCGGGCAGCCCACAGCCCGGCGATGCCCGCGCCCATGACAATAGCTGTTCTCTGGGAAGTCGCTCCACCCGTGTCATCCATCTCAATCAATCACTCGCTCTCATTAACTGCAATCACTATCTTCTGGTAATTTGATTCCTGCAGCATCACAGGCTGCAAGCATTATACCCACAACTTGGGGCTAATTACGGATATTTCGGCAAGGGCGTATCGGACTTCAGCCTGATGCAGCGATGTAAGGGATTGTCGAGGGGCTAAGCCGCGTTCACCCAGGCCTGTTGCAGCCAGTCGACCACTTCGGCGTCGACCTCCTCACTGGAATACAGCTCCAGGTGATGGGTGAAACGTCCCGGGTACGGCTCGACGATCTCTTTCCAGCGCGGCGAGGTGCTGCGATTTGGGAAGGACAGCGTCAGCACCAGTGGAGCGGTCTTGCCGCGCAGGTATCTGCCTGGCATCCACACCCAGGCAAAGGCTTTGCGCCGGCGAAACGCGATCTGGCTCTTCGACACCCGCAGCGCTGCAGGGCCGAAAGCAGCCACAGCTCTGAAAACAGCCTCGAACAGCTTTCTGGACTCGCTCTGTCCATCGAAGAATTCATCCAGGGTTGGCATGAATATCACACACGCCGGGCGATGGTGTGGGACAGTAAAACCATAACCTCAGACCATCAAAGCCAGAAATCTCTCTATATCATAGGTAACAGATTGCGCTGCGGGCGCGATTCGTCGCGAAACACCGAAATACTGGTCGAAAGCATGCACCGCTTTGGGAAGCTCGACGAGCACCGAGAACGCCCCCGCATCCTGCAGCGCCCGGTGCAGCCGCCGCGCGTGCGAGACATCCACGATAATATCATCTTCGCCGTGCACCAGCAGCGTTGGCGGGCAGTGCGCGCCGGCATGAACGACAGGCGAGCCCAGGCGGTAGGCTTCCGGGATTTCACGCAGCGTTCCTCCGAGCAAATCGACCAGCAGCAGCGCGCCGCCCGGCATATTGGCATGCCGGTATGCCGGAAATATGCGCTGGCGCGTCAGAAATTTATCCAACCAGGTCTTGCTGTAAATGCGTGGGCGCAGGTCTTCCGAGATTTGTGAGCTGTACTCCGGCTGCTGGGGATTTGCCCGGCCATATTCATCGAAGTAGGCGCGCAGATCGCTGATGGCAGCAATGCCGATCACCGCACGAACCGAGATATCGGTATCAGGATGTACAGCTTGTAAAGCCGGATGCCCCGGCGCGTAAGCCGCCAGCAGCGCCAGGTGCGCCCCTCCGGATACGCCCATCAGCACAATTCGATTGGGGTCAACGCCGTACCGCCCGGCATGCTGCTTCATCCATACGATAGCTTGTTTGACATCCCCCAGCATACGCTCCAGCCTGGCTTCCGGCGCCAGAGAATACGCCACGTCCAGGATGACGTGTCCCTGACCTGCCATGCGCCGAAACAAGGGCTGAGTAAGGAAGCCTTTGCCCAATGCCTGCCACAGTCCCCCATGAAAGTAGAGGATCGCCAATCCGGTTCGCGGGATATTCTCAGGCGGCTCCCAGACATCGGCAAGGAGCAAGTGATTGGTTCCTGCCGAAACACCCAGGACCACGTCTCGCCGTCCGCTCGCGGCTGGCGAGGCGGGTTGGATGAGTGTGTAGCGCCTCGGGGGTAAACGCACTTTCAAAAACCACGCTATGCGCTGTTCCCAATGCTTCCCAAAGGCTGCTGCGAAATGATCCTGCTGCGCGGTTACCTGGCGCGTGTAGCGCAGCAGTGCCGCCGCGCCGAACAATCCAGCCCCCACCGCTGCGAGGTCTTTTGCCAACCAGCCGAACAGCGCCCCCACGCCGCCAAATATCGCCAGAAATGGCGCCCACGCGCCTGCCCACAGCTTCGGCAGCCACAGCATACCGCCCAGAGTCCCCGGCGGGGATTTCACCAGTGCCAGGAAACCAGAGACGGCTGAAATGTAGCTGAGGATTCTCGCTGCTTTTCGGGTGATCATGGTTTGAGCCTGGTTTTAGTGTAGCACCGATTCCTTGAAGCAGTGCAGATTAA
>JBGSTO010000472.1:0-4176 GCA_041736465.1 Anaerolineales bacterium | reverse complement strand
TAGCCGAGGATGGACCAGCTGCCGGGTTGGGCAAATTCGCCCATGTGCAGGCCAAGATACGGGTCGTTGATGTACCCGGCGGCCTCGTCCTGGATGCGCAGGTAGGTTTCGACCGGGATGTAGGCGTCGGGCGAGCGCACCGTCTCCGGTTCGATGTCCAACGAACGCAGAAACGCGTCAATATCCACCCGGAGCGACTCGAGGTACAGGAACAATTGCGCCAGCACGGTGGCCGAGACAGAGATGGGTTCAGGCGAGGACATGCAGTAATGATACCTGATTTTTGCGCCATCAGTCACTTTTTTTGCATGAAAAGTCATAGCCGGTTTTGCCCAGTGCGGCTATGATTAGGCTGACAAAACCATGCTTTTGCGCAAGGAGCAAACATGAACCGCACAACATGGAACAGACTGTTGCCGGATGAGATGCCAGGCAGAATCTGGGTAATCCCAGTAGGAGGCATGATGAACACAAACGTCAAACAAAATCATCCCAAGCTTTCACGGCGAGACTTTTTGAAAATCGGCTGCCTTTCGACGGCTGCGGTGGGACTGACCCTCTATGGCATAACGCCTGAGCCGCCGGTTGTGCTTTTATCTACTGCCTTTGGAGACAGACAAATGAACCATCGCATTCTGATCACTTATGCTACCTATGCGGGATCAACCCAGGAAGTCGCTGTCGAGATCGGCAAGGTCTTGGGAGAACGGGGTTTCGCGGTAGACGTGATCCCAGTGGTGGAAAATCCGCCAGTGGACGATTATCACTTTGTGCTCATCGGCAGCGCGGTCCACGGGAGTCGTTGGCTATCTGAGGCCATTGACTTTGTCGAGAACAATCAGACGGTTCTCAATCGCGCGCCGGTGGCATTCTTCAGCGTTTGCCTGAGCGGCCTGGCCAAAGACGAAACCGCACTGGCAGCCGCGCGCGACACCATCTTCGGCCCACTGCGCGCCTTTGTCAGGCCCGTGGCCGAGGTGCTGTTCGCCGGTAGAGTTGACTCACGCGGCGTGGCGTTGGGGCTGCCCCGTTGGCTTGCGCGCTTCTTCCCCACGCTGGACTTTCGCGATTGGGACAAAATTCGTGGTTGGGCGCAGACACTCTCTCTCCCAGAAGAAAATGAATTGAGAGTCAGGAGTCAGAACTCAAACGGTCAAGTAAGAGGAGCACAATGACGCATTCAACTGTGAGAAATGACGCGAGGAAGAGTAAGAAATGAACGAGACTTGCGAACTCATCACCGTGAACGCCGACAATTTAGACAAGCACGGTTTTTTCTGCTACATGAGCAAGCGAAAAGCGCCCGGCTACCAGCAGAAGCGCGCCTGGCTGGCGGCGCGCTTCGCCGAAGGTCTGAAATTGCACATGGTTCACGAGACCGGCGGGCGCACCGTGGGCTTCATCGAATACATCCCCGGCGAGTTTGCCTGGCGGGCGGTTCATGCCCCTGGCTATCTGGTCATCCATTGTTTATGGGTGGTGGGGAAAGGTAAGGGGAAGGGTTATGGCGCTCGCCTGCTTGAGGTTTGCCTGGATGAGGCGCGGGCTCAGGGCAAACATGGTGTGGCGATGGTCTCCAGCGATGGAGTGTGGCTGGCCAAGAAGGACATCTTCCTAAAATGCGGTTTCGAGGAGATTGCGCAGGCCTCACCATCTTTTAGCCTGCTGGTACAGCGCTTCGACAACGCACCGCTTCCAACCTTTCCTGCCGATTGGGAAGCGCGCCAGGCCCGTTTTGGCCCAGGACTGACGGTCATCCGCACGCCACAATGCCCCTACATCGAGGATGCTACAACGATTGCCCTGGAATTGGCAGCAGAAAAAGGCATTCCTTCACAGGTCGTGACCTTCCAATCAGCGCAAGCACTGCAAGACAACTCCCCCAGTCCTTATGGCGTCTTTGGCATCGTCTTGGACGGGCAGCTTCTGGCGTATCACTACCTTCAGCGCAAGGATTTCGATAAACTCGGGGCGACGTTGCGGGATGGTGGCGGGGATTATTGGGCGCAAGAAGTTTAGCTACGATGAAACAAGTGTTTGAAATCTTGCTGCCCGCCAAAATAGACAACACCTTTCGCGGCTGGAAACTGCCCTTCTATATTTTTGCGCTGTATACGGCGATCAGCACAGTGCGCAGCTTCATCCACCTGCTCTCTGCAGATGGTGGTGCAGGCAGCATTGCCGGGATGGATCTCTCGGTGACAGGCGCAGATGGCATCATCTTTGCCTTTGCCCTGTGGGGCAGCTCGCAGTTGCTGATGTCCATTATCCAACTGCTGGTGGTGGTGCGCTACCGGTCGCTGATTCCGTTCATGTGGCTGATGCTGATCCTGGAAGTGCTGCTGCGTGAACTGGTCGGCGCAATGAAACCGGTGATTTTTGCCCACACTCCGCCCGGTGCGCTTGGCAACCAACTCTTCCTGCCGCTGGCGGCATTGATGTTGGGACTGTCGTTGTGGAGCGCCTACCGCCAACAAGGGGATTCCCTATGAAAATCACAAACGCTGCCTTGAAGATAACCGGCATTGTAATAGCCTTGGTTCAGTTGGTTGACATACTCTTGCACGCCGCCACCAACCAGTTGGAGCCGCTGCGCGTCTCGTCCAATCTGGTCATTGTGCGAATGATATGACAACAACCCAATTCTTGCCTCTGGTTATTCTTGCTGTTCTGTATATCGTCTTTTTGTTCTGGTATGGGGGCAGGGGCAAGCCGCTGACCCCGGCGGAAGTGGAATCCCTGCTGGCCGAGATCAAGCGTCGAGGCGGGAAACAGTCGCAGGAGGGCGAGCCCCCCCTTTTCCAGCAATTCCGTGATCTGACAAAAAGTGACGATGGGCGTGAATTCTACATGGTCAACCTGATGAAGTTCCGCCAAAAAGCGCTTTACCCAGAAGGAAGCTCGTTTGGCGATGACCCGATGGCGGCCAATGCCCGTTACAGTCGGGCAATTATCCCGCTGCTGCTCAAACACGGCGGCCACCCCGTTTTTCTCGGCCAGGTTCAGGGGCGTTTTCTCCACCCCGCTTCAGCCGATGATTGGGATCAGGTCGGTATGGTGCGCTATCGCAGCCGCCGGGATATGCTCGAAATGGCCGTCGAGATTGCCGGCCTGGGCATTGACATTCACAAATGGGCTGCACTGGAAAAAACGCAGGTTTTCCCGGTAAAGCCCGTGTTGCACCTGGCGTTTATGCGGGTGATTGTTGCGGCTCTTTTGCTTACACTTGCCATGATTGTCCTGAATTGAATGGGGGGGAAACACTACCCAGATATTTCGACATCTTACCACCAATCGAAGGCCGGCCAAATGAAACCCACCACAATCTGTGAAACATCTTGGAAATCTCTCTACCAGACCGGCGCGAACGCCGCGCTGGTTGCTGCGATTGTCTTCCGTCGCAATATTGGCGCGGAAGTATCGCTCTTCACCGGGGTGGAAGGGATTCCCCGCTCAGCCGTGGAGTGGTTCAACCTGTTGCAGAACAACCCGTTTGTGGGGCTGTCCTTCCTGGCCGTGTTCGACCTGTTGAATTACTTCCTGGTGGGAATCGTTTTCCTGGCTTTGGCGGCGCAACTATGGCCGGTGAACAAAAGCCTGATCGCAATGGCCCTCGCCAGCGGGCTGGTGGGCATCGCCGTTAGTTTTGCCAGCAATATCTCGTTTTCGATGATGTCGCTCAGCCAGCAATATGCCGCCGCTACTTCCGATGCGCAGCGCGCTCCCCTGCTGGCCGCCGGGCAGGCGCTTGTGGCGATGAACGGGGCGATGGCAAACTTCCCCGGCACGGGGACCTACATGAGTTACCTGCTGATCGCCCTGGCAGGAGTCTTATTGGCGGGCCAAATGCTGCCCACCCACCGCACCACAGCCATCGTCGGTTTGCTAGCGGCCGGTTGCGACCTGGCCTACTGCCTGACCTTTGCGCTTTCGCCGGGGTTACAGGTGCTGTTCATGGCCTCCGGCGGCGCGTTTTGGATGACCTGGCACCTGCTGGTGGCCCGGATTCTGTTAAAACGTTCAAGGGAGTGAAGATGAGAAAAGCGACCAAAACTGTGGCGACCTGGCTGGGCGTTGTGGCGGGCATTGCCGGCCTCGAACACGGCTATTTTGAGATTTTGCAGGGCAACACACCCACACCTGGCATGGCTTTTCCCTCCTGGGGGCCGCCCTGCG
>JBGSTO010000719.1:0-2945 GCA_041736465.1 Anaerolineales bacterium | reverse complement strand
CCGTGCTGCAGGCAGAGCGGGATGAGCTCGTTCTCGACGCGGCGATCCAGCAGGTTGTAGGGCGGCTGCTCGCCGATATAAGCCGCCAGCCCTTGCGCCCGGCTGACTGCCAGCCCTTCCATAATCTTCCAAGCGGGGAAGGTAGATGTGCCGATGTAGCGCACCTTGCCGGAACGCACCAGGTCGTCCAGGGCGCGCAGGGTCTCCTCCTGGGGTAGGCCGTCGGGCGGCGGGCGGTGCAGTTGGTACAGGTCGATGGTATCGGTCTGCAGGCGGCGCAGAGAGTCTTCGCAGGCTTTGAGAATATGCAGTCGGCTCAGCCCGCCATCATTGGGACCGTCGCCGGTGCGGTTGTAAACCTTGGTCGCCAGGATCACTTTTTGGCGCAGGCTGGATGATGCCAGGAAGCGCCCCAGGATGCGCTCCGACTCGCCCTGGTTGTAAGAATTGGCGGTGTCCACCAGGTTGATGCCGGCATCGAGCGCCCGCTGCAGGATGGCGATCGAATCGGCTTCGCTGGTAGGGTCGCCGAAATTCATGGTGCCGAGCGCCAGCGGGGAGACGCGCACACAGCTGCGACCTAAGAGGCGGTAATTCAATACGACCCCCTCCCTGCCCTCCCCCAAAATCCACAGAACGGATTTTGGGGGAGGGAAATCGCGGAGGGCGAGGGTGGTGAATACCGGGAGGTTGGATCAGCCGTCCACGAATTACGAGCACGAATACACGAATTCTGGTATGGGGATTGAGCGCCCCAGATCAGGTCACGCCGTAGGGGCAAAGCATCCGGCACGAGGCGCGTGCTGTGATGAAGCGAATATCCAGCCGGATGCTTTGCCCGGAGCGCGGCTGCTGAAGATCTGCCGGGGCGGGTAAAGCATTTGCCTGGAGCAGGAGGTATTCCTGAGACTGGGGCTGCGGCAAATGCTTTACCCCTACGCGGGGGCAGCGCGGCTCCTGAAGAGCTGCCAGGGCGGGTAAAGCATTTGCCTGGAGCAGGATGTGTTCCTGAGGCAGGGGCTGTGGCAAATGCTTTACCCCTACTCGGGAGTGTGGGCAGCAGCCGTGGGAGGAAGGTATTATTCGTGTATTCGTGCTGCATTCGTGGACGGCCTCCTCCCTACGCCCCAAACTGCCGGTATTTCTGAATGACCTGCGCCATGGCGAAGATGTTTTCGTCGGGGGTGCCGTAATCCATGTTGATGCAGCATACGCCCGCCTGCTCCAGCGGACCGGCGGAGAGCAGCAGGCTTTCGGTATCTGCGGCAATCTCCTGCGGGGTGCAGGTGAGCGCGCGGAGCGGGCTGAGGCGCAGGTTGAAGAATGCTTCCGGCAGGGAATGGCGGCAGGCAGCCACGTCTGATCCCCAGCCCACATCGACGAATTGGGGCTGAAGCTCGGCGTAGGCGGCGGCATACTTTTCCAAGTTGCTGCCGCAGTGGTGGATGCCATAGGGCTGCAGCGCTTGTGCCATGCGCTTTTCCAGCGGCAGGTGCATCTGGCGGTAGAGGTGCGGCGAAATCATCGGCACCGAGCAGTTAGCATGCAGGAACAGGCATTCGTCTACCTGCGCGACCATACGGTTGACGGAGACCGAGCAGCTTCCGGTGCGCGAGCGCACGTAGGAGGCGATTTCGATGATCAAAGCGGCGATCTGCTCCAGCAGGCGGTTGGCGCGCTGCGGCTGCAGGAACATATCGGTAAATAAATCCTGCCCGTAGAGGTGGTAGGCGGCGTTGAGCAGCCCATCGGTGTTGAGATCGCCCACCAGGCAGTGGCTGCGCTGGCGACCGTTATCCCGGCTGCAGTACTGCGCTTCCAGGGCATCCATCTGCTCGATCAGGCGGTTCATGGGCCAGGTGCTGCGAAAATCGGGAATTTCAAAGGCTTCCACCTGTTCCGGGGTGAGCTTCAGCGGATAAGGCTGGGGAGCGGCGTCGGGAGCGAACAGGATCTTTGCGCCCAGCAAGGCGGGGATGACGAAACCGCCTGCGACGTGCTGCGAACCGATCACGGGCCGCGGCTGCGGATCGGCTTCTCCCAGGCCAATGTCGCCGAAGCGCTGGTGCAGCACGCGGCGCATGGTGACGTCTGCCTGCCGGCGGGTTTCGATATCCAGGTAGAAGGATTCGTCGAAAGAAATTCCGGCTGTACGCTGCCACCAGTGCGGGTTGAAGACCAGCTCCAGCGGCAGGAATAACCTGGCGTGGGTGGGTGTCATCTACCCGCCCCGGCGCCGGCAGTGGGTGGGAATGCCAGGGCTGCCGAGTCGCTATCCAGGTACAGGTGGGCGTGGGGCGTGCGCTGCAGGATGCTGCCGGGGCAAGAGACATCCACCGGGCCAAACAGGGCGCGCTGAACCGCCGGGGCTTTGCGCGCTTCGGGTACGATGGCGAGCACCCTGCGGGCTGCCAGCAGGGCGGGGATGGTCAGGGTGATGGCGTGCGTGGGTACGGCTTCCAGGTTGGGGAAGTGCCCTTCTCCCACCTGTTGGCGGCGGGAGGCCTGGTCGAGCTGCACGATCTTGACCCAAACCGGATCGTCGAAATCGGCGTAAGGGGGATCGTTGAAGGCCAGGTGACCGTTTTCCCCGTAACCCAGGGCGCACAGGTCGGCGGGATTGGCGCGCAGCAGCGCCTCGTAGACGCTGCAGGCGCGTTCGGGGCGGGGGTGTTTTCCGGGCACCGGGTAGAAGGCTTTCACGGGCGTCTGCAGGTGATCAAGAAAGTGACGGTGCAGGAAGCGGGGAAAGCTGGCGGGGTGTTCGGGATCCAGGTTCAGGTATTCATCCATGTGAAAGACCTGCACCTGGCTCCAATCGATGTCCGGTGCGGCGCGCAGCGCTTCCAGGAAGGTGAGCTGCGAGTTGCCGGTTGCCAGGATGACGTTGGCGCGGCCGCGCTGCTGCAGGATTTCTCGCAGGATCTGGGCTGCGTCATGGGCAG
>JBGSTO010000365.1:0-6444 GCA_041736465.1 Anaerolineales bacterium | reverse complement strand
CAGCACCACCGGGATATCGCTCAAGCCGGACGAACCCGAGCCGCCGGAGAGCCTGCCGGTGACGAAGCCCAGGCCCACGGTGAGCAGGAAGGGCGCCAGCAGCATCAGCATCAGCGCCGCTCGATCGCGAAAAGCCAGGGTGAGGTCTTTGAGTCCGATCAATAAAATTTTCTTCATCGCGTTTGTTGCCTGATGGCAGCCTGCGTGGGTCGATGACTGGTGCAGACCTGGCTCAGTCGCGCAAAGCGCGGCCGGTCAGGTGCAGGAAGACGGCTTCCAGGTTGGGTTCCTGGATATCCAGGGAGCGGATTTTGATACCGGTCTCATTCGCCCGGCTGACCACCGCCGAGAGCAAATCTTCTGCGGAGGGGGTAATGATCGTCACCGTGTGGTCGCTGACGTCCGCCTTGCGAACATCGGGCAGGCCGCGTATCAGCTCCGCCAGTGCGTTGGCATCGTCGTTTTCACCCAGGTGCAGCACCAGCGTGTCGGTCTGCCCCACCTGGCGGGTCAGCTCCTGCTGCGTGCCCAGGGCGATCATCTCGCCGTGGTCGATGATGCCTACCCGGTCGGAGAGCTCCTGGGCTTCTTCCATGTAGTGGGTAGTGTAGAGCACGGTCATGCCCTGCTGGTTGAGGTCCTTGACCGTGTCCAGGATGGCGCGGCGCGACTGCGGATCGATGCCGACGGTCGGCTCGTCCATGAACAGCAGCCGTGGACGGTGCAGCAGGCCCACGCCGATGTTCACCCGGCGCTTCATGCCGCCCGAATAGGCGCTGATGCGCTGGTTGGCGCGTTCGCTCAGCCCGATTTGCTTGAGCACCTGCTCGATGCGTTCTTTGAGCGCCTTGCCAGACAGGCTGTACATCTGCCCCCAAAAGGACAGATTCTCGCGCGCTGACAGGTCTTCATACAGCGCCAACTCCTGGGGCACCACGCCGATGATGCCGCGCACCGCCATGGGTTCCTTGCGGATCGAGAAGCCGCCCACGCGTGCATCCCCGCTGGTGGGGGTGTAGAGCGTGGATAGCATGGAGATGGTGGTGGTTTTGCCGGCGCCGTTGGGACCCAGCAGGCTGAAGATTTCGCCTTCTTGTATATCGAAGGAAACGCTCTTGACGGCGGCGAAATCGCCGTAGTACTTGGTCAGTTGAGAGACTTCCAGGATTGCAGGCATAGGTATTCCTTGTGCATGGTAATCGAGAAAATATTATACATGGACTCTGAGTCGGAACACAGGCACTCAGGTGCGCAGCCATTCCCAAACCGGGCGGTGATCGTTAAAATATGTATATATTCTGTACACATTAATCAAACTCTAAGGAAAATATATTGACAATATCTGTACATAATGTATAATATTCTTAGTTTGACGGTACACCAATCTTATCGATGAAAAGGATGTAAACAATGAACAAGCTCATTTCTCGTATCGTTTTGGCAGTTGTATTGATGGCAGTGGCTTTTGCCGGTCTGGGCATTCAGCCGGCGCAGGCGAACTCTGGTGACACGTTCAAGATCAGCGTGTACCACGGCATTGACGGTAAGCGTCTGGGTTTGTCACGTGAGCTGCCCGTTATCGCCTCTGTCTACAAAGATGGCGAATTCCTGGCAGATATCCCGTTGAACTACAAAGACCGCTTCACCACTTACCTGCCCGCCGGCGTTTACACGATTAAAGTCACATCCCTGGAAGCTGGTCCCCTGCCAAGCATGACGATTGACTCGGCTTCGATACCGGCTGGCGTTGACGTGCGCATTCGCGCAAAGCTGGCTCCTGGGAAGATCCCGGTACTGGGCGTCAAAATAAAGTAGTTAGTAAGCTCTTATTGTTAGAAAGCATTTGGACAACTGAATACTGGTAATTGCTGAGCAGCAAGCCGCATCCAGATTTTTTCTTCTGGATGCGGCTGTTTATTCCCCAAGGCTATTTTTTCTCCAGCAGATAGGCGAAGAAACCCGCCCGGCGCAGCGCGATCAGGGTCAGCGCACCCAGGATGCCGCCCAGGGCGCCAAAAACGATGTAGCCAACTACGGCGCGCGCCAGCCCCAGGGCGATGAAGCCCAGCGGAGCGCCGGTCAGCGTCCCCAATGCCCACTTCACCAGGAACTTTCCCAGGTGTCCAATCGCGCCGATTACCGCCGCGTAGGCCGGGTTCTCCAGGTCTGGCATCAGGCGCATCGCCAGGTCAGCGCCGACGCCTACCGCAGTGTAAGACAGCAGTGTGTTCAGCGCGCCGAAGTCGCCCAGTCCCAGGAAGCTCGCCAGCAAGCCGGAAGTCAGACCCACCAGGCTGGCTGCGCCGGGTTTGGGCACCACCCGGGCAGCGATTACGATGATTGCCATCCAGAAGATGCCGGAGTGACCGGACATCTGCAGCGGCATGCGCAGGCCGATCTTAGCGACCACCACCAGTGCGGAGAAAAGCGCCAGCAAGATCAGTTGAAAAGTAGAAAAATAGCGTTCTTTCATGGCATGATCACCTCGATGCGATCCACATCCTGTATCCATTCGTCGCGAATATCCAACTGTTCAAGCAGGGAAACCAGCTTAAGCGTGCCTCGCCCAGAGAGATCAAACAGCACCATGTTTTCGGTGCGCTCGACCTGCTCCCAGCTCAGATCCACGCTTTTACCCCGGCTGGAACTGCTCACCCGGACGGTCGAGCCGGAGAGCAGGGCTTCTTCCGGCAGAAGGCGCATGAGCACATCGCGCAGCGGCCAGCCATCTTGCGTCTTGCCTTCTTCGACGTCGACGAAACTGGCCTGCCGCTGATCCTCCAGGTCCTGAGGCGAGAAGCTGGCGGCGAAGATGCCGTTCAGGTAGACCGGAACATCACCCGGAGCCAGCGAAGCGCCTTCAGGCGGCTTCCACAGGCTGGCGCGCAGCGCTTCGGCGCCCAATATGAATCCGGAGAGACTCAGCAGGATTAAGATTCCCAATGCCAGGCGTTTGCTGGGACTCATGTCACCTCCATAAAAACAGCAAGATCATACCCGCCAGGCTGCTCGCCATCAGCGACCAATCCATCCATCTGAAGTGCAGCACGTGGTAAGGCAGGCGGTGGGGCGAATCAAAGCCGCGGGCGTATGCCGCCTCGGTGACTGCCCAGGCGCGGCGCGTCGCCAGCATGACCGCCGGCACGGTCAGTGCGATCAAATCCCGCAGCTGTTCGAGCAGCCTGCGCCAGCCCAACCGGCTGGGCAGCACGCCGCGTGCAGCCTGCGCCTCGTAAATGGCGCGCAGCTCCTCTTCCAATAGTCCCAGGCTGCTCATCGCCAGGCTGAGGCTGAAGGCGTAGCGGTAGGGCAGGCGCAAGGCTTCCAGCGCCAGCCCCAGCTCGCGCGAGGTGGTGGTGGCAAAGAACATGGCAAATACGCCCGTCAGAAGCGCCAGGCGCAGGGTCACCGTGACCGCCAGCTCCAGATTGATCAACCAGGTGTCCAGGATGAACAGCACCAGCAGAATCCAGCGGATGCGCCAGACCTGGCGCAGCACTTCCGGCAGCAAGCGCGCCCAGGTTACGAATAACAGGTAGATACCGATGAAGATTGCCAGATTTCTCAAAGGCAGCATGACCGCCAGGGAAGCGAACAGGCTCAGCGCCAATTTTGTGCGCGGGTCCACCAGGCGCAGCGGCGAGTCATTCACCAACACCTGCCGGAACGCGCTGCGCCTGTTGCCGGAGCCGCGCTTTGCTCTCATGGCGTTCCTTGCACCCATTCGGGCAGCCACAGGCCCAACTGCTGCCACAGGCCGGTTTGCCTCAGAATTTGCCCGGTCGGCCCGTGCGCCAGGATGCCCTGCGGGGTGAGCAGCAGCATACTGTCGGCGTGGGCAGCCAGCTCAAGGTCGTGGGTTGCCGTCACTACCAGGTAGCCAGCCTGTGCCAAACAGCGCAGCGTACGCGCCAGGATGCTTTTGTGCCGGTCATCCTGTCCCAGGGATGGCTCGTCCAGCAGGATGCCATGTTGGGCGCGGCGCATCAGCGCGGTTGCCAGCGCTGTGCGGCGCTTCTCCCCCTCGCTCAGCAGCAGCGGCGGGGTGCTCTCGTAGTGCAGTAGACCTAAAGCCTGCACCAACCAGCCATACCACTGCAGGTCTGGGTCAGATATGCGGTAAAGGATTTCTTCTCGCACCGTAGGGTTGAACAGCTGCAGATCGGGGTTTTGAAAGACCATGCTCAGCGAGGGCGACTCAGGGCCGGACGGAGTTTGCACCTGGACGTTACCCGTGAAGGGCTGCAGCCCTGCCAGGGTGCGCAGCAGCGTGGTCTTCCCGGAGCCGTTGCGTCCGATCAGCGCTACCCACTGCCCGCCGGGCAAGGAAAAGTTCACATCCTGCAGTACAGTGCGCCCGCCGCGCTCGACCGACAGCCCATCCACCTGGAGCGTAAATTGGCGCCGTACATGCCCGCCCGGCACGATACCCGCTTCGAGGCCTTCTTCCGGCGCCGGGTGGGGTGACTGCAAAGGAACGCTGCGCAGTTCGGCGATATGGCGCAGGAATACGGTGCGGTGTTCGCAAACCAGCAGTGTGTGACCGCTGTTCAGCAGGTCGCTCAGGTAACCGGTAAACTGGTGGGCGAAGGTGCTGTCCAGCATCGAGAGCGGCTCGTCCAGCACCAATATTGGCGTGCGGCGCGCCAGCATACACGCCAGCGCCAATTTTTGCTGCTCGCCCCCGGACAGCGTCTGCGGGGCGCGGCTGCGCATCTCGAGCAGCTCGAAACGCAGCAAGGTTTCTTCCAGGCGCAGCGCCATCTCCTGGCGCGAGATGCCCAGGTTCTCCAACCCGAAGAGGATCTCCTCGTCAACGCTGGAAGTCAGGATTTGTGCAGCCGGATTTTGGAATACCAGCCCGGCCTGTTCAGATAGTTTCCACAAAGGGGTTTCTGCAGTGGGCAGATCGTTCAGCCAGGCGCGACCCTTCAGTTTGCCATGATACAGGTGCGGGATCAAGCCGCATGCCAGGCGCGCCAACGTGCTCTTACCACAGCCGGAAGGACCGCTGAGCAGCACACCCTCACCCTCAGCTACATTGAGAGAAAAAGGCGGCAGGCCGTGCCCGTCCTGCGGGTAAGAGAAAGCGACTTCTTCCAGGCGGATCGCCTGCTGCGCCATTGCGGGAGCTTAATCCAGCTTCAACGGCTGCCAGTAATCTTCCTGCCGGTCAACGAACAGCACCGGTTCAGCGCGGCGCCGGGCGGGGCGCAGTTTTCCTGCCATCACCAGCCCGTCGACTACCGGAGCGCCATCCGAGGTGCAGACCTGTGTAATGCCGGATTGCAGCAGCGCCTCAACCGGCTGCAGTCCGCTCAACTCGCGGGCGCTGCCCACCAGAATGTAGCGCCCGTCTTCGCCACCGGCAGCCAGGCCGACCGCCGCCAGGGCGCCGATCACCCCATCCTGGGTGCCGCCTAACCCCTCCAGCAGGATGCCGTTCTCGGATGCCAGGCGCCGTGCTTCTTCCTGGGTGACCAGCTCGCTTTGGGTACGTCTGCCAAATGCACTGATCTCGCTACCAGGTTCCCGGCAGACGCATAGCCCCGGGTCGCTGCCGGGCTGGAAATCAGCCATCATCAACGCCCGTACCTGCTCGAAGAGGCCGCTGATACTAACCTGCTCGCCGGCCTCCACCAACAAGCAGGCGCAGCTGTTGCGGGCTGTGTACGGGACGCGCGGATCGACCAGCAGCTGGTGGCGGGTTATGCCCAGCAGTTGAACCTTGCTGTCCAGCTCGGCGGCAATGCTGCGCGCCAGGCGCCCGGTGCCGCGCGACTCGTGGTTATCTGTGTCATCCAGTCCGATATAAATTCTCATTTTGACAAACCTCTGTGTATGCGCTATGATGTGAGACACGAATCAAGGAGATAAACATGGCGAAAATTTTCGTTCGCGAACGGCGTAATGCTAAGAAGGGCAGCAAAAGGCCGCGCTTTGCAGTCGTGGCGGTAGAAGGCGCGGATTTGCAGCTGTACCGTCCGCACGTTCGCCGGGGTGAGCTGGAAACCCTGGCTGCTGCCCTGGGCGCAGAGATCGTGTACCTGCCGGCAGGCGAAGGGACCGAGAAGTACAACGAGCGGCCCGAAGAGCATGGGCATGAAGACGAAGAGGGTGAAGACGAAGAAGACGACTGATCCGCTGAGCATCGATCTGATCAATCTTCTCCGGCGGGCGCCTGCTTGAAAATGCGCGTTCCCGGATTCTCACCGCGCAGCGCACGGGTGAGATCGCCCGGCTGCTGACCATTCACCAATAAGACTTCCCGCACGCTGCGGGCGTTTTGCAACGCCTGCACCATGCTGCGTTCAACCGGCAGATCGTTCAATTCCATAGCCAGTAAGGCGCTGACCTCGATCTCCGGGATGAAGCTCGCCGCAGGGTCCTTTTTAGGGTCGGCGGTCATCAGGCCGCGCTCATCCTTGACCAGGATGCAGCGCT
>JBGSTO010000331.1:0-2458 GCA_041736465.1 Anaerolineales bacterium | reverse complement strand
CGCCGCGCCTGCAGGCTGAAGCCGAGGCTGCCCTCGATCCGCTGTGCAAACAGCTCGGCGACCTGCCGCTGGCGCTGTTCCTGGCGGGGAGCTATCTGCACGAGGTGCAGACGATCAGCGCGGCCGCATACCTGGCTGAGCTGCAGGCGGGTGCGCTGACGCATGAGTCGCTGGTGGACTGGACCGAGCACACCGCTACCGGCCCCGCCGCCAGCCTGCTGGCAAACTACGACCTGCTCTGGCAGCGCCTGGAGGGGGAGGCGAACGCACTGGCGCGGCGCATGTTCCTGGCAGCCGGCTGGTGCGCCATCAACACGCCGGTTCCCCAGGAACTGTTGGGGCAGATGGCGCAAGAAGATGAGACTGCCGTCAAAGCCTCTCACCTGGCACGCGCCTTGACGCGCCTGTATGCTCTGGGGCTTTTGGAACAGGCGCAGGGTGGGCCGAAAATTCACATCCTGTTGGGCGAGTTCGCCCGTTCTCTGGAGAAGGAGCACACGGCGCTGGCGCGCTGCGCGGGGGTGCTGGCGCAGGAGAGCTTCCAGGCCAACCAGTCCGGGCTGCCGGCGAAATTCGCCGAGCTGCGCCCGCACGTGCAGGTCGCCGCGCAGTGGGCAGAAGCCGCCAGGATGGCGAGTGCCGGAACGCTGTGGAACAACCTGGGCTTCCACCTGCACGACCTGGCGGATTACGCCGGCGCGGCCCAGGCCTACCAGACTGCTCTGCGCATCGCTGAGCACACCGTGGGGCAGGACTCCGCCATGCTTGCTCACCGGCAGCAGGTGCGCATTGCAAAAGCCGCCAACAATCTTGGCACCGTGCTGCACGATCTGGGCGATCTGCAGGGGGCAATGGCGCAGTTCGAGCGCGCCCTGGCGATCCTCGAAAGCAGCCCGGAAGAGAATCGGGCCGCAATCCCCAGCATGCTCAACAACCTGGCGGGTGCAAAGCAGGATCTGGGGGATCTGGACGGCGCCCTGGCAGCATACCAGCGGGCGCTGAAGATCGATGAAGCCTTGCACGGCCCAGCGCACCCCGCAGTCGCTCTCGACATAAACAACATCGGGTCGGTGCTGAGCGCCCAGGGCGATCTGCTCGGCGCGCTGGATGCCTACGAGCGTGCCCTGGAGATCGACGAGCAGGTCTTCGGTCAGGAGCACCCGACCACGGCTGTGGATATTGCCAATATCGGCAGCATCTTCCATAAGCTGGGCAGCCTGGATGATGCGCGCACCGCCATCTCCCGGGCTTTGGAGATCAATGAGCTTGTCTTTGGGCTGGAGCACCCCGCAGTGGCGAAGGACGCCAACCGCCTGGGCGGCGTGCTGCTCGATCTGGGCGATTTGGAGGGGGCGCGGGCGGCCTTCGAGCGGGCGCTGGCGATCTACGAGAAATTCCTGCCGCCGGAGCATCCCGATATCGCCGGGGTGCAAGCCAACCTTGATGAGATTAAATAATTGAAACACGAAGAACACAAAGACCAACCCAAAGATCACAAAGGATTTTAAACTTTGTGATCTTTGGGCCTCCTTCGAGTCCTTGGTGTTAATCTTTTGCCTTTACCGCGCGTACAACACCGGGTTAAAGTCTCCTGCCGGATGAAGGGTGAGATTTGACAGCGCAGTACCATCCCGCCGGAGTACGTAAATCTCCATGTTGCCGTCCCGGCTGGATACGAACGCCAGCCAATCGCCGGTTGGCAGCCAGGCGGGATGGGTATCTTCTGCCGGGTTGGCGCTCAGGTTGGTGGGAGAGGTACCGTCGGTGTTCATCACGTACACTTCTTGGCCCCCTGCGCTGCTGCCATCGCGGTCGGTGACGAAGGCAATCTGGTTGGCATTGGGATGCCCCGCCGGGGAATGATCGTTCGCCGGATGCCTGGTCAGGTTGGTTTGCTCGCTGCCGTCCGGAAGCATGATGTAGATCTCCGGGTTGCCATCGCGGTTCGAGGTGAATGCGATGCGTTCTTCGGACAGCACCAGCAGGGTAGATTGTAAGAACCAGGCTGGCTGCGTGTCTTCTGCCGGATTGTTGCTCAGGTTGGTAGGCCCACTCCCGTCGGCGTTGGCGACATAAATTTCGTTGTTGCCGTCCCGGTTGGAAGTGAAAGCAATCCGTGCGCCTTCTGGCGACCAGGTGGGATCGGTATCATCGGCAGTGTTGTTGGTAATGTTGACCACGGCGGTGCCGTCGGCGTTCATGACGTAGATTTCATAATTGCCGTCGCGGTTGCTGGTGAATGCAATGCGGCTGCCGTCCGGAGACCAGGCGGGCTGGGTATCTGCGGCGGCATCCACCGTCAACCGGGTCAGGCTCTGGTCGGCCAGGTTCAGGCGGTAAAGCTCGGAGTTCCCTTCCCGGTCGCTTTCGAATACAAGAATGGCGTTTGCCGGCACCGGGACGCTGGTGGGCGTGGCGGCAGGGCTGGTGGGTGCGGGCGCGGTGGGTGAAGGTGCGG
>JBGSTO010000323.1:0-2799 GCA_041736465.1 Anaerolineales bacterium | reverse complement strand
CTCACTTTCCAATATCTTCAGGACTTCATCCGCCCGGTAGACGCGGTTGCGCCGCCCGCCGGTGATCTCGCGCAGCAGGCCGGCTTGAACCAATTGATCGATCAGGCGCTGAGCGCCAGGGAAATTGATCTCCAGCGCGGCCTCCACCTGGCGAGTGGTGAGCACTGGCTGGGCAAATAGTAAATCGACCACTCGCAGCAGCCTGGCTGGGGCGCGCCGGGTTTGGAACCGCGCCTGGTATTGGACGCGCAGCGCCTGTAAAAGGTCAATCCGGTTCACTGCATCCAGTGATTGCTGCTTCACCCCTTCCAGAAAATAGAGCAGCCATTCTTCCCAGGCCGCCCGCTGGCTGACTGCCAGGAGCAGTTCATAATACTCGCGGCGGTTGCTTTCAAAATAGGCGCTCACGTAAAGCAGCGGCTGCGGCAAGAGCTGCCAGGCCGAGAGTAGCAATGCCACTAGCAGGCGGCCAACCCGACCATTGCCGTCCAAAAAGGGGTGGATGGCTTCAAACTGGTAATGGATTAACCCCAGGCGGATAAGCGGCGGCAGATCAGACGGTGCGTGGATGAAAATCTCCAAGGCGCTGAGCGCCGCCAACATATCGTCTACAGGTGGGGGAACATAAGGCGCAGTTTCGAGGGTGCTGCCGGCAGGCCCGATCCAGTTCTGGCTGCGACGGAACTCCCCCGGAGTCCAGACATCACTGCTCAGGTGTTCTTTACCTGCCACGCCCTTCATCAACCTGGCCTGTATTTCCCGGATCAGGCGCTGGCTGATCGGCAGCGTATGGATGCGCTCCAGGCCGTATTCCAGGGCGCGCACGTAGTTATGCACTTCGCGCACGTCCGAACCTGGCTCTAGGAAAGATAATTGTGTAGCCTCATAGGCCAGCAGATCATCCAGCGAAGCGCGCGTGCCTTCGATGCGTGAAGACAGCACGGCTTCTCGGCGCGCCAGGGGCCGGATGAGCAGGTGGGGGTTGGCAAGCGTGCCACCTAAACCTTTCAATTCACCTAAAGCTCGATCAGCGTCGGAAAGCGCGGCTACCAGGGACGGAGAATAGGTTAGCGCCGGCGGCAGCACTGCCGGCAGAAATGCCCAATAGCCCTGCGGTAGGCGGATCACTTTCCCTGAAGTGGACGCCTGGAATTTCGTTGGGTCCATACTCGGGTTCCTTTTTGATCCGAGCTGTCATTGCGAGACCAGCGTACTGTGCTGGTCGTGGCAATCTCCTATCAGATCATTTTGCGTGGCCCACTCCGTGCGACCAGCTTATACTCAGAAATGATAATAAGCCACATCCATACTATCATTTTGTGCACAAATTGTAAATAACGATATCGCCATCCGGCGAAACCAGGTAAAACAGCATCGCCAGTAGCCACGCCAGCAGCCAGGGCAAAATTTTCCGGGCTATATCCACTTGTGTACGCAGAACATTTGTGCTAATATAAAGCTATCAGCAGAAAGGATGCCTCCCGTTGCCACCTCCCACCGCCCCGGTGCTCAGCCTGGCATCGCCAACGCCATCGATTCGCCTGTTGTGATCCCCGCCTTCACCCCCCTCCCCCCACAGTCGTTCCTCGTCGTTTTATTCGTTCCTCTTTTTCCCCGCTAAACACGCTTGCGCCGCCCGACGGCCTGACCCAGGTTGCCTCCGGGCCAGCGCCGGCATAGGGTACAAGGTTCCGAGAACCACGCCTGCAGACAGGCAGGCATCCGTTTAACAGCAGGTCAATCAACGTCATCCTCGGCGAAATGAACGCTTTCGGCTTCTGAAACCCAATCCCGGTGCAATGATTCATACGCTCCGCGGGCGCCGAACCAGGCTATCACCTGCTCGCGTTGCAGGCGAGTCGGTTGATCCGATAGCAGCGTACCATAGGACGAGTAGCTCCATTCACGAAAATCTTCTACGAACCTGTGCTTCTGGGGATTCTGGTGAATATAGATGATCACGCGGTAGAACTGTGCTGCACGCAGCACCGGCACGCGCCCAAACGGATGCTGGAAGAGGCTTCCGGTACGCCCATAAGCCTTGTTGATCGCCTTGGCATAGGCATTGAAGAAGTTCGAGAATTGGGTGGAGGGGTTTAAAACCCTATGGGTTTCCGAAACCCTTAGGGTTTGCTCTGGTTTGATCCTGACCAGGAGGTGAAAGTGATTGCGCAACAGGCAATAAGCAAAGGTCTCCGCCACCGGTTCAACGTGTTTGGCGTACAGCTTCAAGAAGTAACCGGTTTTGCGTTCTTCGAAGAAGATGTTTTCGCGATTGACACCGCGATTGTAAATGTGGTAATAGACATCATGGAGTAAGGCCGGGGGGCTGGTCATGGTATATCGGTCACTCCTGGCACCCACCCAGACCCTAAGGGTTTTCAAAACCCTTAGGGTCTCTCTTAGGGTCTTCTTTACAAACCCCAGGCTGGCCTATAAGCCGCATTCTGTGGGCGGAGCATACGCTCCGCCTGGCGACCATCTATCTGGGACGCACCTCTCGGCGCGCCTCGAGCGGCCTACCCGGAACTGCGCCCAGGCTCATCGCCTGGGCAGGGCGTGGGCTGCGCCCCTCCTGCAAGCAGGAATCGCCCCTGTTTGGCCTTGCTCCCGGCGGGGGTTACCTGGCCGCAGGCATTGCTGCCTGCGCCGGTGGTCTCTTACACCACCTTTTCACCCTTACGAGGCGTGCCTCGCGGTATGTCTCTGTGGCCCGATCCGGCAGGTAGTCTGAGAAGCTCAGACCCCCACCCCGGGTGTTACCCGGCGCCGCGCCCTGGGGAGTGCGGACTTTCCTCT
>JBGSTO010000322.1:0-1656 GCA_041736465.1 Anaerolineales bacterium | reverse complement strand
TTCGCCGAGGATGACGTTGATTGACCTGCTGTTAAACAGATGCCTGCCTGTCTGCAGGCGTGGTATACGGAACCTTGTACCCTATGCTGGCGCTGGCCCGGAGGCAGCCTGGGTCAGGCCAGCGGGCGGCGCAAGCGTGTTTAGTGGGTAAAAAGAGGAACGACGAAAACGACGAGGAACGACTGTGGGGGGCGGGATCGGCAGGCGAGGCGGGGGAGGGGGTAAAGGCGGGGATCACAACAGGCGAATCGATGGGGTTGGCGATGCCAGGCTGAGCACCGGGGCGGTGGGAGGTGGCAACGGGAGGCATCCTTTCTGCTGATAGCTTTATATTAGCACAAATGTCTGCACGCACAAGTGGATATAGCCCGGAAAATTTTGCCGTGGCTACTGGCGATGCTGTTTGACCTGGTTTCGCCGGATGGCGATGTCGTTATTTACAATTTGCGCACAAAATGATAGTATGGATGTGGCTTATTATCATTTCTGAACATAAGGAACCCGAGTATGGACCCAACCAAATTCCAGGCTTCCACTTCAGGTAAAGTGATCCGCTTACCGCAGGGCTATTGGGCATTTCTGCCGGCAGTGCTGCCGCCGGCGCTAACCTTTTCTCCATCCCTGGTAGCCGTACTTTCCGACGCTGATCGGGCTTTAGGCGAATTGAAAGGCTTAGGTGGCACGCTTGCCAACCCCCACCTGCTCATCCGGCCCCTGGTGCGCCGAGAAGCCGTGCTGTCTTCACGCATCGAAGGCACGCGTGCATCACTGGATGATTTGTTGGCTTATGAAGCCACCCAGCTTTCATTCCTTGAGACAGGTTCAGATGTGCGCGAAGTGCATAACTATGTACGCGCCCTGGAATACGGCCTGGAGCGCATCCATACGCTGCCGATCAGCCAGCGCCTGATCCGGGAAATACACGCCAGGCTGATGGAGGGCGTGCGCGGCGATGTCTGGACTCCGGGGGAGTTCCGCCGCAGCCAGAATTGGATTGGGCCCGCCGGCAGCACACTTGAAACCGCACCTTATGTGCCCCCACCCGTGGAAGATATGTTGGCGGCTCTCAGCGCTTTGGAGAGTTTCATCCACGCACCCTCTGACCTGCCGCCGCTGCTGCGCCTGGGATTGATCCATTACCAGTTCGAGGCTATCCACCCATTTCTGGATGGTAACGGGCGTATCGGCCGGCTGCTGGTGGCTTTGCTCCTTTCGGCCTGGCAGCTCCTACCGCAGCCGCTGCTCTACCTGAGCGCCTATTTCGAGAGCAACCGCCGCGACTATTATGATCTGCTCCTGGCGGTTAGCCAGCGGGCGGCCTGGGAAGAATGGCTGCTCTATTTCCTGGAAGGGGTTAAGCAGCAATCCCTGGATGCAGTGAACCGGATTGACCGTTTACAAGCACTGCGCGCCGGATACCAGGCGCGGTTCCAAACCCGGCGCGCCCCAGCCAGGCTGCTGCGAGTGGTCGATTTACTATTTGCCCAGCCGGTGCTCACCACTCGCCAGGTGGAAGCCGCGCTGGAGATCAATTTCCCTGGCGCTCAGCGCCTGATCGATCAATTGGTTCAAGCCGGCCTGCTGCGCGAGATCACCGGCGGGCGGCGCAACCGCGTCTACCGGGCGGATGAAGTCCTGAAGATATTGGAAAGTGAG
>JBGSTO010000281.1:0-1950 GCA_041736465.1 Anaerolineales bacterium | reverse complement strand
TGGCGTTTATCAACACGGGCCAATACGAAATTGAGCGCTACCAGACGTATGCGAGGGAAATCGCAGAGAAGTTTGGGCTGCGGTATGAGGAGATCGAGGGGTCGGCAGCGCTAGTGGAGAAGATGCTGTTTGGGCCGTGGGACGATGAATTCGTGGTGGTTCCGCCGGGAGAGACGGTGTCTTACCTGGCATTTGCCAACCAGCCACCGCAAGCCGGATGAAAGCAGTGTTTTGGGGTTGTTTTGGGCGGAGAGGCTGCCCGGAGCGACCCCGAATTAATTCTTAAAGGAGTTGGAAGCAAAGATGAAAATCATCGGGGAAAAGATCAATGGGACGCGCAAGCGGGTTGGACGGGCGATTGCGGAGCGGGATGGGGCTTTTATTGCGGAACTGGCAAAGAAGCAGGCGGATGCCGGTGCGGCATGGCTGGACGTGAATGCCGGCACGCACCCACAGCGCGAGCCAGAGGATCTGATCTGGTTGGTCGAGACGATACAGGCGGCGGTGGAGACGACGCTGTGCCTGGACAGCGCCAACCCGGCGGCGCTCAAAACGGCGCTGCCGTATGTCAAGAAGACGCCGATGATCAATTCGATCAGCGGCGAGCCGCTGCGTTTGGAGGGGATCCTGCCGATTGTGGCGGAGCACGGCTGCGAGGTGATCGCGCTGTGCATGGACGATAAGGGCATACCGGCGACGGCGGAAGGGCGGCTAGAGGTGATCCGCAAGGTGTTGGGGGAGACGCGCCAGGCAGGCGTGCCGGATGAGAAGGTGTACGTTGACCCGCTGGTGATGACGATTGCGACCAATACGCAGGCGGGCGGGATCATCCTGGATACGATGCGGGCGATCCGGGCGGAGTTCCCGCAGGTGCACATCTCGACCGGGCTGAGCAATGTGTCGTTCGGGCTGCCGGTGCGGGCGCTGATCAACCGCACGTTCCTGGTGCTGGCGGTGCAGGCGGGCATGGATACGGCGATCGTCGATCCAAACGACCGCGAGCTGCAGGCGGCGATGCTGGCGGCGGACCTGCTGCTGGGCAAGGATAAGCATTGTTTGAGGTATACGCGGGCGTACCGGGCAGGGCTGCTGGAGGCGGCCGCGGTGGGGCAGGCGGTCGCGGCAGGGCAAGCGGTCGCGGCTGCGGATGTGAAGGCTGCACCTGGGGCGAATTGATGATGGTATACCCGTTCTGGGAGGCATTCTGGACTCGCGCAGCGGGCAAAGCATCCGGCTGGAGAGCGGTATGTTAGGAGTGAGTTGATGCTGCCGGATGCTGTTGCCCCTACGGATGCGGCGCTGTGGCCCGGCTGCCATTTCGGACTGGCGGGGCGGGCAAAGCATCCGGCTGGAGAGCGGCGCGCCAGGAGCGAGTTGATGTTGCCGGATGCTGTTGCCCCTACGAGTGCGGCGGTTTCGCCGGGGATGGTTTCATCCCGATTGCGGGGCTGTGCGGCCCTACGAGTACGGCAGGATCGTTTCTTCCCAAAGAAAGAGCCCGCTAGGGCTTTGGTATTACTCAGGATGGCAAAATAAGATCAGGAAGGCAAACCAAAAAGGAGAGTACGATGTCAGACGAGCTTGTGAATGTGATTGCCGATATGCAGGAAGAAGAAGCGCTGGCGATGACCAAGGCGCTGCTGGCGGGCGGTACCGATCCGGTGGCGATACTGGAGGCCTGCCGCCAGGCGATGGAGATCGTGGGGAAGCGCTTCGAGCTGAACGAGTATTTCATCCCCGAATTGATCCTGGCGGGTGAGATGCTCAAAACCATCTCTGCTGAGGTCAAGCCTTACCTGAAGCAGAGCGTGGGCAGTACGAAGGTTGGCAAGGTGCTGTTGGGAACGGTGCAGGGCGACATCCACGATATTGGCAAGGATATCGTCAACTTCATGCTGGACGTGAACAACTTCGAGGTCAAGGACCTGGGGGTAGATGTGCCGGTGCAGA
>JBGSTO010000250.1:0-1844 GCA_041736465.1 Anaerolineales bacterium | reverse complement strand
GGCGTAGATTTTTGCCCGCCGCTGCCCAACCGCGGCCTGCACCTGCGCTGGGTGCTGGCCGGTCCCGCCAACCACCCGGCATCCGCGCTCCTGGCGCAGTCCATCCGCCTGGGAGAGGAAGTGCCACTGGGGCGCTTCCTTTTGGACCCCAACGACAGGCTCAGCCAGCCGGATTACCGCTTCCGGCGCAACGCCCGCCCGCTGCTGCGCCCGCACCTGGCGCTGAACAACGTGCAGCCCGCCTGGCAGGCCGATTACGAGACGGTAGATGAGCAGACAACCCGGCTTAAATCAGCCACCTTCACCGCCACGATCAACACTCCCGAAGGCGGTTTCAGCGAGGATACGCATTATTTCGTGCGCCTGCTGCCCTCGGCAGCCCTGGCCGCGCTGCAGTCAGGCGGCAATCTGCTCGGCCCGCTCACTTCGATCAACAACCCCTCGAGTTCCGGCTTTTCGGTGCGGGTGACCTTCGGTCTGGTGAAGGCCAGTACACAGAAGCAGGGCGAGCTGCTGGCTGCGATCGACGCGAGCATGGCATCCACCTGCCTGCTGTGGCTGGGCGCAGAACCCGTGACCGGCTGTACGCCCAGTTTTGCTCAAATTTATTCTAGCTACGGTCATTTGATGCTGATCCTGAACGTCCAGGCGATGTCGGTCATGACCAATTTTGGTATGTGAGGTGAGCGGCTATGAGTATTCCCAATGAAATTCCCAACGTAGAGCGACCGGCCTTCTTCGACGGGCAGCGGCTGACCGCCGCCGACCTGACAGCCGTGCAGGATTACCAGCGCGAGCTGCGCTGGCTGCACAACCGCAGTCTGCACACCTGGGGCATCGCCTTTGGCCTGGAAGTGCTCGCCAAACGCGGCGATCGATCGGTGACCGTGCAGATCGGCTACGCCCTGGACTGCCTGGGTCGCGACCTGCTGGTCAACGCCCCGGTCAACCTGCCCATCCCGCCCGTTTCCGGCGAAACCGCCACCGGTCCTGCGCTCTACTACCTGACCTTATCCTACCTGGAAGACGACGACCTGCCGCCCGAGCTGCGCCAGGGGGTGTGCGACACCAACGGCGCCGTGCGACTGCCCGAGAAAGCGCGCCTGCGCTGGCAGCAGCAAGAAGACAGCGACCCCGAAAGCCGCTACCGGCACGGCTACGACGTCATCCTGGCATCCATCCAGGTGCAGAACTGCAAGCTGGCTGCCGAGCCATCCCCCAAGCTGCGGCGTGAAGCACGTCCCGCCAGCCAGCCCTACGTGGCGGCTGGCAGCAGCAGCGGCCTCGCCTGGGAACTGGTGACTTCCGCCGGCGCGATCGTCGGGCTTAAGACCTCGGTCGACACTTCATCCGCCGGCTTCGGCGCCACCCCGCAGTACATAGCGCACGTCGCCGGCGAGCGAGTTATCACCGGATCGCAAGACCTGCTCGACGGGCTGGTAAGCATCGGCGAAGCGACGCCGGTCAGCTTCACGCTCACCATCATCATGCCACCAGAAATACCCCTCGGCGGTGGGGCAGTGCTCAACTCGAGCAAATTCATGAACAACGGGCTGCCCTCTGTGGTGGATGGAATGCACTGGAGCATCACCTGGTTGGGAATCGAGGGCTGAGTATGGATGCACCCGGTTTTTTCTACATTCTTTCCCAGGAGCACGACAGCCTGCTGGCTTTGAACGGTCTGGTGCAGGCTGCCAATCGCTCGCTGGCGCTTCAAAAGATGCCGGATGGCAGCTTTGCCCTGCAGGGCAGCTTCCTGGCAGGTCCATTCCAGATCGGCGCTCAGAACACCGCCTGGCACCGCCTGCTTGTGAACACCCTTGCGCTTCCCGAAGGCGCTCACC
>JBGSTO010000245.1:0-4279 GCA_041736465.1 Anaerolineales bacterium | reverse complement strand
ATGATTATGTGCCTGCTCTGAAAGATGCGGCACTTGGTATGGCGAATTTACTGGAAAAGGAAACGGCAGGAGCTGGATAAAGATGACAACGACGATCGCACTGGCAGGCAAAGGCGGTGTGGGGAAGACCACCATCGCAGGGATGATTGTTAAATACCTGACGCAGCATCAAAACGGCGCGGTTCTGGCGATCGATGCCGACCCGAGCAGCAATCTGAATATGGTGCTGGGACTGGATTTGGAGTGGACGGTAGGTGACATTCGCGAAGATATGCTCTCGCAGGTAAAGGATTCCCTGGTGGCCGGAGGGGCGGCTATGGGAACGATGCCCGGCGGGATATCGAAGCGCGAATACCTGGACTATCACGTACGGCATACGCTGTCTGAGGGCGATCGCTTCGATTTGATTGCCATGGGCCGTTCCGAAGGACCCGGATGCTACTGCGCAGTGAACCACAACCTGCGCGAGGTGATAGACGCGATCGGCCGCAACTATGCTTATGTAGTGATCGATAACGAAGCAGGAATGGAGCACCTGAGCCGCAGGACGACACGGGATGTACAGCACCTGCTGGTGGTGAGCGATCCCACGCAACGCGGCATCACCGCCGCCGCACGCATCGCTTCTTTTCGCAGCGAGCTGGATATCCGCATCGAAAATACCTATCTGGTGCTAAACCGGGCGCCGGGCGGAGAGCTGCCTGAGGCTTTATCGGAGTATATTCAAAAAAACATGGATATCCCCCTGCTGGGAGTGATCCCGGCAAATAATGAGCTGTCGGCATTTGAGTTCAGCGGCAGACCTCTGGTGGAGCTTGGCAGCGATTCGCCAGTGTACCAGGCGATTGCCGGGATGATGCAGAAAATATTATAAGCTGGTCGCACGTTGTGGGCCACGCACAAGGATCTAGATCCTTCACTGCGTTCAGGATGACAGATTAAAAAAAGGACACGAGCGCTTTTAGCGCGTGTCCTTTTTTGCACAAGTCAATCTGCCTGCGATTGCAGCAGACGCAGCAGGGAACGCTGCGCCAGCAGGTCGGCAGAAATCATCCCAAGCACATGCTTCCCTTCCACGATGGGCATGGCAGAGATTTCGTGGCTCTCCAGGCGGCGGATCATGCTCATAATGTTATCACCGGGCGAAGTGCAAATGACCGAGCGGCTCATGATCTCTGCCAGGGGCTGGTCGTCCGGCGAGCCCAGCGAAGTGGCGCGCGTGATGTCGAATCCGGTGACGACACCGGCAAGCTCTTGATTGGCGTCCAGGACCGCCAGGATCGGGGCGCCGGTCTCGACCAGCAGGGCGGCAGCCTCGCGCACGCTAGCTGAGGCAGTGATGGTGCGGATGGGTTCCATCAAGTCTGCGGCAGTGCGGTCGCGCTCGCGCGATGCGATACGGCGGATGCTGATGCGCTCGGCGGCTTCATGCGGGAGCATGTCGGCATCGGTGATCAGCAGGTCTACCAGCTCGCGCATGTTGCGGCGGATGACATTTTCGCGGTATTCCTCGGCGGCTGCCAGCCGGCGCGCCGCCAGGTCTGCCAGCTCCTCGGCGTGCTGCTCCAACCAGGATTGCACCTCCTGGGAATCGCCGAGCATGTGCTCCGGGATGCGCAGCTCCTGGGGTGTCTTGATGAGATGCTCTTGAGCGGCAAAGATTACACCCCCTGAATTGACCAGGTAATCGGTAGCGATCAAGACGCCGTTGGCGCGGTACACGGCGCGCTCCATGCGCGCCCGGATGGCCCTGCGCGCCGGATCTGGAGAGTAGGTGTTGGCGCCTTCGATAATCACCGACCAATTTCCCATACGGTCCACCACCATGCAAGGGTTGGTGGCGGGGTCTGTGTCCAGGTAATGGGCAATGGGAGCCGCAGGGATGAGACAGAAAGCCGGCTCGCGCAGCAGGTCATTGGGGTCAGAACCGAATTTAACCGGACGAGCCGGCGAGCGGACTGCCAGCACCGACGAGAGATAGAATGGACGGCAAACCATGCCCTGAGCGTGCCAGAGATCAAAGAGCTGGTCGACGGGCAGGCCTTCGGGGGTGTACAGGTAGCCGCTGACGTCACTCACCCCAACCACGCGCGCGGCCGGTAATCGCTGCTGCAAGATGCGGGCAGCGTGGGCGCCAACTGCGCCAAATCCCTGGATGAGGACGGTGAGCTGGCTGGGGTGTGGCAGCTTAAGGGAGGCAAACTGCGGGAGCTTGCGCAGCCGGGGCATTTCTTCGAGCAGGGCTTGCAGGGCAATCACGCACCCGCCAGCCGCCGCGCCCAGCTCGTCGATGCGGTTTCCGCCCATATCTACGGGTTTGGAGAGGGCGTGGTCGATGCCGTTTTCGATGGCAACCGCCTTCATATCCTCATCGTTGGTGCCGACGTCAGGACCGGGCAGGTAGATGTCTTTATAGCGATAGATGAGGCGGGCAAAACAGCGCACCACTTCGCTGTGCTGCTCTACGGGCAGCCCTGAGGTGGCGACGATCCCGGATTTCCCACCGCCGTATGGCAGCTGGGCGGCAGCATTCTTGAGCGTCATGCCGCGCGCCAGGTTGTGGATGGCTGCCGGGGTGACGCTGGGAAGCATACGGATACCGCCCATGGATGGCTTGCCCATTGCCAGGTTGTCTACAACCAGGTAGCCCCCGACTTCCAAGGGGGAGCTTTCATCCCACATGCACACCACCAGGAAAGGACCCAGGTCATCCACCTGGATGCCCAGCCGCGCCAGGCGGTCTACATCCAGGGTGTTGAACTCCATGTAGCAGCGACCTGCCTCGTTAATCAGACGATTGCGCCAGGTTCGTTCTGGCAGGCGTTCTTTCAAAAAGGCGAGCATCGCCTGAGGGATCATGCGTATATCCTTTTTTGATCTGTCATCCTGAACGAAGTGAAGGATCTAGATCCTTCGCTTCGCTCAGGATGACATCCTTGTGCGGGGCCCACTATCTGCGACCAGCTTTTGGCAATATAAACCAGGCTCTAAAAGTATTCAAAACATTTGGAGCCACGAGTGTCAGAGCAGCGCCACCGGCACATCCTGGTGGTGCAGCCGCTGGGCGGCGATAAAGGAAAGGCCGTTTTCGGTCAAAGCCCAGGCGGTGCGGTTGCAAGCCTCGAATTTGTCCATGAAGTTCAGCGTCAGAGCATCCCAATCACCGGAGGCGATGACTTCGGATTTGTCGCGGAAGTAGTCCAGGATGTCGGTGGGGTGCTGCCGGGTCTGGTCGATATCGGGATCGCCGCCTTCATGCTTGGCGGAGATATTGGCAACATGACCGGCGATCTGCACCAGCTCGTCGCGGCGGTTGTATGGCTGGCGCACGATGGACTTGTAGGTTTCGGTGATGTGGTGCTCGAAGCGCACCACCTGCTCAAAACCAAGCTGCTTGCGGAACTGAGCGGTCAATTCCATGGTGCGGTTGTCGATCGAGTTCGACCAGTTGAAGCCGATCAGTGGCGAAGTGCCATCATCGCGGCTGAACAGCTTGGCGCCAATCAGCGTCCAGAGTCCAGCAAAGGGATTGTCGTTGCCCATAAAAACGGATATCTTGAATTCGATGTCCACGCCCAGGTGGTGAAGCAGGTAGGCAACCAGCACCGTACCGGGGTTGATGTTGAGCACCTGGCGGACGCCGTAGTTGGTATAGTAATACAGAAATTCATCCAGCCATTTTATTGGGTGTTGGTTGGGCTGCCCAATGCCGCCAAAATACCCGGTGATGGTCGCCGGACCGCCCAGGTGAATGTTGGAGCCATCCGTGCCTTTGGTATCCAGTGTTTCGACGTACGATGCGCCGATGATCTGCATGGCGGCGGCGATGGCAGCCAGATCGCCATCGGCTTCCTGCTCTTTCATCTTGCGCACTTTGATAAAGCGCCCGGGCATGAGCTTGCGATCCTGGATGGCGCGCTGCGCGCAGGCGATCACCCAGGGGAAATACTGCGCAGCGCTGATTTCCAGGGTGACAGCAAATTCATCTTTGAATTCGATCTGGGAGGAACGCTCGCCGAGCACGTTATAGCGGTACTCGTCGACACTGATGAAGGCGTGCTGATCGCGCTGTGCCTCCAGCCAGTGCAGGTCATCCAGGTATTCCGGGCGGGCAGCGCTCACCCGGCTCAGCAATGCCGGCAGGCTGCGAGCCTGCTCGGCCTTGCGATTGATCTCTTCGGGGCTGCCGTAGCGCGCAACCACTTCCAGGAACTGCTCGATAACTTCGGTATCCGGGTTCAGCAGCACTGCGTTGATATCGTCCAGGCGCTGGTAAGGG
>JBGSTO010000093.1:0-15999 GCA_041736465.1 Anaerolineales bacterium | reverse complement strand
CGCACCAGCTCGATGATGCGCGGCGGCGCCAGGCGCTCGCTGCCTGCCGTCAGTGAGGAGGTGCCTAATTTGATGACGATGCGCTGGAAAGCCATGTTTAACCGATCTCAGATTCCGGTCGCAGATTTACGGATAATTCTTCTGCCGGTTGAAAGCCATCCTCGAATAGGTCACGAATACACGAATTCTCTTACAAGCCACTGCATTTGCCAGGCGAACTCAATCTCACCGGTAGCCTTTCGAGTATTCGTGAAAAAATTCGTGGATGGCCTCTTCAGCAGTTGCCCTATATTATATCCAGTTCGTCGGAAATTATCTTCGTAGGGGTAAAGCATCCGGCGGCGAACGCCCTACTCGATCCCCGCTAACCGTTTCGCCAGCCGCTTCTTGCCCTCCAGGTCTGCCAGCCGGTTGATCATGATCATCTGCGCTTCCGGCGAGCCGGCGCCGTGTAGCGACTCGGTGCGGTAGCTCACCGCACCTGCGCCCAGGGTCAGGTTCTCGATCAGGCGCAGGATGCGCATGCGGTCTTCGGTGGGGAATTCCGCCGCGCCGCGCAGATACTTTTCTACCAGCGGGCCGATTTCCTCGTGGCGTAGATCTTTCTCGGAGGGCATGGTGACCATTAATCCGCCTGCCAGGTCTTCCGCCAGGCGTGCGATCTCGTAGGGGAAGCGCGTGACGTTCAATTTGCACACGTTCGCCAGCAGCAAATCGACCAAATAAGTGCCAGAGGGCAAAGCCTTCCCGGCGAGCGAACAGCTCAAGCCGCAGGAGAAGATGGTCTCGTTCATCTGCACCATCTCGGCCAGCTTGTGGCGAATGTGGGAGGCATTTGCCACCCCGGCAAATTCGCAGGCTGCCGCCGCAGCGCCGATCAGCACATCTCCCACACCCACCTTGCAGCCGCCGTAGCTCTGGCGGTGGTACCCGGCAAAACGTTCTACCAGCATCGAAGAAAACTGCCACTCGCCATCCATGAAGATGCGCTCGGCAGGCACGAACACATCCTCGAAAATGACCAGCGCTTCGTGCCCGCCGTATAGCGCGTTCCCCACGTCTATCGAGACGCCTTCCAGTTTGCGCGTGTCGCAGGACTGGCGCCCCAGGATGTGGGTGATGCCGGGCGTATCGCTGGGGATGGCAAATGCCACGGCATAATCCCGGTCGTCAGCGCGCAGCGAAAGGGTTGGCATGACGATGATCTCGTGCGAGAAGATGGCGCCGGTCTGGTGTGCTTTCGCCCCGCGCACGACGATGCCATCCGGGCGGCGGTCGACCACCCGCAAATACATATCCGGGTCGACCTGCTGGCTGGGGCGCAGGCTGCGGTCACCCTTGACATCTGTCATAGCGCCGTTGCACACCAGGTCCTGCTGCTGGACGCAGCGCAGGTAATCCATGAAGCGCGCGTGGTAGCCCGTCCCCATATGCTGGTCGATCTCGAAGGTGGTGCTCTCCAGAGCATTCAGCGCGTCCCAGCCGACGCAGCGCTGAAAACAGGTGCCGGTCAATTGACCCAGCAGGCGCTGCGCTTTGACCTTGTTCACCAGATCCTGGGTGTCATGGTGGATGCTGGTAAAGCAGTTCACCGGCTCACCGTCTATCCCAGGGCGGATGAACAGGTCTGAGCAGCAGGGATCCTGGGTTACGGCGTAGGTTTCAGCCAAGGCGTTAAGTGAAGGGCGCAGGATGGGATGCTGGAGAGGGTGCTCCACTTTTTCCCCCAGAACGAACAGCCGCCGCTCGATTCCTGCCAGGCTGTGGATGAATTCCTGGGCTGTTTTCATGCCGTTCTCCGGATCATGTTTTTAGCTTGCGGTACGTCCAGGATCGTTTTGGCTCAGCCAATTGCGTCCGGCAGCAAGAAAATCACGCGCATCAGATATCAGGCGATGGATATCCTCCTGCCCCAAACCAGCATCTATCGTGTAGTCTCCCAACTGCCGCTGGCTGAACGCAACAAGCAATGCCTGGTGGAAACGTGGTTCGAGTAGCTGAGTCTTTGCAAACTGCTGGCCAAAAGCCGAGATTACCGCCCTATGGCTGGAAAATGAATGGCCTCTGGCCTCCAGCAGTGCTTCTGCAATGTAGAACATAGCGTAATACAGGCGAGAGGCAGACGAGTCAAAATCGCCGTCTTCCGCAAGAATCTGAGCCGAGCGAATGTAGCGTTCGGCTTTCTCTAGCAGCGCCTCAGAGGTGGTCAATAGGCACCGCCTCCTGCCTTACATTCTTCCAGAAGGCAGTTGATGCAATCCTGTAATGGCGTGCGCTCACCGGCAGCACCGAAATCAGTATCTGGTAGCGCAGGTTCAGCACCGACAGGATTTCACGCAGTTGGTGGATTTCTTGCCCGGGTTGGATATCAGTGGAATAAAGCAGCACAACATCCACATCTGAATCTTCGGAAGCATCGCCGCGCGCGTTTGAGCCATAAAGCATCAGCGTCGGCGCCTGTGCGCCATAGATCTTTTGCAGCGCACTCTGCAATTCCATAAGGGCAGTTCGTAGCACGGAGCGGTCGTGTACAGCTTTTTTCGCTCTTGAGCTTGCGGTTTTCATGGTTTAATTATATCTGATAAGCCTTATAAACTTTCAATCTCGCAAACCAGTTATGCAGTACCTCGTGGAAACGATACCGTTGTCTCGATATCACTATGGCTCGGAAATATCTCACCTCTGGTTACTTCTTGCTCTGTGCGTTGGAAGGCGTTTGGGTACTGGCGCGCTTGTGGCCCACGGGCGCGCTGCGGGAGGGTGTGTTCTCACTCCGTATGGCGCTGGCGGCGCTGGTAGCTTTACTCGCGCTGGTGCTAGCAGCGCTCGGCGTGCGCCAGTGGCTGGTTGATCGAGACGCTCAAGGATCGTCCCTCGGCTGTGGTGGAAGTCAAGCGGCAGAAGCGCGTCTGGCAGGACTACGCCGTCGAGCAGTATCTATCCGGCATGATCGCATTCCTGGACGACAATTACTGGCAGGTTTCGGAATCCCTGTGGGTATCGCCCGAGCTTGGGCGCGACTGCACGGCTAACCTGGCTGTGCCTTTTTCACGGGAAAGCTCAGACGAGGAATAGCTAATCCGGGGGCATAGAGCCAATCGAGAATCATCAGCAGGCTCATCCAGCCTGCCAAGCGGTGCTGAATGCCGATCTGGGCCGCGTGCCGCTCGATTTCCAGGGGGTTTCCATTCCAGGTGATGAACATCATCGGGTACAGCGTCAGCAAAATGACCAGCGCCAGCCACCAAACACTGCCGGTTTGATCGCCGGCAGAGCGATGGAGGCAGGCAGCCAGCAGCACAAAGCCGGACATCAGCCACAAGATGAGCGGGGCGTGCGGATAAAGCCGGTCGGTGAGCCGCGCGATAAAATCCGGCACCGGCTGCAGCGGGTGCTTGGGGTAGCGGTACTCCAGGCTGCTGCCGTTTACCAGGGCGCCGGTCTCCTGGATGGGTTTCCACAGCGAAGCCGCCGGGTGGGTGAGCAGGTAGCGGAAGAAGGTCGCCCTGCCGCTCTGGTTGATCCAGAGGCGGGCGGCTGCCATGCTGGGATCGAAATCCAGCAGATCGTGATACTCATAGCCAAACATGTCTGTGATCGCCATCAGCTCATCACCGATGGGCAGGCCTGCAGCGGCAAAGTAAGCGCGCGCTGCGGGATCGGGGAGGATGCGCCGCGCCAGGTGATCGTAGATGTGAATCTGCCAGCGGTTTCCAGCCTGCAGCGTCCAGTTTTGAAAAAAGAAAAGCCCGACCGCGAATAGTGCATACAAAAGGTAGTGCCGGCGCAGCCTGGACGGTAGCCAGCGGGTGACCGCCAGCGCCGCGAAGAGAGCTGCGCTGGCGAGCACAAAGTACAGGTTGGTATCGCGGGTAAAGGTGTACAGGATCGTCACCAGCGCCGGCAGGAGCAGGTAGAGATACCCGCCCGCCCCGGAGGTGAATCTTTCGGGCAGCCAGGCGGGCGCTATCCATACAGCCAGCGCCAGGGCAAAGAACGAGAAAGACAGCGACTCCGACAGCATCAGGCTGTCCCAGAAACTGATGCCCAGGCTGAGACTGAAAAACAGCACCAACCCAAATGCCAGCACTCCAATCCACGGGCGGCGAATGGTTTTGGAAAAAACGGCAGCAAGCACGCTCCAGGATACAACCGAAAGCCAGAACTGCACATCTGCGACGGCGGTCAGGCTGTCACGATTGGTATAGTTGTTTAGATTAATTCCCAGCAGCTTGTAGAGCAGTGGTATGGTGAAAGTTCTCTGACCAGCCCAAAATTCCCTGCTTGCCAGCGACAGTTCTGCATGCGCCACATAAGAGTAGGTATCACGAAAGGCGCGCTCGGCATTGAACTGCGGGTACATCTGCTTGATGTATATAAAAGCGATCATCAGGCCCACATACAGCACTGCGATCAGCAGGGTTGAGAAACGTGGGCGCAGACGGCTCACCACGCTCAGGGCGATTCCCAGCGAGGTGAACGCCAGCATGATCAGTGCGGCTGCGAGCACCATCCATGCTCTCTGCAGCGGGCTGGCTTGCTGCCAATCCGGTGCGCCGATTTGAGTGGGCACGCTGGTGCCCTGCTCCGCATACAGGTCGTAAGAAGTTTCGACGCCGTTCAGGATGACCCGGAGCATTCCCGCATCCTGGTTGTAGCGCAGGTACAGCACCACGCCTCCGCCAAGCGGGCCGCGGTATTCTGCGCTGGATCCGGGCGTTCTCCCTTCTGACGCCAGCGACCCCTTGATAATTTCCCAATCGCCGGAGAGCTGAAATTTATCGAAGGAAAGCTCGGCGTTGTCGTAACCCTTGGCCTGGCGAATCTCAACCACGCTGCCTTTGGCGGCAGCCTGCTTTTCTCCAGTGGAAATCAATGCCAGGTGCTGTTCGGTGACCATAACCGGGCGAGGAAAAGGGAACAGCAGGTAGATCACGATCGCGGCTGCCAGGCTGGCGGTTAGCACAAGCCAGCGCTCATGGCCTGAGGACGTTTTATTCGTCCCGGCTTGAGTTCTTCTATGCAAGTAGACGATCCCCAGGAGCATGGCGGGGAACAGGACTGCGATCCAGCGCAGCGATGGCAGCGCAAAAAAGCCGTACTCATTGCAGTTGAGCAGAGCGACGATGAGGTAAGACCAGGAGAAAGCCGCTGCGATGCAGAAACCAGCGGCGGGCCGGTCAGGGAGGTATTTCCTGAGCGCCTGCATAGCAGGCGTGATTCTACCATGCAGCATTCCCACCAGGCCCAGGCGCCTGCAGCAGGCGCTCCCGCCGAATAGCTGTATAATTTAACCATGGATATTTTTCAAGCTATTGCCACCCGCAAATCCATCCGCCAGTACCTCAACCAGCCGGTCGAGGAAGACAAGCTGCAGTCCATCCTGCAGGCAGCCAACGCCGCCCCTTCGGCGGGCAACCGCCAGGCCTATGAGATTTACCTGGTGCGCCAGGACGAGATGCGCCGGCGGCTGGTAGAGGCTGCCTGGAACCAGGAATTTATCTTCCAGGCGCCGCTGCTGCTGGTCTTCTGCACCCACCCGCAGCGCAATGCCGACCGCTACGGCGAGCGCGGCGAGACGCTCTACAGCCTGCAGGATGCCACTATCGCCTGCACCTTCGCCATGCTGGCGGCGACGGAACAGGGGTTGGGCACGGTGTGGGTAGGGGCGTTCGACGAGCAGCGGGTGCGCCAGATCCTGAACCTGCCCGAGGAACAGCGCCCGGTCATCTTGCTGCCGGTCGGCTACCCGGCGGTGAAGCCGCTGCCTCGCCAGCGTCGTAAGATCGAAGACCTGGTTCACGATCTTGGTTAGGCGTGCGGTGATGAGCCGGGACGCACACTCCGTGTAATGCCGCGCGCCTCGCTGTCCAACCTGTGAGCACCAAACCAGAACCCCTGCTCAACAGCAACCTGCGCTGGTTCATGCTGGCGATGATCCTGGCGAATATTGCCGGGATGATGGCTTACAGCCTGCTCTCCCTCTACCTGGTGGAGCTGGGCGCCAGCATCGCCCAGGTGGGCCTGGTATTTACCGTGGCCTCGCTGGTGCCGCTGGCGCTGCAGATTCTGGGCGGCTGGCTCTCGGATACCATCGGGCGGCTGCGCTCCATTGCGCTGGGCAGCTCGATTTCTGTGGTGGGATACGTGCTCTTTTTTCTGGCGCCGACCTGGCAGTGGGTGATGCTTGGGTTGTCCATCGAATACATCTCGAACGCGGTGGTAGGCCCCAGCTTCAGCGCTTACATCGCCGAGCAGTCCTCCGAGCAGCAGCGCGGCCGGGTGTTTGGCCTGACGCGCAGTCTGTATATGGTCGTTACCGTGATCGGCCCGGCTCTGGCAGGCCTGCTGGCGTATCGCCTAAATTTCCGCTGGATGCTGCTGGTAGCCTTTGTATTCTATGCCAGCGCCACGCTGGTGCGCATCTGGATGGCAACCACGGAGCGCTTTGCCGCGGCAGGCAAGTCCGGGAAACCAACCCTTGCGGGCATGCGCACTCAGGTCGGCGCCATGTTTGCGCTGTTGTTTGCCGGCGGCTTGCTCACCTGGATATGGGTGACCGATGCGGTTGGGGATACGGCTTTCAATCTCATCTACCAGCTGTATCCCTTGTATTTGTCTGAGCTCGGCAAGCAGAATGTCGAGCAGATCGGGCTGCTGAACGCGGCCTGGGGAGCGGCGACCATCCTGGCGTCGTTTATGGCAGGCTGGTTGTCCGACCGGCGCAGCGAGCGAGTGGTGATCGTGATGGGATTCCTCATTGAAGCCCTGGGGCTGGCGCTGCTGGTGCAGGGGCGCACATTCCCCGGCTTTTTGGTGGCGATGGCTGTATTCGGTTTTGGCGCCGGCAGCCTGATGCCGGCTTACGATGCGCTGATCTCGAAAGCCGTTCCTGAAGACCGCCGCGGCCTGGCCTTTGGCCTGTTCGGCACCTCCCTGGGCATCCTTTCGCTGCCCTTCCCCTGGATCGGCGCACAATTGTGGGAGCGCTTCAGCCCGCAGCTTCCCTTTTGGATTACCGTGGCGGCATGTCTCATCTCGATACCGATTGCCTGGCGAAAGTTCATCCTGCCGCCGGAGCAGGGGCACGAACAGCCGGGATAAGAGTTCCCTGACAGCAGGTGTGTAAACAGATGCTTGCATTTGCGGCGCGGGCCCGATTTTCACGTATAATTTGTGCTGCTTGCGGCGCTGCCAGATGCCTGGCCGAATAACAAAACAAGAAGCAGGGAAATACCGGCCAACTACGCCACCCAGCCGCCTTTCGACTCCCGGTTATCGTCAAATTATTTTTAACGGTTTGCCAGGGCCATATTACAGAATTCACAGGAGAGATGGATGAAATCCGGTTACTATACCTTCCCAACCATCGCTAACGATCAGGTTGTCTTTGTCTCTGAAGATGACCTGTGGACGGTGCCTGCTCAAGGCGGGATCGCCCGCCGGCTGACCTCCAACCTGGGGCAGGTGACACGGCCTTCCCTGTCTCCGGATGGCGCCCACCTGGCTTTTGTCGGCCGGGAGGAAGGCCAGCCAGAGGTGTATGTGATGCCTGCCATGGGGGGCCCGGCCCGGCGCCTGAGCTTCATGGGCGGCAGCCTGTGCTACACTGCCGGCTGGAGGCAGGATGGCAGGCTCATTTTTGCTAACAATTTTGGGCAGGCATTCCCAGAATACCTGTACCTGTATTCGCAGGACATTCAAGATGGCCTGCCAGAAAAAATCAACGTCGGGCCGGCGCGCTCGGTTTCCTTTGGCCCGCATGGCGCCATGGTCATTGGGCGCAACACCGGCGACCCGGCGCGCTGGAAGCGCTACGGCGGCGGCACTGCCGGGCAGTTGTGGGTGGATGCAAACGGCGATGGCAGCTTCCACCCGCTGCTCCGGCTGGCGGGCAACCTGGCATCGCCCATGTGGCTTGGCAAGCGCATCTATTTCCTCTCCGACCACGAGGGCATCGGCAATCTGTACTCCTGCCTGCCTTCGGGCGAGGACCTGCGCCGCCATACCGAGCACAGCGGCTTTTATGCCCGCAATGCTGCTACCGACGGCAGGCGCATTATCTACCATGCCGGCGCCGATCTGTACCTGTTCGACCCGCAGGCAGGTGGGTCGCAGATGGTTCCGGTGGAATATTATTCTCCCCAGGTGCAGCGCAACCGCAAGTTCGTCAGCCCGGTGCGCTTTCTGGAAAGCAGTGAATTGAACCCCAGGGGCAGTGCGCTGGCTGTGACCGCCCGCGGCAAGCTGTTCAGCTTTGCCAATTGGGAAGGACCGGTAACTCAACACGGCGAAGCCCAGGGCATTCGCTACCGGCTGCCGCAGTGGCTCAATGATGGCAAGCGCCTGGTTGCGGTCACCGATGACGGCGGCGAAGAGCGCTTTGTGCTGCTGTATGCCGACGCATCCAAGCCGCTTGAGCTGCTGCCGGTTATGGACACCGGTCGTCCGCTTGAGATCATGGTCAACCCTAAAAAGGACCAGATTGCCTTCAGCAACCACCGCTACGAGCTGATAGTGCTGGACCTGGAGAGCAAAGCGTTGAAGCCGGTCGATCGCGGTACTTCAGATCGTATTGCAGGATTTAACTGGTCACCCGATGGGGAGTGGCTGGCCTACGGGGCAACGATTTCCAACCAGGTGTCGGTGATCAAGCTGTGGAACGCCAGCAGCGGCGAGATCACCCCGCTCACCGAGCCGGTGCTGCGCGACGTCGGGCCGGCTTTTGATCCGGATGGCAAATACCTGTATTTCATCTCTTACCGGCACTTCGATCCGGTCTACGACAACCTGCAGTTCGACCTCAACTTCCCGCTGGGAACAAAGCCTTACCTGATCACGCTGCAGAAGGACACCCCTTCACCTTTCATGCTGCTGCCTAAAGAAGATAAACCTGAGGATGAGAAGAAGGTGGATGCGGAACCCGCAGAGAAACCGGCGGGTGAACCCGCCGCCGGTGCGGAGGCTGGCGCTGAGCTCAGGGAGGATAGCCAGTCCGGCTCCGAGGCCGGCAAAGAGAAAAAACCGGAGGAAAAGCCGGTGCAGATCGACCTGGAGGGCATCCAGCAGCGCATCGTGGCTTTCCCGGTCGAAGAAGGTCGCTACGGGCGTATCGTTGGGCTGAAGGGCGGCAAGGCGGTGTACTCCATCTACGAAGTAGAGGGCGCCCTCAACCAGCCGATGTTCGATCAGGAACCGCCTTCCAAGGGTATGCTGAACTCGTACAGCTTCGAAGAACAGAAGGAAGACACGCTGATCCGCGGCATCTCCGATTTCAGCATCTCGCGCGACGCTTCGACGCTGATCTACCGCACCGGCAACCGCGTACGGGTCTTCAAGGCAGGTGAAAAACCGGAGGATAAGTCGAACAATGGTTTCAACCGCAAGAGCGGCTGGGTCGATCTATCCCGTCTCAGCGTGGCAGTCGTTCCGACTGCCGAGTGGCGCCAGATGTTCCGCGAGGCCTGGCGGCTGCAGCGCGACCAGTTCTGGAATCCAGAGATGTCGCAGGTCGATTGGTTGACCGTGCACGACCGCTACCTGCCTCTGGTCGATCGGGTTGGCAGCCGGATGGAATTCTCCGACTTGATGTGGGAGATGCAGGGCGAATTGGGCACTTCTCACTGCTACGAAATGCTCGGCGATTACCGGTCCGAGCCTGCCTACCTGATCGGCTGCCTGGGGGCCAATTTCGAGTATGATGCCGGGCGGGATGGCTGGAAGATCACCCATATCGTGCGCGGCGACTCCTGGGATGAGAAGGCTGACTCGCCGCTGGGGCGACCGGGCGCCAACATCCAGGAAGGCGACTGCCTGGTAGCAATCAACACCCAGCGGCTGGGGCGGCAGGTTTCTCCCCAGGCGGCGCTGGTGAATCTGGCTGGCAAGGACGTCACTTTGACCTTTGCCGGCGAAGCGGAGGGGGAACCGCGCAGCGTGATCGTGAAAACGCTGCGCAGCGAAATGGCAGCCCGCTATCGTGAGTGGGTCAACAGCAACCGCCGGGCGGTGCACCGGGCAACCGGCGGGCGCATCGGCTACCTGCACATCCCCGATATGGGCGCAGAGGGGTATGCTGAATTCCACCGCGGCTTCCTGGCGGAAGTGGACCGCGAGGGCCTGATCGTAGACCTGCGCTCCAACAACGGCGGGCATGTGTCCGGGCTGCTGCTGGAGAAGCTGGCCCGCAAGCGCATCGGCTACAACACCCAACGCTGGGGCACACCCCAACCGTACCCGTACGAGTCGGTTCTGGGGCCGATCGTGGCATTGACCGACGAGTTCGCCGGTTCAGATGGCGACATCTTCTCGCACGGCTTCAAGCTGATGAAGCTGGGACCCTTGCTCGGCAAGCGCACCTGGGGCGGTGTGGTGGGCATCTGGCCGCGGCACGCCCTGGTGGACGGTACCATCACCACACAGCCGGAGTTCTCCTTCTGGTTTACGGACGTGGAGTGGGGCGTGGAGAACTATGGCACCGACCCGGACATTGAGGTGGATAACACGCCGCAAGATTATGCCCGCGGGGTGGATGCGCAGCTCGAACGCGCCATTGCCGAAGCTGCGGCGCGCCTGGAGGCCAACCCGCCCAGGCTGCCGGATTTCTCCAAACGACCCAGCCGCGCCCTGCCTGTGCTGAAGCCAAATTCTGGCGTCTGAGCGGCAGCGAGAGAACAGCCGCTCAGACGGCTACCAGCCGGTTGTAGCGCCGCAAGATGGCAGCCAGCTCGTCGTGGGGGATCGCCGGTACAGTCAGGCCGCTGCGCCCGGTCATCGTCTCGGCGGCGATCATCGAATTCACGATCGCTTCCTCGGTCGCGTAGGCGGCAGCCCACAACAGCGGGTCGATCTGGTCGTTGGGCAGGGCCTGGATGCTGGCGATGCCTCCCGCGGGTCGGGCGGCGCCCGCGTTGGCGGTGGAGAAAGCCAGGAAGATATCGCCAGAGCCGTTGCCCGCCAGCCCTCCGGTGCGCGCCATGCCCAGGGCGGCGCGTTTCGCCAGGCGCTTGAGCTGGTAAGGCAGCAGCGGCGCATCGGTGGCAGCCACGACGATCAAAGAGCCTTGTTCGTGGAAAGGGTTTTCCCCGCTGGTGAAGGGCGCCCCGGCGGTCAGGTGCTGCCCCACCGGCGCTCCGGCGATGCTCAGCTGGAAGCGGCGCCCGAAATTGGTTTGCGCCAGCACGCCGACGGTATAACCGCCCAGTTTCTCAGGCAGCTTGCGCGAGGCGGTGCCTGTGCCGCCCTTGAATTCGTAGCACAGCATGCCGGTGCCCCCGCCGACGTTGCCCTCGGCGATGGGTCCTGCCTGAGCGCCGTCCAGGGCAGCCCAAACGTGCTCAGGGCGAACGTAAAAGGCGTTCATGTCGTTGAGCCAACCGTCTGCAGTCTCTGCCACCACCGGGCAGGACCATAACTGGAACAAGGCCTGGTGCTGCACCTGCCAGGCGATGATGGCATCTCGCACCACGCCCAGGCTGTGGGTGTTGGTGATGGCGAGCGGGCCTTCCGCGAAGCCGCCCTCCTCGATCCAGGCCGCGCCGGCCAGCTCGCCGTTGCCGTTGAGCGGAAACCAGCCCGCAAACACCGGGTCGTGATGCTCCTTGCCGCGTGGGTGGATAACCGTCACGCCGGTGCGCATGCTCTCGCCGCCAACCAGTGTGGTGTACCCGACTTCGACCCCGGGGATATCGGTGATGGCGTTGATGGGGCCGGGCTGCCCTTCGAAGGGAATACCCAGGTGGCGGGCGCGAGCTTTTGCCATTTGATCCTCCTGCAGAGTTGAATGTGCCCAGACCCCAACAGAACCCAGGCTCCGGTTGAGCTGGATAATGATATCATCACTCGAAACGTTATTTTCTATGAACGGCAGAATGGAGCACCGATGACCCCTGGATTTTATATGAAGCTGTATCTTGCCGCACTGGCAGCCTTCCTGGTCATCGATATGACCTGGCTGGGGATTGTAGCGCGGGGTTTCTACCGCCAGCAGATGGGTGCGCTGATGTCCCCCTCGGTGAATTGGCCGGCGGCAATCTTGTTCTACCTGCTCTTCATAGCAGGGTTATTGGTCTTTGTGGTCGTGCCCGGATTGCAGGGCGGATCCTTGAGCCGGGCGCTACTGGCAGGCGCGTTCTTCGGCTTGGTGACGTATGCAACCTATGATCTGACCAACCTGGCGACGCTGCGCGACTGGCCCTGGGTGATGACCATCGTCGATTTGCTGTGGGGCGTGGTGCTCTCCACTGCGGTGACCTGGATCAGCTTCATCGCCGGTCGCTGGATGCTGCCTTAATCTCCGCCCGCCAGCCCCGGTTTGCCTGCTTTTGGCAGCAGCAAGCCAGATGCCAGCAGCAGTACGATCGCAGCCGTTGCCGCCCAGGCAGTATTGGCTACCAGGGGCGTGCCGGCATGCTTGAGGGCGATCCCGATGAAAGCCCAGATGATCACCAGGGCGTAAGCCACATCCCTGCGCGTCAACCAGACTGCGCCGGTCACCACCACCGCGGTTGCCAGCATGATCGCCGCCCACAGCATGGGCGTGATGCCCCAACCGCTCCAATTCAGATAGTCCAGCAGCGAGGTTGCATTCGCAATCGTCGCTACGGTGATCCAGCCCAGGTAAATGCTGAAGGGCGCCTGCACCAGCCAGCGCTCGCCGGCTTGAACCCGGCTTCGGCCAATCTCCAGCCGCAGATAGCAAACGATGAGCAGCACCAGCAGTGCGAGCATGAGCAGCAGAGAGAGCGCAAATTGTTCGTAGTGCCAGGCGAATAGCCACCCGATATTGGCTGCGCAGCTCAGCGCAAACAGGTAGCCAACTGCCTGGAGACGAGGATTGCTGCGCTGGGCCGGCAGCGCCTGGTAAACGGCGAAACCGATCAGCCCCAGGTAGATCAATCCCCAGATCGAGAAGACGTAACCTGCCGGCACGAAGAATACGTCGAAGCGGTCGGATATCTCTCCGGTCATTTGCCCATTCAGGGGAAGTGCATTGGCCAGGCCATTGACAGCCAGGGTGGCAAGCACGGCTGCAATATTGGTGACCTGCCGGAGGAAGGATGTGGACTTCATAAAGTGCCCTGCTTTCGTTTTTTGGATTTAATCTGCTGCCCGGTGGTAAATGGTTTCTACCGCCAAGTCTTCTTGCCCTTCTGGAGTAATATTATACGCCCGGATAGCGATCTGATCCGAACTGATAATCTCAATCACGGTGCGCCAGCACCAGTTTGGCCCACCGCCGGGGTCGGCATAGCTGCCCAGCACCCAGAAGCCATTGGAGCTGCGTGTGCCTTGCGAGAACATCATCGTGGACCCCATGTGGGCGGTATCCACCCAGGATGACTCGAAGCAGTTGCGCGCCGGATCGAAGCCGTAGATCGCTGTGCCTTCCAGGGGTACGCTTTGCAGCTGTCCCTGGTACTCGTGCTGCACGAAGCGACCGCCCAGGATAGACCGGAAATGACCTTTGGTGGGCGATTCATCCGCCAGGTTGCCGGGTTCGAACCAGGTGCGGGTTGTTCCTTGCCAACTGCCGACCAACAGCGCCAGCAGTTGGTGACCATCTATCGTATCAAGGGGTAGAGCATTTGCTGTCATGATCGTACTCCTTCCAGCTACCGGTACCAGCATTCCAAAACTCATACCTGCGCCAGGCAAAGCGCAGGAGCCTTATGGGTATAGATTACCTCACAATTCTCGCTTCAATGCTCACATCTTAGAGTCAATCCCTAATCGAACTGGCAATATTTGGATTCTGGAACCGGTCAAGGATGGAGCAATTGGTGTATACTCTGCAGTGAATATTCTCACACCATCAAGCAGCAGGATTCTGCGGAGGTAACCCATGTCGATAGAACAATCTCATTCCCGTTTAACTGCCAGCATCTGGCAGGCGATTGCCCAAAGCGGCGTGGATTTGACTGCCGTGCCGCAAGAACAGCAGCAAAAGCTGGTTGCTACCATTACCGATAATGTGCTGGTTGCCATGGATGCTTTGCTGGACGAAGTGCCCACACCCCAGGCTGAACCCGAAGAAGAGGATGAGATGGGGGAAAAGGTGCTCTGGCGGGGACGCCCATTTCTCTCGCTGGTGGAGACTTACACGCTCACCAATGAACGCATCAAATTGGTCAAGGGACTGCTGTCGCGGGACGTAGAAAACTTCGAGCTGATCCGCGTCCAGGATATCGATCTTAAGCAAACCGCCGGCGAGCGCATGCTGGGCATCGGCGACATCGCCATTCGCGGGCAAGACGCCTCGCAGCCGCTGATCACACTGCGCAATATCGCTAAACCCGATGAAGTCTACGAGACTCTGCGCCGCGCCTGGTTGGAAGCGCGCAAACGTCACGGCTTGCAGTTCCGTGAATACATGTAGATAGGTTTAGCTGCGCTCGATTAGGAACGCCCCCTGACGGCAGAATTCGATCATTTCCTGGATCACGCCAACCGCCGGTTGGAACTCATCGGGCGGCGCGGCTAGAGTTTGCATAAACAGCCCGGCGCTGTACCAGGCTTCACCTGGTTCTTTGTCGTGGTAAGCCCTTTGCAGCGCGTCTGCCAGGTTGAGGGCATCCTCCAGCAGCACCAGGCGGCTGTCCTCCGGGGTGTAGTCCCACGCCCAGGGATCTTCCTCGCCGGGTATGGCCTGCGTGTGGTCTGCGGCGGGGGATAATGTGCCCATTGAGTTCCAGTCATATGATTGCGCCAGCTCCAGCACGCCAAACCAGGCCTGGGCGCTCAGGGTGAGTGTCAGGCGGGGAGTTCTCTGGTTGCGCAGTCGGAAGCTCACAGCAGTATCTCCGTTCAATCAAACCATCTGGGGAATTATAACCTGCCCAGGCAGCGGCGCTGCTGCCTGAGCAGGATTCCCGCCAGACTGGGTATAATCGCGGCGCATGGCATTGATCTTCCTGACGGTGATGCTGGACCTGATGAGCTACGGCATTGTGCTGCCGCTGCTGCCTTTTTACGTGCAGGCGCAGCAGGGCGGCGCAGCCGCGGCGGGGCTGCTTGGCTCTGTGTACGCGCTGACGCAGTTTTTCAGCGGCCCGCTGCTGGGCACGCTCTCTGACCGCTACGGTCGCCGCCCTGTGCTGGTGGGCTGCATGATGGGTACGGCGGCAGCCTATCTCATCCTGGGCACAGCCGGATCGCTGGCGTTTGTTTTCCTGGCGGTAATGATCGACGGCGCGACCGGCGGCAACCAGACCACCGCGTATGCGTATATCGCCGATATTACCTCGCCTCAGCAGCGCTCGCGAGGGATGGGGCTGGTAGGTGCAGCCTTTGGGATTGGACTGATGATCGGCCCGGCGCTGGGCGGCGTGTTGAGCCGCTACGGTCTGGCCGCGCCGGCATTTGCCGCCGCGGGGGTGGCTGTGCTGAACATCACCATCGCTGTGCTGAAGCTGCCCGAATCGCTGCCTGTCGAGCGGCGCAGCGCAGCGCTGAGCGCCTCTCCGCTCAATGCGCTTGCTCAACTGAGCGCCCTGTTCGCGTTGGCGCCGATCCGTTCCTTGCTGCTGGGGTTATTTGTCCTCAACCTGGCCTTTTCCGGGCTGCAAACCAACTTTCCGCTGTTCAGCCAGGCGCGCTTTGGCTGGGACAGCTTTCAAAACGGCGTCTTCTTTGCTTATGTGGGTCTGTGTGCTGTGTTCATCCAGGGGCTGCTGTACGGCTGGGTGCAGCCCCGGTTGGGCGAGCGCAGGTTATCTGGGCTTGGCCTGGCGCTGATGTCGCTCGGCCTGGCGGGCATGGCAGCCGCCAGGCGTGAGTGGAATTTATACCCGCTGGTAGGCATCGTGGCGCTGGGCAGCGGGTTGAGCATTCCTTCGTTGAGCGGTCTGGTCTCCCGGCGGGTGGAAGCCGGGGCGCAGGGGCGATTGATGGGCGGTATGCAGGCCATGTTGAGCGTCGCCATGATCAGCGGGCCGGCGCTGGCGGGGCTGGCGTTCGAGCGCCTATCGGTGGGCGCGCCGTACTGGCTGGGTGGGCTGC
>JBGSTO010000222.1:0-2235 GCA_041736465.1 Anaerolineales bacterium | reverse complement strand
CCATCGGAGCTGCGCCGGAGGTGCCGCCGAAGGGCCCTTCGCCTGTGCCGGTGCCGTAGATCGCCGAAACCGAAGCGCCGGGGGCGCCGATCTCGGGTTTGATGAAGGTGGTGTTCTCATGCTGCGGGCCGCGCGAAGAGCTGCCCACAATGGTGCCCACCAGCGGGATGCCGACGGCTGGGTCGAAGCGCACGGTAACGCCTGACGCCAGCCCGCTCTTCAGCAGGTTCGAGACTGCCTGGCTGATCATGTAGCCGGGGATAGTGGGGTCGCCGCCGCCGTAGCCGCCTTCGAAGGGATCTCCGGGGGCAATCAGGCCGATGATACCGACCAACCCGCCGGCATCACCGATGTTGTCGATCTTGATGCTGAAGCCGCACACGCCGCGATCCACCAGCACGATCTTACCTGCCAGCGAGCCGGCAGGGAACACAGCGCAGCCGTTCAGGTTGCCGCCGGCGCCATCGCCGTACTGCAGCGGGGCTTCGATGGCCGCGGTCAGGGGAGCCGACCAGGGCTGGAAAATGGCCAGGTACTGGCCGACGATCTCCGGGGGAGCGAGCACCTGCATCAGCTGCAGGAAGGCGCTCGGCACGCTGGTCTGGGCGACAGAAAGCGCCGTGGGAGCCGCGCCGGGTGTGCCGTTGGCGTAGGGCTTGTCGCCGGAGTTGCCGGCGGAGGCTACGGTCAGGATGCCCAGCTTGGTGTTGTTGTCCACCGCAGCAGACAGATCGTCATCGAAGGGCTGCCCGTAGGGGGAGCCGAGCGACATGTTGATGATGTCCACCCGGTCGCTGTACTTGCCGTCGCCGTTGGGATCGGCGGCAAATTCCATGCCCTGGATCAGGGCGACGCCGGAGCAAGAAGTGGAAATGGAGGAGCATACTTTCACAGCGTACAGATCCACACCGGGAGCAACACCGCCCACGCCGCCAATGATGTGCGCGACGTGCGTGCCGTGACCGCCGCCGGGGCCGTCATCCAATGGATCGGGATCGGGAACTTCAGGCAGTCCTGAAACCCAGGCGCCGCCGACGAAGTCATAGCCGCCCACCACTTTGGCAGTGGGGAAGCTGCCCGGCTCGATGATGCTCGGGTCGTTGGCATCGTAATCGGCCGGATCGCCCGAGCCGCCCAAGGCGGCGTGTTCGTAATCGATACCGCTGTCCAGCACGGCGACCTTGATGTCGCTGCCGTCAAACCCGGCAGCCTGCACGGCAGAAGCGCCGATATAGGGCACCGTCTCGGACAGATCCAGCTCGTAGTTGCCGACCGGAGCGATGCGCACCACGCGCGAATCCTGAGCCAGCGCAGGCAAAACGGCGGCGTCCACTTCGACGAAGACCGCGTTCAGCACTCGCTGCACCTGGGCGATGACGCGTGCGTTGGCATCTAATGCACGCACACTGGCTACAAAGCTATCCTGCTGGGCCTTGGCTGCCTTGACGGCTTTGCCAAAGTCCAGGCCTTTGCCAACGGCATCGGCGCCGGAATCGGCTGCCAGGCGGATGATGACGCGCTGGTCGCCGGCTGCGCCAAGCAGGCTGGCATCCAATGCGCCAAACGAGAACTCATCTAGCTGCACCGGGGCGTCGAGCTTCTGGGCCTCGACGGAAGCCGGAAGCTGGCGAGGGGTGGAGCGGTCTGGCGCGGGGCCTGTCTGGGCTAAAGCCGCAGACGAAAGCGAGAGCGCCATGGCGAGAATCAGCAGAATATTAAAAACCTTACGCTTCATAGTCAATCTACTCCTTTGTAAGAATTGGTTTGGGTATGACCAGCTGCTTGAACTGCTGAATAATTGGCAAGAAATATTTTTCTACAGATTTCCTCCTTGAACACAACCTGTGGATTTTAATGAAAAGCTGCCGAGATCATGGAAGATTTTCGGCAGTCTGGCGGTCTGTGATAAGCACAGACCCATGACTTTGCGCCCCCGCCTCGCGACGGGTTTGCCTTTTCGTGGTCTATCAGGGATAGCCTTCGGTTGGCAGCTCAGCAGCAATAAGCCGGTGTATCCAATCAACATTGGCTTAGTGTTACTGTAGCCATACTACCATAATTATTTGGATTTCGCCATAAAAAATTTTGGATGTGTCGAAAAACATGCGCTGCCGGGCTGGTCTGCGTGGGTTACGGGGGTAGGGGCGTTTCGTGAAACGCCCGTGGTGGTGGCGTGAAACGCCCGTGGTGGCGGCGGCGTAGGGGCGGGTTGGGGGCGGCTCGTAGGGGCGGCTC
>JBGSTO010000206.1:0-2542 GCA_041736465.1 Anaerolineales bacterium | reverse complement strand
TCCTACCTGAATGCAGTCCGCCTGGGGCATGTAAAAATCGGGGTGAGAATACCACACCCGAATCTCATCTGTCAAGCAGGTGCGAGGCAGTCACTTCATTAAAGGGTAAATTGTTCGTTGGTTTTGGCGAAGTACAGAGATAAACCACAGATGGTCAAAGATGAGTCTACGTAATTTTAAGCTCTTTGTGGCCTTGGCGCTTAACTTTGTGTTCTTTGTGTTTTAATCTTTAATCTTTCAATCCTGCCGATCCTCTGCATCTTCCGGCAGCAGCCCTGGAATGGGTCGGATCTGGATCACCCCCGCCTGCACGTCAATCTTGACCACAAACTCATCCACCACCGGGATGAGCGCCTGCGGGCCGAAATCCGGGCGCACCACCAGCACGTCATTGGCGCCGGTCTCCAGGATCTCCGCCACCTGTCCCAGGCTGCGCCCTTCCTCGGTCACCACTGCCAGACCCAGCAGCTGATGGTGGTAATACTCCCCGTCCGGGAGCGCCGGGCGATCGCGGGTCAAGACATACACCACCAGGCTGCGCAAGGTGCCCACCTCTTCAGGGGTTTGGAACCCATCGAAGGCCAGCAGCAGGTGGTTTTGGTGGCCTCTCTGGCTGCGGATGCGCACCGGGCGGTGATCGTCGCCCACGTACACCTGTACCCCCGCCTGCAGGCGCTCCGGAAAATCGGTCATGATCTCCAGGCTGATCTCCCCGTGCAGACCGTGCGGGCGGCGCAGCCTGCCGACTGCCAAATATACAGGCTCGCCGGGTGAAGGCGAGCCTGTTGGCTGTGGTGCAGGCTGGTTTTCTGGCCTTTCTGGTCTTTCTAGTCGCTCACTCATCGCGGATCTTCGACGTCGAGGATAGCTCGTTTGCCATCCTGGGCCGCCGCCACGCGCAGCAATGTGCGCATGGCATTTGCCACGCGCCCGTTCTTGCCGATTACGCGGCCCATATCTTCCTTGGCAACGTGCAGCCGTACGACGAACTGGCCGCCGCGCCGTTCCTGGACGACCTTCACCTGGCTCGGATCCTCAACCAGGGATGTGGCGATGAATTCGATCAGTTCTTTCACTGCGTCCTCCCAAATGCACGGCTAATGCGTCCGGGCAGATCCCACAAGGCTCCGCCCGCGTTGGTGGATCAGCGACGGCTAGTTGGACGACTGAGTTCTCGAAGTGGTGTTGCGCGCCGCTCCGGCTGCCGTTGCTTCCTGCAGCAGAACTTCCACCGACTCGCCCTGCTTGAAGCGCTCGTAGCGCTCGTAGAATCCTGCCGACTTGAGCACCTGCTCGACCGATTCGCTTGGCTGTGCGCCGTTCTTCAGCCAATGATATAGGCGATCTTCGTTCAACTGGATGGTCGCCGGGTCGGTGCGGGGGTTGTAGAATCCCAGGATTTCAAGGAAACGCCCGTCACGCGGGCTTTCTTTGTCGGCGGCAACGATACGGTAGCTGGGTTGTGCTTTTGCGCCGATGCGGCGCAAACGAATACGAACCATGGGGTTTCTCCTTCGATAGTTATCTGCAAACGTTTTTTCGCCCGGATTCTGCCGGCAGGAGGGAACGCGGAAGGACGCGTGTGCCGCCAGCAGCAAGCCCTGAAAAGGCGAAACTAACCAAACATGCGCGGCAAACCGCGCATGCCCGATTTTTTAATGGATTTGAACATCCGCTGCGCATCACGAAACTGCTTGATCAAGCGGTTTACGTCCTGCACTTCTGTGCCAGAACCGCGGGCAATGCGCCGGCGGCGGCTGGCATTCAAAATATCCGGGCGGCGGCGCTCGACCACGGTCATCGAATTGATGATCGCCTCGGTCATCTTAAGCTGTTTCTCGGCGTCTTTCGGATCCACCTGGCGGGCGAGCTGGCCCATGCCGCCCGGCAGCATGTCCAGGAGCTGGCCCAAAGGCCCCATCTTGCGCACCTGGCGCAGCTGGTTGGCGAAATCTTCCAGCGTGAATTCGCCGGACATCATGCGCGACGCCTGCTCCTGGGCAGTCTTTTGATCCAGGGCGGATTCGGCGCGCTCGATCAGACCGATCAAATCGCCCATGCCCAGGATGCGCGACGCCAGGCGGCCCGGGTCGTAGATCTCCATGGCATCCAACGCCTCGCCGGTGCCCAGGAACTTGATCGGCACGCCCGTCACGCTGCGGATCGAGATGGCTGCGCCGCCGCGGGCGTCGCCGTCCATCTTGGTCAGCACCAACCCGGTCAGTGGAATCACGTCGCGGAAGCCTTTGGCGATATTGACCGCTTCCTGACCGATCATCGAGTCGACCACCAGCAGCGTCTCGGCGACTTCGACCTTCGAGCGGATGGCGCCCAGCTCGTCCATCAAGGACTGGTCGAGCTGCGAGCGCCCGGCGGTATCCAGGATCAAGACGGTGTAGCCGCCTTTCTTACCCTGGTCCAGGGCGTGCGCCGCCAGATCGGGCGGCTTGACGCCTTGCTCAAACACCACCGGCACGTTCAGACGCTCGCCCAGTGTCTCGAGCTGGCGCACGGCGGCGGGGCGGTACGGGTCGCACGCCAC
>JBGSTO010000094.1:0-1704 GCA_041736465.1 Anaerolineales bacterium | reverse complement strand
CGATATCCTCCGGCGTCACACCTAGCAGCGCCAGCAGCAAGAGGGCGATGATGCCCGTGCGGTCATTTCCTCGGATGCAGTGGAAAAGCACGCCGCCAGGTGGGGCCTGAGCGATGGCAGAAATGACTGCCGCATGCCGCTCAGGCCAGCGCTGCAGCGCATCCTGATAGTAGAGTGGTGTGCCCCAAAGATTGCTGGCAGCCCACTGCTGGAAAAATTCCTTATCCGTAAGGTCTTCGATGGCTGCCTGGACCAGTGCGAGATCAGCATGAGGCGGTGTAAAGTTGAGTTCGTCTTCCGTCATGCCGTCCGTGCGCAGCGTAATGATTGTCCGGATGCCATGGGCATACAGCGCCGACCATCCCTGCGCGGTGAGCCTGGCAGGAGTATCCGAACGGACAACGGCTCCCCATTTTGTTGTGCGACCGTGTGAAGTGCTCAAGCCTCCGAGATCGCGAGCGTTGCTGCAGCCCTCCCAGGCAAGAATTCGATTATTCATTGAGCGACGCCTCCGCTGCAGAGCACATTCATCCTGCGGTGATTGCCGCACAGCCCTCAAACCGTTGGCTGCCAGATTCCCTCGACATGCGTGGCCTCTGAATTTCCGGGCCAGGGCGGCATAGCGATGCAAATAAACTTCAGTTCCATATCTGAGACGTTGCGGTATTGAAAAGCAGTACCTACCGGAATATCGATTGCCGTTCCTGGAACGAGGGCGGTGATGCAGCTCTCCACGCCGTCATTCCTCCAGATTTCACCCTGCCCCTCCAGCACGTACCAGAATTCGCTGACCGTGGCGTGAACCGTGGCTCGATTGACTTGATGTGCAGGGACTGTGCTGTGGATCATGTTGCCCCTTTCGCCATCTACCAGGAAACGGATGTCTGCACCCGCCGGCGATTTCGCATCGGGCTGCTTTGGGAGTGTTGCTGCTTTCATCATACCCTCTATAAGCGCACCTCGAGGCGCACCGTCACCTCGTCGCCTTCGAACAGATCTTCGGCTTTACGGACGCTGTCTTTGAGGGGCACCAGGTAGAGGCCGTCTTTGGGGAACAAGGAGGTCTTAAAATCGGTTTTTCCTATGCGAACGTACACCGGTATCACGCCCCAGCCGTAGGTGACGAGGGAGGATACCGCTTTTATGTTGCGGCTGTGCTCCTCCGGAATGGTAACGAAGAAAAAGGGTGCGGGGCCGCGCCAGTACCAGATGATTCCGCTGAATTCGATGAGCACAGGTATAGTATATCAAAAACCCTACGTATTCTTCGCCTGGCTGGTGTTGACCAGCAAAATGCCCAGCAATGCGATGGCGCCGCCCAGGATTTGCGCTGGGATCAAGCTCTCGCCGGTGGTGGGCACCGAGAGCAGCGCGGTCAGCACAGGCTGCGCCACCATGGTGGGGGTGACGATAGTGGCGGGCAAGCGCCCCAGGGCGTAGGTGATGGAGAAGTAGCCGCCAAGCTGCGAGATGAGCGCCGCCAGGACGAAGGTGACGTAGGTGGCGGTGCTGTATCCGGTGACCGGCAGGCGCAGTACGATCACCGCCGCCAGCAGCAGCACGCCCGAGGAAAGCGTCGCCAGCCACATGAATGGCAGCGTGTCCATGTGCCGCCGCCCGCGCTGCACCAGCAGGAAGTAGCCGCCGTAAAAGACGCTGGACGCCACCGCCAGCCAGTCGCCGGCAGTGAACTGCGGCCTCACC
>JBGSTO010000084.1:0-9372 GCA_041736465.1 Anaerolineales bacterium | reverse complement strand
GCGCACGCTGGCGCCTACTCGCACTCCGACCCCAACACCTTAGCTCCTGATGAAGCTGACCGCTTTGCAGCCTGGTAAAAGGCAGGCTTGCATTTCCATTACCGGCGCGCTATAATGTCCCATCGCGATTACTTATCGAGCTCGCTAGAGGAAATTGGTTATGCCCACTTATACTTACCGGTGCGAAAACTGCGGTGTGCAGTTCGAACACCAGCAGCGTTTCACGGATACGCCGCTGAAGCGCTGCCCGGAGTGCGAGCAGGATACACTCCGCAAGGTGTATACACCGGTTGGAATCGTATTTAAGGGATCTGGTTTTTATGCCACAGATCACCGTTCGCCCTCGGGTGGAGTTCGCCCCGGCGGAAAAGAAAAGGCTGCTGAGGCAGATGGAAAAGAGAAGGCCAAAGATACGGCCGCCTCTTCCCCTGCTCCTGCCAGCGATTCAAAAGATTAGAAGTTCAGCCGGCGAGGCGTTTCTCGCCGGCTGCCAGCAATTCAAGCATACGGACGCCTCGTTTGAGGCGTTCATTTTAAAGGAGGATCACGATGGACAAGCAGGAATTATTGGAAAGAGTACAGGCCGATCAGGTGAAGTTTATCTCTTTGCAGTTCACCGATGTGACCGGCGCAGTAAAGAGCGTGGATTTCCCCGTTCACAGGCTGCAGGGTGCTCTGGAAGACGGCGTGTGGTTTGATGGCTCGTCGGTAGAAGGGTTTGCACGTATCCAGGAGAGCGATATGCGCTTGGTGCTGGATCCATCTACCTATGCCGTGCTGCCGTGGACACGCCTGGAATTTCGGCGGGCACGCATCTTCTGCGACATTTACCAGCCCGACGGGGTTCCGTTTCCAGGAGACCCGCGCGGCACGCTCAAACGCATGCTGGCAAGGATCCAGGAACGAGGCTGGACGTACAATGTGGGGCCGGAACCGGAATTCTTCCTGTTCCGCAGGGATGGGGCGCAAAGCACCCATCCGGTGCCGCACGATGTGGGCGGATACTTCGACTTTTCTGCCAGCGACGATGCCGTGCGGGTGCGCACCGAGCTGATGGATGCGCTGGCAAGTATGGGCCTTGAGGTCGAAATGGGCCATCACGAGGTCGCCCTGGGACAGCACGAGATTGACTTTCGTTTTGCCGATGCACTCCAGGCAGCCGATAACATCCTGACCCTCAAGTACACCGTGAAAGCGATTGCCGCCCAGCACAATCTGGTAGCCTCGTTCATGCCCAAACCGATTTTTGGCATCAATGGCTCCGGCATGCACTGCCACCAATCTCTGTTCGATGCCAATGGAGAGAACCTGTTCTTCGATGCTGATGATGACTTCAATCTCTCCAGCCTGGCATACGGCTTCATCGCAGGCCAATTGAAGCATGCCCGCGCTTTGGCTGCGATCGTTGCGCCGACCGTCAATTCATACAAACGCCTGGTTCCTGGCTATGAGGCTCCGGTGTATATCGGCTGGGCGCAGATTAACCGCTCGGCATTGATCCGCATCCCGCGCTATACACAAGGCCGGGATAAATCCATGCGCGCTGAGCTGCGCTTCCCCGACCCCTCCGCCAATCCCTACCTGGCGCTGACCGTGATGCTGGGGGCAGCCCTGGATGGGATCGACAACCAGACAGCCTGCCCGGCGCCGTTGAATAACATCAATGTGTACCACCTGACGCCGGAGGAGCGGCGCGAGATGAATATCGCTGAACTGCCGGGCTCCCTGGCGGAAGCGCTGCGCGAGCTAGAAAAAGACACCTTGCTGCAGCAAGCGCTTGGCCCTGTGAGCTACGAGGCGTTCCTGCGCGCCAAGTGGTCGGAAGTCGAGGAATACCGCATGCGAGTAATGGATTGGGAAGTGGAGCGCTATCTGGAAACGGCGTAGCGCCTCCTTCTGACCTTTACTCCTTATTTGATCTGTCATCCTGAACGAAGTGAAGGATCTAGATCCTTCACTGTCCAATCCGCAGGATTGGCTCTCAGGATGACATCCTTGTGCGTGGCCCACTACGTGCGACCAGCTTTATAGACACCGGAGGGCTGCGGCAGAGCCTGGTTTCCAAACTAAAGCCAGCCTGCCGCAGTCCCGGTGTCGGATCGACGGCGGCATAGCCACGGTCGCGCCGTGAGCGGCAAATGTCAGCGCCAGAGCACGCCTAAGACCGCGGCCGGCCCCGGGGTGAGCTATGCCTATGACACCCTGGACCGGCTGACCGATGTGTACTACGGCAGCGCCTACACGAATTTCTCCTACGACTACGCCGGGCGCAAAAGGGGAACGATCGATGCCGACATGGGAACGTGGTATTATTCCTACGACGCCTCAAGCAACCTGACGGGGCAGACCGATGCCCGCGGCTGCGTAACAACCATAGGTTACGACCTGTTGAATCGTCCGACGGGCAAGAGCTACAGCGGGAGCTGCGGCGTGACCACAACCAGCGTGACCTACAGCTACGACAGCTACAGCCCGGCCAACGCACAATGGGGCAGAGGGCAGCGCACCGGCATGACGGACGGCTCCGGGAGCACAAGCTGGATGTATGACCCGCGCGGGCGGCTGCGTAGGGAGAGCAAAACCATCACCGGCTCGGGCACATTCATCACCGAGTGGAGCTACAACTCGGCAGACCTGGTCGATTGGATGAAATACCCGGGTGGAAACGGCGTGCAGGGCGAGCAGGTGAACTTTACCTACGTCCCGCAGATGCTGGTGAAGACCGCCGTGGGGTATACCACCTATGTGAAGAACGCCACCTACGACGCCGCCGGTCGCAGCGACATCCTGAATCTGGGCTTGAATCCCGACACTTCGAACGCTATCATGTACCTGGACTACAACTACTACGCCTGGGATGTACAGGGCGGGCGCTTGCAGTGGCTGCAAGCGGTGCAAACCGGTAGCTTGGCGCTGCTCCGAAGCTGGAGTACGCCTATGATGCCTCGGGCAACGTGGACTGGATCAAGGATTACCTGGCAGGCATCCCCTACCAATTGCAGGACTACACCTACGATCTGATCAACCGGCTGGATGCGGCCTCCGCCACTGGCGGCGACGGGCAGGGGTTGTATAATGAGAACTATGATTACGATGCGCAAGGCAACCTGTGGAAGAAAGGTACCGTGAACCAGGAGACGGTCTATACCTACCTGGACAGCAACCACAAGCACGCCGTGACGCACCTGGGCGGGGCGCCAATGTACGGCTACGACCTCAACGGCAACATGACCACGCGCAAGGTGGGCGCCACCACCTACACCCAGGGCTGGGACGCCGAAAACCGCCTGGTAAGTGTCAGCGGTACCGGCTTGAGCTCAACTTTTAGCTATGACGGCGATGGAACGCGGGTGAAAGGCACGGTCAACGGGACGGTGACCGCCTACGTGGGCAACTGGTTCGAGTGGACGGGTTCCACGAGTACGATGAAGAAATATTATTACGCGGGCGCGCAGCGCATTGCGATGAGGACCGGCAGCGGGACGAGTACCAGTGGCTTGCAATGGATCATCGGCGACCATTTAGGCTCTACCAGCAAGGTTGCCAATTACGATGGTTCATTCCACAGCCAGCGGCGCTACCGCCCCTGGGGGGAGTGGCGATACGGCGGGACATTGCCGACGACGTATCGCTACACAGGTCAACGCCAGGAAGACCAACTGGGCGGGGCGGACGGGCTGTATTACTCCGGGGCGAGGTGGTATGACGCCGCTTTAGGGCGTTGGCTAAGCCCGGATTCGATCATCCCCGAGGCGGCGCAGGGGGTGCAGGCCTGGTCGAGGTATACGTATGTCAATAACGCGCCTTTGGGGTTCACAGATCCAGATGGGAATGAGGCGATTCCCCCGTATCCTCCAAGCGCTTGTATGTCTCCCGGCTTTCAATTCCAAATTACGTGGGCAGTCGGGTTTCCTGTCGATGCCCATAGAGGTGTCAACAGGGAGCCAGTTTCTCCATTATTATTTGGTGGCGTGAGCATTGTACTTGATGATGATCAAGGGTTTCAAATATATAGATTAGGCCGTGATATCGAATTCAATCCGACATTGGAGCAAGGGCCTGGGGAATTAGCAAATCCAACCAAGCTACTCGCCGCAGGTGTTACGATTTCTGGGGGTCCAATATTTGGGTCGGGTTTTGAAGAGATGGGGACGGATGCTTATGAGGGACTTGCTACTGATTCTGTGATCGGTTATGGATCGATATCAGTAGACAAGTATGTGTATTTAGATCCCCAAACGGGAGCGCCTAACCCAGAATACCTAACTGGTTATGATTTCGGAATTAGTCTTGGATTTCCAGCCTCTGTTGGGACTGTAACAACCAAGGCATTTCCTGTTATTAGAAGGCAAGGTCCTGCGTATAACCCAAATGACTGATGGCAATCTAACAATCCAAGCCTCGTTTCTCCATAAGGATAATGAAATGAGATGACAAAACATTGGTTGTTATCACTATTGGTTCTACTATTGGTCGTGTCGGCTGTCTCCATAGCTGTCCCAGCCTTGTATAGAACGTCGATACAACCCAAAAATTTCCCGTTAGAGAGAGTATGGGTGGCCCATTTAAACGGTATCGTAGAAGCCATTTCCATTACTGATAATGAGATCGTTCTAGTTAGAACAACTAAGTCACTTTACGCTCTAACTACAACATCAGGGGATGAGTTATGGCGTTTTGACCTCTCCTGGCAGGCCGAACCAGAGCCTGCAGTAGCAAGCAGGGGGGGCGTCTATGTGGCTGATGGCGAGGCCCTCTGGGCATTGAATCAAAGCGATGGGTCTATGCTCTGGAGACAAACAGACATCGGCTCAAATCCAAGGATAACAGACCTCTCCGAGATTTACGTTGTCGTAAAAGCAAACCTTACAGTATACCTGTATGATGCTTTGCGTGGTTCTCTGATACTCGAAAGACCTGGTTGCTTAGGGGATAATTCAGCTTACATTGATAACCACAAGGTTTATTATGGGTGTGAAGGAGTCGAAATCATAGATATTCCCTCCGGGGAAGTTCTATTGAAAGGACATTACCAGGGATTAATCGGGAATACTGATGCTCTCAACGGAATCATCTACTACTCTCCAGCTGAGCCAATTATCGAGGCATTTGATACGAGAACTCAAACCAGGATTTGGAGAGGCCCCTGCCAGATTGATGGCTTTGAGCGTTTTAGAGTTATTGATGACATCTTATATTTCACAGATTTTTCGAAAATCTGTGCCATACACAGAAAGAATGGACAGATATTGTGGTGTACTGATATTTTCTATCCCCAGAACCCAACCTTATTTAATAATCTCATGTATGTTTTTAATGGTAACTCCACGATCGTCACAGCTCTTGATCCGAAAAATGGGGATATTGTCGGGAGTCTAACTTTGAAGAACTTAAATCGTTTCTCTTCCTATCGAGAATTAATGACTTCGTCAAAAGATCTATTGTTTTTCGGGAGTGGGAGGGAGGTTTTTGCGTTCGGTAAATAAGCTCTTTAATACACAGGCGAAGATGAATTAACTTCACACATCACACACCGCTGCCACCGGCGGCGACGGGCAGGGGTTGTATAATGAGAACTACGACTACGATGCGCAAGGTAATCTGTGGAAGAAAGGCATCCCAGGCTCAGAGACAGTCTACACCTACCTGGACAGCAACCACAAGCACGCCGTTACCCACTTGGGCGGAGCGCCGATGTATGGCTACGACCTCAACGGCAACATGACTTCGCGCGTGGTGGGCGCGACGACATCCACCCAGGTCTTCGACGCCGACATCCGTACATCATGCAAGCGATGTTTTTTTTAGCATGCTGCGCCTAACGCTGTTGTTGTCGAGCCAGCCGGGCGAATTCTATTCAGGAGTCCGGGAAGGCCTGTCCGGCGCCAGGTAGATCACCGGCAGGCTGATCACGGTAACCCCGAATTTCACCAGCAGGTTGAAGACGAAGATTTGCCATACCACCTGCCAGGGTAAAACCCCACCAAAAGCCCCAATGGAGAAGATCAGGTTGTCAATGGGTACGCTGATGGCATTGCTCAAGAGCACGCGCAGCCATTGGAAGCGAGTGGTGATGCGGGTGACGAACCAATGATAGACCTGTGTATCTGCCAGCTCGCTGGCGACTTCCGCCAGGATGGAGGCAGCGACGATGCGCCAGACCGGGGCTAGAATGGCGGCGAATTCACGCCCCAATCCCCAGGATGGGTCGCTGGGAACGGCGCTGGCCCACATCAGATAGCCCGCCATGAAAAGGTTGATCACCCCGGCTGTGATGATCAAGATCTGGGTGCTGCGCTTTCCCAGCACTTTGTGAACCAGGTCTCTGAGGGTAAATGTGATCGGGTAGATGAACGTGCCCATATCCACCGCCTGCCCGAGCACCACACCGATCTTCAAGCTGGCAACGTCCGAGAGCATCTGCGCGCCGATATAGGCAGAAACCACCAAAACTGCCAGCGCCGGTACGCTCACCTGGGAGGCGGTAAGCATGCCTTTGGTTCGCGGCTCAGGCGGCATGGTTGGATTGGGTTGAGACTCTGAGATTTGCATACGGGGAATCCGTTCTCAGGGGCGGTCAGCTACAACCGCCGCAGTTTTGATGAGCCGGGTAGCTGCGACCGGCAAGCCGATGGGAGCGAGGCTATTGGGCGACCTTTGCCATCATCCGGCAAAACGTACATTCTCCCGGTGTGGTGGTCGGCTGCCCACATTTAGGACACAGGTGCATGACAGCGCCCCCGGCGCCGGTGAGGTCATCCTCGTCCGAGTCGGAGAACGGCGCCTCGGCAAACAACCCATTCTCTTTCGACTGTAAAAACGAAAGATAAAAGCTCAACTTGGTGCCGGGGCTGGTCTCTTCTAGCTGGTTGAGGAGCTCTTTGTAGTGGATGGATTTCGCCCCTGCGGCGTGGGGGCACTCATCGTAAATATATTCGATGCCGCACACCAGGGCGTAGGCAGCCATCTCGCGCTCGTAGAAGCGGCACAGCGGCTTGGCTTTGCGCACCATTCCCTGCCGGGCAGGCAGCACCGGGCCCTGGCGGAGCAGGTAGCTGGCGTTCCAGGTGAGGGTATTGCCCAGGAGCACGGCGGCTTCGTCGTCCAGGTTGTGCCCGGTCACCAGCACGTCATAATTGCCTTCGCGCGCCATGCGGTTCATCACGTGGCGCTTGCTCAGACCGCACACCGAGCAGGGTTTCCCCTGACCGCGAAAGGTGTTGGAGGCGATGAGCGGGATGGTGCTGCCGTATTCGTCCGGAATGCTCAGGGTGTGCAGGGTCAGGCCGCGGGCGAGGGCAAATTTTTCCGTCAGGCTCTGGGAAACGTCGGAATACGCCACGCCGCCATCGATGCCCAGCCCGATATACAGCCCATCTGCCTGGTAGCCCAGGTGCCAGAGGATATCCCACAGGGAGAGAGAGTCTTTGCCACCCGATACAGCCACCAGGATGCGCTCGCCCGGCTCGAACATGCGGTACTTGCGGATGAAGCGCTCGGTTTGCTCGATCACCCACAGCGGATAGTGCTCTTTGCACAGCGCCAGCTTGTGCTGGCGCATATTGATGACTGCTTTCTGACCGCATTTTCGGCATTTCATCATATTTGCTTTCTACCAACCAGTGAAGGAGAGGACGGCTGCAATACGTCATCCACCGGAGATGACCGATACCAGCTTGATCACGTCGCCTTCTTGCAGGAAATCTTCCTCGGAGATCAGCTCGCCGTCACGGGTGGCGAGCACGGATTGCAGGCTGATGCCGCATTTCTCCAGGGCATGGCGGATGGTCATGCCGGCGCGGACTTGATATTCTTGATCACGCAAGACCAGTTTAGCAGGCATAGGTGGCTTTGTTCCTCCCGGTTCGAAGGGCGGGCATTCTACCTTGATCGCCGGTTTTCGTCAACACGGCCCGGATGAATTCAAGAAATCCAGGATCCAGCGGTTGACCAGCTCTGGTCTGCCGATGTGCGGCTGGTGACCACTGCCCGGGATGGACTTTGCCTGGGCGCAGGGAATGATCTTTTCCAGCACCGGGAACGAGCGGGGTGAGAGGGTCATGTCGCGCTCACCCCACAGGAGCAGGGTGGCAGGTTCGATCTGGGAGGCACGCGGCGCCAGATCGGGGACATCCTGGGTGATATAAACGAAATGCGGCGAAGCGCGTTTGTAGTCTATGACAATTTGCCGGCGGATTTGGGGGCTGAAATTTCTGCCGGTATCTGGATCCCAGCCCAGTAAGGTATGGAGCAGCCAGGCGGGGGCAACCCGCGTGGCGCGCTCGCCCAGCCTGGGATTGCGGCTCGCCCAGCGCAGAACGGGAGAAAGCTGGTTGAGACTGAAGAGGGGGTTGATCAAGACCAGGCGGCGCACCTGCTCGGGCCGCTGCAGGGCATGATAGATCGATAAGTAGCCGCCCAGGGAATGACCTACCAGCGTGACCGGCTCCTGCAGATTGAGGCTGTCCAGCCAGGCGCACAGGTGCTCATAAACTGCATTTATATGGTAGTCGCCAGGGTTCGCTGGCTGGTAGCTGTCGCCGTGTCCGAGAAGATCGAGGGCGTAGGCGCTGTACCCATTTTGAGCAAGGGTCGGCGACAGGCTGGCCCAGTCGAACAGCGAGGCGCCGATACCGTGCACCATAATCACCGGAGGTCCATGACCTTCGCTGGTATAGCTGACGCCGTCCTGGCAGCGGCGGGAGGCGCTGCTGTGCAGCTCCGGATTGGTTTGCCAGGAGAGGGTAGATCGAGGTGTGTTATGCATCTTCAGTTTCTGATATGTGTGAGAAATCCAGCCGCCGCACCAGCTCACGGCGCAGTACTTTGCCAATGAAGGTGCGCGGGAAGTCATCCAGAAAGATGACCAGGCGCGGCACCAACTGGGGCGGCAGGCGGCGTTTACAATAAGCGATCAGCGCATCAGCGGTGGGCTTGCTCTCCCGCGTAATCACAAATGCGATTGGCTTACCAGCCACAGCCACCACGGCGGCCTCGCGGACTTGAGGTACTTCGTACAGCACTTCTTCGACATCGCGCGGGAAGGCGGGTTCTTCGGGACGGCTGGGGTACCACATGTCGGCTTTGCGGGCCACGATGCGGAAGTAGCCATCGGCGTCCATTTGGGCGACATCGCCGGTGAGCAGCCAGCCATCGCTGGTAAGCACACGGCGAGTCTCTTCCGGTTTCTGCCAGTAGCCCATCATTACCTGCGGGCCGCGCACCGCCAGCTCGCCGATTTGTCCGACTGGGACTTCGCTACGCCCTTTGTTCAAGTCGACCACGCGCGCCTCGGTGGAGGGGAAAGGAATGCCGATGCTGCCCACCTTGCGCAGCCCGTTCAGCGGGTTGCCATGTGTGACCGGGGAGGCT
>JBGSTO010000065.1:0-4651 GCA_041736465.1 Anaerolineales bacterium | reverse complement strand
GCGCTGCTGCCGCCCATGCCGCTCAATTGAAAGCCCTCCGGCAGGTAGCTGGCATGGTACGGGGTGAATGCGCCGAAACCGCCGATCTCAGCCTGGCTTTGCCCGCCTGGCGCGCTGAAATGAAACCAGTCGCCGGCTATCTCCTGAATCTGCGCCTGCACCTGGGCGCGCACCGAAGGGGTGAGCGCCACAAGCGCCAGGAGCACCACGAAGACCGCTGCCGCCAGCCGCCAGCCAGAGAGAGCCTGCCTTGAAAACAGGCTGCGAAACGCCGAAGTGATGCCGAGCGGCTGGACTGCGGGTTGCATGGCTTCGCCAACCAGCCGTTCTTGCAGCGCCTGCCAGGTGGATGCGGGCGCTGCCACCCGCAGGGCGCGCTGCTGAACGTGCTGGCGGATCTGGAACTCCAGACTCTCCATGTTCTCCAGTTTTGCCCGGCAGCCTGGGCAGCCGGCCAGGTGGGCGGCAATCAGGCGTTTTTCGGAGGGCGTCACTTCCCCGTGGATATAGGACAATAATTGCGCGTACACTTCTTTGCAGTTCATTCGCTTACCTCTTCTTCCAATCCAAAGCCATCGCCCGAAGCCCCCGCCGCCTGCAGGTCACGGCGCAGGCTGTGTATCGCCTGGCTCAAGCGGGACTGCACCGTTCCCAGGGGAATCTCCAGCACCTGGGCAATCTCGGCATAAGATAGCTCCAGGTAATAGCGCAGCACGACCACCACGCGCAGTTTTTCACTCAGGCGTTCCAGTGCCTGCTGGAGCATCTGGTTTTCGAAAACCTGCTGTTCCAGGTCGTTGGTCCCTGGCAGCGCCTCAAGCTGGGCTGGTTCGAGGTGCTGCTGGGGGCGGCGCGCCCGCCGCCGGTTCAGGCAGTGGTTGACCGTGATGCGGTACAGCCAGGTGCTGAAGGCGCCGCGCGCCGGATCGTAGCTGTTCAATGCCCGGTAGGCTTGCAGGAAAGTCTCCTGCAGCGCGTCCTGGGCTTCCGCCGGATCGTCCAGCAGCAGGTAGGCGGTGCGATACACCAGGTTATTGTACGCCTCGTACAGGTGGGCAAAAGCCTGAGTGTCGCCGCTGCGGCTGCGGCGGATCCATTGGATGTTTTCCAGATTGCTCATCAATTAAAGATACACTTCTGGAGCTTGATTTGTTCGGTAAATCAGGTCTTAATAAAATTGGGGCTGGTACAGGCTCGAAAGCAGCCCACACCAACCCCACAAAAGGTTGTTTGGTGAACAAACCGGAGTCGATCAGGCCGGTTTTGGCTTGAGGCCTTCGATGTACTCCTTGATGGCAGGGATCGCCGTCAGCTTCTCGTAGAAGAAGTTGTTGACGATATTGATCACTTCTGCCCGCGCCGCCTCTGCCTCGGCAGTAAGCTGCTCGTTGGTCTGCTGGCGGGTGAGCGCGTCTCTCAGGCGCAGCAGCCGGCGTACGATTTCGGTTTCTTCATTGCCTTCCAGCGCGTTGATCACCGCCAGGATGAGCTGGTCGGTCTGGGAGAGCATTTGTTCGGCGTTCATCGCCGAGGTTGGATCGCAGCAGTCGTCGATGGTGCGGATCAACGACCACACCTGGTACAGCATCGAGGCCGGCTCATCGAACAGCTCGCGCAGATAAGCCGCCTCTTCGTAACGCCCGGTCAGGCGGAAGACATTGTACATGCGCTTGGCGGCTTTGCCGTAGTTGAGATCCCGGGTGACGTACTTGTTCACCTCTTTCTCGAGCTGGGTGACGTAATCGTCGAGGGCATCCGGCGAAACGTGTTTTGCCAGCTTGGCAAAGATGGGAATAGAGCCTGCGTCCAGGTAAACTTCCTGGAAGTAACCATCCAGGTAGCCATCCAGCGGGACGATGCTGCCGTCGGGCGATTCCCAGGTAACATCCAGCATATTGCTGGCGTTGGCGAGCCGCCCGTGCTCTGGGTCTGCCACCACCCAGTCCAGCTTGCACCAGCCCGGATCCTGCGCTGCCTGTTCCCAGGTGATCACCGCCGGCGTACCATCCGGGAGTGTGACATCGAACTGCTTTTGGCGCACCTCAGCGGCATTCCAGGAGATGGGTGCGCCGGCGGGGATGCTGCGCTCACCGCGCTGCACGGCGAAAGGAAAATTACCGAACTTTACCTCAATCAACTGGTAGGAGGGTCCTCGTTCGGTCTGCATTGCCTTATCGTGCATCAAATCCGCCAGGATCTGGCGGGCTTGCTCCAGGCTGCCAGCCCGGATGTTCACCCGCTGGAAATAATCTGCATCGCCCGGGTACGTCTGAATCTTCGATTGGGCTGCAGAGCCGGAGAGCGCCAGGGCGGTCTCCACCAGCCCGGGTTTATCCGGCAGCGCAACCAGTTTGCCGATCTGGCGAAAGCGTTCCAGCTCCTGCGGGCTGAAATCGAGCATCGACACTCGGTGTCCAAATACGCCGCTGCCGACGTCAACAGTGATCTGGTCACCACCCTGGGAGGCAGCCACAGCAGTCAACCACTGCAGGGCTTCTTCTTCGTCCAGCTCCACGCCCAGCCGCCGGGCGGATTCGATTATGCGCTGCAAGGCTTCAGAGGCTTGTGAATCGACCATAGGTTTGTTTCTCTCCCGTGAACGCGAACTTAAGGTTTGCTGCGGGCTTCATGCATCAGCTTGCGAAATATCTCGCCCTGATCCATGGCATCGCGCAGCGCGTGATGGGTTAACTGCTGGTTGCCCAGGTAGCGCGGCATCAAATAGCGCATGCTGGTCTCATTCCAACCTACTCCTGCAATGCCCATATACAGGGATTTTATATCCAGGGCGGCATGCCCGAATGGGTTGCGTCCCAGGTAGCGATGAAAGTAGTCGTTTACGAACATCCAGTCGAAAGGGGCATTGAAGGCCAGAAATATCGGGCGTTGACCGGGGGGCGTCTCCTCTTTCACCCAGGTTTCGAAACGACGCATGGCTTCCGCCGGCTCCACACCGGATTCAGCCAGGCGCGCCATAGAAAGATGGCTCACGCGCAGCGCTTCTGGTACCGAGTTGTTGTTGACCGGTTTTAGCTCAACGTAGAATGTGCTCGTGCGCTCTGCCAGAGTGCAGGCTCCGATGGTGAGAAGGGAATATTGGCTGGGGTTTGGCCCAGCAGTTTCCACATCTACCGAAATATAGGTTTCGTTTGCGGGCAATTCAGCTTCCATGCGGGCAATTATACTTTTATTATCCGCTTGTTTGTGGGGTTGGTGGGTGTGCTTGCCTACCAATAAACCCACACCGGGCTTTACGGTATAATCTGCGCGAGAGGTGATATGTCGACGATCGATGAGGTCAAAGCGCGCATAGATATCGTTGACCTTGTCTCGCAAACGGTGCAGCTGCGCCGCAGCGGCAAGGGCTATATGGGATTCTGCCCGTTTCACAGCAACACGCGCACACCGGCCTTTGCGGTCTTCCCCGAGTCAGGCACCTGGCGCTGCTTTGGTCAGTGCAATGAAGGCGGCGATATCTTCAGCTTTGTTATGAAAAAAGAAGGCTGGGACTTCGCTGAAGCGCTGCGCTTTCTGGCAGATAAAGCAGGCGTCGAGCTTAAGCCGCCCACGCAGCAGGAACAGGCCGCGGCCGAGGAACACGAAAATTTACGCCAGGTGTTGGAAGATGCGGTCATTTTCTTCCGCCACCAGCTGTTGAACACGCCTGCCGGGCAGTCTGCACGCCAGTACCTGTTGGGGCGGGGGCTGCGCGATGAAACCCTGGAAGCATTTGGATTGGGCTACGCGCCGCACTCCTGGGAGGCCCTGACCAGCCATTTCTCCGGCAAAGGCGTGCCGCTGCGCGATCTGCTGGATGCCGGGCTGGTGAGCGAACGCGACAGCGGCGGGGTCTACGATCGCTTCCGCCACCGGGTGATGTTTCCCATCCGGGATGAGCGCGGTCGTATGGCGGGTTTTGGGGCGCGCATCCTGAACCCGGAAGATATGCCCAAGTTTCTTAACTCTCCCCAGACCGTGCTGTTCGATAAGGGCCGTTTGCTGTATGGGCTGGATCGCGCTCGCCGCGCCATCCGCACAATCGACCAGGCGGTGATCGTGGAAGGCTATCTGGACGTCATCGCCCTGCACCAGGCGGGGTACGAGAATGCAGTCTCACCCATGGGCACCGCCCTCACCGAGCACCACCTGCGCCTGTTGAAACGTTTCTCCCAGCGCATCGTTCTGGCGCTGGATCCCGATGCCGCCGGCGACCAGGCGACCCTGCGCGGGTTGGAGATCGCGCGCCAGACAATGGATCGCGAAACGGAGCTGTCCTTCGATGCGCGCGGCTTGCTGGCGCAGGAAGCGCGCTTGCAAGCCGATATCCGCGTGACCACCCTGCCAGAAGGCATGGATCCCGATGAGGTGGTCAACCGCGACCCGCAGGAGTGGCAGCGCCTGGTAGACGAAGCGCGACCGGTGGTCATTCACGTCATGGAAACCCTGGCAGCAGGTAAAAACCTGGACGATCCGAAAGTGAAGTCGGAGATCGCGGCCCACGTGCTGCCATTGATCGCCGATGTACCCAGCCCGATCGAGCGCGACACCTACCGGCAGCGGCTGGCGCGCCTGCTGCGGGTGAACGAGGACTCTCTGCTCGCGGCTACTCGTTCGGCGCGCTCCGCCCGCTCCGGCGCCAGCCGCCGCAAGC
>JBGSTO010000711.1:0-5398 GCA_041736465.1 Anaerolineales bacterium | reverse complement strand
GGGTTGGGAAGCCCCGCATACCGGCCCCGACCTGCGCCTGCGGGCGGCTTTAGAGGCGCTGGCGGAGCGTGTCACACCTGCCGGGCTGCACGCAAGACTGGCAGGGATGGATCCCCCTGCGGCGCAGTCCATTGATCCGCGCAACCTGCGCCGTACGGTGCGCGCCCTGGAAGTGATTCTGAGTACGGGCAGGCGTTTTTCAGAGCAGCGCAAACGGGGGGACTCGCCCTACCAGGTGCTGATGCTGGGTCTGCAGCGTGAGCGCCAGGAGTTGTACGCGCGCATCGACGCCCGCATCCAGGCAATGCTGGAGGCCGGGTTTATAGAAGAAGTCGCCGGGCTGCTGCGGGAAGGTTATTCTCCTGAATCGCCGGCCCTGTCTGCCATCGGCTATCGCGAGCTGGCAGCACACCTGCGCGGTGAGATCACGCTGGATGAGGCGGTGGTGTTAATGAAGCGCCAGACGCGAATCTTCGTGCGCCGCCAGGGCAACTGGTTCAAACGCGATGACCCCCGCATCCAGTGGGTGCAAGCCGGTCCCGGTCCCGTGGATGCGAGGGTCATTGAAGCGCTGGAAAGCGCCGTGCGCCGCTGGCTGCAAAGGTTCTCGCCAACTTAGGCGCTCAGTAGCTAGAGCTCTTTCAACCCCCTCCGGTCTTCGACCACCTCCCCCATTTTCACACTACGAAAATGGGGGAGGTAGGGAGGGGGCGTATTTTCAATACCCCAACAAGACCACCGGCAGGTACAAGGCGCCGGCAGGCAGGCCAATGGTGATCACCGCCTGAGCGTCCAACACGGCATAATCCTGCCCGTCGGAGGCATTCCAGGCAAAGCTGGTGCTGCCAAACCAACCGTTCTGCTGGGTGAAGAGCAATCCATCCAGGTCGGCTGCCGGGATGATCTGATCCAGTGTCACCGGAACCCCGTTCAAAGTGAGCACACCATAGGATGGCAGGCTGGTGATCTTGACCTCCACCAGGCTGTTTCCTTCAGCATCGCTGAAGGCGGTGGTGAAGTCCACCGCAGCAAAAGCCACCGTTTCGGTGAAGGCTGCGGTCTTCGTGATGTCAGCCAGGATGGGGGCTTTATTGACTTCATTGACCGTAATGGTGATCGTCTCGGCATCCTCCAGAACCGGCAAGCCGCTGTCGGCGACGCGCACCGTCAGGGTGTACACGCCCGGCCCCTGGTCCTCGCCCGGCGTCCAGGTAAACTCGCCGCTGGCGGCGTTGATGCTGGCGCCCAGCGGCGCGCCCGGGTCGAGCGAGTAGCTCAGGCTGTTCGCCGGCAGGTCTGCGTCGCTGGCGCTGGCGATGAAGGTGAGCGCCGTCTCCTCGCCAACGGTCTTATCGCCGATGGCGCTTAAGACAGGCCCCTGGTTCACCTCGCTGACGGTGACCGTGATGGATTCGGAATCGCTCAACGCCGGTGCGCCGCTGTCGGTGACGCGCACGGTAATGGGGTAATTGCCAGGGCCTTGCGCTTCAGTGGGCGTCCAGGTGAAGGCGCCGCTGGAAGCGTTGATCGCGGCCCCTGTGGGGGCGCCGGTATCCAAAGAATAGGTCAATGTATTGGCGGGGAGATCGCTGTCGCTGGCGGAGGCGGTGAAGGTTAGCTCAACGCCTTCATCGACCGGTTTATCCCCGATCGCTGCTAGCACCGGAGCGACGTTGACCTCACTTACCGTAATGCGCACAGCCTCCGAGTCGCTCAGGATGGGGCTGCCGCTATCGGAGACCTGCACGGTGACGGTATAGACGCCCGGGCCTTCGGCTTCATCCGGCGTCCAGGTGAAATTTCCGCTGCTGGCATTGATGCTGGCGCCGGCAGGCGCGCCGGTTCCCAGGGAATAGCTCAGTGTATTGGCGGGCAAGTCGCTGTCCGTGGCGGAGGCGCTGAAGGCGAGCTGGCTGCCTTCGGCGATCGATTGGCTGCCAATTGCGTTCAGCACCGGCGCAGTATTGACCTCGTTGACGGTGATCTGGATGGTTTCGAAATCGCTCAAGCCGGGCACACCGCTGTCGGTTACCCGTACTGTGACGTCGTATACTCCCGGCCCCTGAGTTTCGGTGGGAGTCCAGGTGAATACCCCGCTGCTGGCGTTGATGCTGGCGCCTGTAGGTGCACCAGCGTCGATCGTGTAGCTCAAGGTATCGCCGTCGACGTCATTGGCGCCGGCGGTAAAGGTGATCAGGCTCAGCTCATTCCCCGATTTATCGCCGATGGCTGCCAGCACCGGAGCGTCGTTCGAGCCGCTGAAGGTCAGGTTTGCGGAGGCAGGGGCTGCAGCATAGAGCAGCCCATCCGAGCCGTTCCAGGAGAAGCTGGTGGCGCCGAAGAAGTTGCTGTTGGGTACGAAGGTCAGGTTATCCAGCTCTGCAGCCGGAATCTCCTGATTCAAGGTCACGGGCGTGCCGTTGAGCCTGAGCGTGCCATCCGCAGATAGTGCGGTGATCTGCACTTTCTGCAGCGCATCGCCGTCTGCATCGCTGAAGGCGGCGGTGAAATCGGCGGCGCTCAGATTGAGGGTTGTATCTTCCGTTCCGGTCTTATCGAAGCTGGCGACCGTAGGTGCAGCGTTGGGAGACTCGTAACGGGCAATCGCCAGGTTATCGTCGCCGCTGGCGACCGGATAGTCGGTCAGCCCGGCGATGACGATCTTGTTATCCGGCTGAATGGCGGCAGCGTAGGCAAAATCTTGTGTGTTGCTATTTTCGGGCAGCTGTGTGCCCAGGTTGGTTGTGACCAGCCCGGCAGCGCCGAAGGTCGCATCGAGCGCGCCGCTGGACAGGTAGCGCGCCAGGGCGACATCCTGCACGGTGGCGCCGCCATTGAAGGTGAAGCCGACCGCCACGATTCGCCCGGTAGGCTGCACGTGAACGTCGTAGGCCTCCTCATCGAAGCCGGCAAAGTCGGTGACCACCCGACCATCCGTGTCGAATGTGAGGTCCAGCGCGCCGGCGGTGGTGTAGCGCGCCAGAGCAAAATCGGTCGAAGCTGTGCCGCCTGGGGGTGTGCGCAGCCCGGCAAGCACGATCATGCCATCGGCCTGCAGGTCGATACCGAAGGCCTGGTCTATCGATTGGCTCCCGAAATCGGTGCTGACAACGCCATCGCCGCCGCCGAAGGTGTTATCCAGGTTGCCAGCAGAGGTGAAGCGCACGACACCGAAATCGTCGGAAGAGCCGGTATCGGAAAAACCGGCAACCAGGATCTTGTTGTCGTCCTGGATGGCAAGGTCCCAGCCTTCATCGTTGGAGCCGGCGAAATCTGCCGTGGCAAGACCGCCGGTGCCGAAGCCGCTGTCCAGCGCGCCGGTGCTGGTGTAGCGTACCAAAGCGAAATCGCGGTTTACCGAGCCAGCTACCAGGATTTTATTGTTATTGTCGATTGCAACGGCATGGGCAGCGTCGGCTGCGTCCATGGAGAGCGTCGATGTGACGATGCCGGTGGTGTTGAAGGTGGTATCAAGCTGCCCGCTGCTCTGGTAGCGCGCCAGGGCGAAGTAGGTGTTCAAGCCGATGGTGGTGGCGCCGGCGACGACGATCATGCCATCAGGCTGGATGGCGACGCCATATGCAGTGGCAGCGTCGCCGATGGCGGTGGTGACATAGCCAGCGCCGCTCCCAAAGCCGGCGGTATCCAGCAGTCCGGCGGAGGTATAGCGGGCAACCACGAAGTTGGCGGCGTCGCTGCCGACCACCACAATCTTGCCGTCCGTCTGCAGGGCAACCCCCTGGGCTTTTTCACCGCCTCCCAGGTCGGTATAGTTTACCCCACTGCTGCTCACGCCGAACGTGGCGTCCAGGTCGCCGCTGGCTGCCTGCACCCGCGCGCTCGACAGCATCAGGGCCAGTACCATGGCAATCAAGAAAACAGGTTGGGACGAACGAATGAATCGAAAGCCTGTGGATCTTAATTCTTTCATCGTGCTCTCCTTGTGGATATGTAGTTTGAATACTGATACTTCTGCCGGTATGCTGGGGGCTTGGCTTGAGTGGCAGCGCGCGCCATACATTAAGTCGTAATTTCGGCTGGAAGGATACGTGAGTGGTGGTGTTGGCTTAGATATTCAACCCCGAGGTTGGCGAGCCGGAACGACCGGGCACACAGGCGCCCCCAACTAAAATTATATAGTTGTTGTCGATAAAAGTAAATCACGATTTGGGGCAGGAGCAGGGATTTCACCAGAATACCTGGCGTCGCTGCGAGGAGGGCGCTTTTTGCCCGACGTGGCAGTCTCCCGCGAACCGGGGGATTGCTTCACTCGGCAAAGTACGCCGGGTTCGCAATGACAGTTTTCGGCGGGCTTTTCAAGGTGCTTTGTGATAACCAACGGGGTGGGACCAGACCATAGCGGCTCACATTTATTAATTGTTGGCGACAAAAGTTTCGATTTCAAGCGGTGCTGGGAACATCCCCAAACCCTGGGACGCGAGTTATAATGAATCCAAATGGCCGAGCCGTTTGGCGTCTCACTGCTGGAGTCGGGCCTGTGGGTGATCCCATTGGCAATCCTGGTCGTATTGGTGGGATTGGCGGTCTGGATCCGGACGACTGAGCGCGGCATTTACCTGCGGCTTAAACCGCTGCTGCCGCGCATCCAGGCTGCCAGCAGCGCCCTGCGTGAAATTCAAACCTTGTCCTCTCCCTATACCCGCGTGGAACGCGAGCCTTTTCGCTCGCACGGCCTGGAGCTGGCAGCGCGCCTGGGTCAGGCTGGGGGCTACGCCAACCAGCTCAAGCAGGAATATGTGCACCTGCAGGAACGGCTGCGAATTCGCCATTACCGCTGGTGGCAGCTCTTCCTGGGAGCAGTTTTCTTGTGGGGAGAATGGCAGCGCATCTCAACCGAGACCGGCCGTTTACAAGCCGCTGTGGACGAGTTGGAAGCTCTGGTAGACGACGCCTGGCAAAGCGTGCAGGGCATGCAGCACGCCGGCGAAGAGCTGGCACAGCGCGTACAGGATGTGCGCGCCGCGGCGGCAGAAACCGGCAGGCTGCTGGATGAGCTGGTCGACCGGCGCCTGGCAGGCGCGCTCTTCGAGGCAGCGGTTGCTAAGGATGAAGCGATTGCCGACCGGCTGGCAGATATCCCTGAGGCCTTCCTGCGCAGCGATGAAGATGCCCGCCAGCGCCAGGCGGATACTGGGCTGATTGCGGATGTGTTTGCTGTTCTATCCGAGGTGCAGCCAGAGCTGGAGGCTTTGAGCCTGGAGTTGAGCGCCTGGGTGCAGGATCATCAAGCCGCCCGGCAGGCAGCGGCGGGGGCTCAGGCGCGCCTGGATGCCTGCCAGCAGCAGTTGGCTGCGCTTCCGGAAATTCTAACCGCAGCGCGGCAGGCAGTGCGGTTAAAAGAGCTGGAGGCGCGCTCTGCCGCGCTGCTGCGCGAGCT
>JBGSTO010000642.1:0-2361 GCA_041736465.1 Anaerolineales bacterium | reverse complement strand
ACCATCTCCCGGTGCGCTGCTGCCGCCGCCCGCAGCTCCTTCGGCGTCACATCCGCCCACGCGCTGTAATGCACGCTCGGATTGATCACCCACTGCAGCTCCCTCCGCTGCTCGAAGATCGCCTTCACCGCCTCCTCCTGCGCCCTCAATCTCCCCATCACCTCCGTCTGATTCCACGAATTGGCCGCATTCTTCGCCTTCTTCAACAGATCCCGGTACTGCTCCATCGCCGCCGGCAGCAACTCGCCCAGCTCCCAGCGCCCGTCCATCGTGAAGCGCACCCTCGCCTTCAAAGAGTCGCACGCGTGGTACGCAAACTCCTCCAGCCCGCGCCGCAGCCTGGCTGCCGCCGCATTCACCTCCCCTCTCCCCAGGTCGCGCTCGATCAAATCCCACATGCCCGAGATCTCGCTCAGCAGCGGTCCGCTATCGAAATCCCACCCGTAGAACTCCACCATCCCCTTCGACTGCACCAGCCCCGCGTTTCCTAGCTGCGTCGCCCACACCCGGTCGTGGGTCGTGATCAGGAACTGCCGGTGGGCGAACATCCTCGCCAGCATATTCCCCAACTGCTGCCGGTGACCGCTGTCCACCGACATCACCACGTCGTCCAGCACGATCAGATCCAGCTTGTTCTGCGTCAGCCGCTCCGCCAGCGCCAGGAACAGGCACACCCCCATACTGTCCTGGTGTCCTTCGCTGTGCAGCGCGTGCGGCGGGTGCGCACCGTGCCCGTGAAATTCAACCCTCAGATCGATGCCCGCACCCGCTGGCGTCAGTTGCGCGCAGAAATCGCTCTCATCTTCCTGGTGCAGCGTCTTGTACAATTCCGCAAATCGCTCGCACACCTCGTGATACAGCGTTTCCAGCACCTGGTTGCGCGCCGCCTCATAAGCCGTTTTGATTTTTTGAGCCGCCGCATGCCGCCGGTGCGCAAGCTGCAGCGCCTTGCTTGCCCGCTCTAAGCCTTGTAGCTGAACTTCCAACCGGGTCAGGCTGTCCCACGCCTCCTGTTCCGGCGTCGTAACCGGCAGGCGGCTTTCCAACGCCTCGAACACCTGCTCCAGCTCGTGGTGCAGGTTTCTCGGCAAATCCAGTACTGCATAAACCTCGCGCGGGCGGCTCAATTGGTAGCTTTCACGCTCCCGTTCTGCCTGGGCAGCAAAGCCCGCAGTTTGCTCCATCCAGCCGCGTAGCTGCGCAGTTTCTGCCTTCAATCCGGCTTTCTCCGCCGCCGTTTGAAGGTCGCTCAGCACGCTGCGCACGCCCTCCGCCGCCTGGTTCAGGGTTTCCCTGGATTCCTGGATCACCGCCTGGATTTCCTGCGCCTCCTGCGCGTACCGCAGCCGTCCGCCCAAGAAATCGTGCAGATAGCCTGCCGGGTGTTCTGCCTGGCACAGCGGGCACCTGCCGGATGGCTCCAATAGGCTCAGCCCGATTTGGATTAACTCCAGCGCCTTTAAATCTTCGATCAGCCGCGGGTTTTCCCGGATGCGCCCCATCGCCTCCTGCAGCCGGTCATACTGCTCGATGCGCTGCTGGATCGCCTCTTCGCCCAGGATCACCCCCAGTGTCGAACGCTGCTGTTCGAGCCGCCTCAGGCTAACACCCGTGGTTTGTGTGCTCGATTCGGGAGGCCGCAGCCCTCGCTTCACATCTCGCAGCGCACCGTACGGTATCGGCTCGCCCCCCAGTTTCGCCCGCCGGTCGTTGGCGATCCCCACTGCAAGTTGGGCCTCATATTTCTCGATCCCCAGCTCCCTGCACACCGCCCTTTGCGCCTCTTCCTCTTCGCGCTTCCTGGCCTTGAGCTCGTTCTCGTTCGCAATCGCCGCCGCATTGATCGCCTGGCGGGTGCGGTCGATCTCCTGGATGTTGAGCAGCGCCTGGATTTCCCTGGCTCGCTCCCCTCTCTCCGCCGTCACAAACCGCAGGATCTCCCGCCGGGTGAGCACGTGATGTCCAAGCTTTGCCAGCCGTACCACCTGCTCCACCTGGGAACGATGCGCTTCCGGTGAGACTAGAAGATCATCCGGATTCGCCAGCCAGCGTGAAATCTCGATTTCTGCACCATCCAGCTTCACCACCGCCCTCACCGAGGCATCCTTTGTTTTTGCCCCGATATGCCGTCCATGCTGCTTCAGAGTGATCCCGGCAGTGCCTTTCCCGCTCAAGCGCGAGATCGAGCCGGTCAGCAGAAAATCCACCGCGTCCACCACCGCGCTTTTACCGGCCCCGTTCGGCCCCAGCACCACCAGGTTTCCGCCCCCTGGCTTCAGTGTTAGCTCTCGGATGCCTCGCAAATTGCGAATTTCTAATTCAAGCAGCCTCATCGTCCCCCCTGATGCTGGCAGCAATCAC
>JBGSTO010000635.1:0-3586 GCA_041736465.1 Anaerolineales bacterium | reverse complement strand
ATGGTGGAAGACGCCGATGGACAGGTCCTCGACCTGCACGATCTTGCGCTCGCCGTTGGGGATCTCCTCGACGCGAGCGACGATATAGGTGATGGTTTCGATCGAGTCAGCAATTCCCAGCGAGCGTTCGTAGGTTTCGATGGAGAGGTCCATTAACGCCTGGTCGTCGACCTCATCTGGCGCCGAGAAGGTTTCAGAAAGGTGCTCTTCGCCATACGCGCGGGTGAGCATTTCCAGCAGCACGGTAAGCAGCTTACTCCAGCCTTTGGCGGCGCGCGCTTCCAGCTCAGGATCGATCTCGCCCAGCTCGGCGTGCAGCGCTACCAGCAGGTTGTGCTGGACGAAACCGACCATGCCGATGACGTAGCGCGCCGGAATATAGATCTTGGGGTCTGCGCCACGCGAAGTGTGCGCCCGCCCGACGTAATCGGTGAAGCGGGCGTAGTCTTCGCTGAAGCCGGCGGAGGCGGTGCGCCGCCAGAAATTGACCTGGTGCTGCATGCGCATCGACAGGTAGGCCTGGTCTACCGTGCCGTCTTTCTTGAGGAAGAACTTGCGGGTGGCGGGGTAGCGCAACAGCTGGACGTAGAAACGGGCTACAATGCCGGGAATATGCTTCTCAAGGATGAAACGAGAGTCTTTGATCGCCTGGCGGTCTTCTTCACTAAAGCCGATGAAATCAGCCATGTACTTGAAGTAGCGCCCGGCATCGGCGGCGCCGCGCTTGAAACGCTCCTGAGTGGTTGATTCTGCCATTGGTAATCCTCCTTATGGTTGGTTGAGCGTGCGTAAAAACTCGTAGTAGAAACGATCGCGCTCGGCCGAGGTGGCATAGCGGATCAGGTCGCCATCTGCCATCGCCCGGGTGAGAGCGGAGCTGGTTCCTTCGGCGGTAAACACTTTGATCTTGCCTTGCGTGATAGCGCCCATGCTCGCATCCACCAGCAAGCCGGCGGCAAGCGGATCCCAGAAATAATAGCCACCGGAAGCGATGAAATCTTGCATCTTCGCCAGCACCTGGTACACGAACTCGGCTTCGGGCGTATGCCGGTTGGCTTTGAGCTGGCGGAAAAATTCACTGCCAAGCGGCACATTATTGGTGGCATCCAGGGGCGCCAGCAAAACCGGTAAACCCGACCCAAATACTATTTTAACCGCGAATGGGTCGATATAGAAGTTCCATTCGGCAACCTGATTGTCGATCCCGGCGCCGGAGAAACCGACGTTGCCGGGCACCGCCAATGCCCCGCCCATGATCACTACCGTTTCGACGTGCTCCACCAGCGCCGGTTCTTGCTGGACGGCTTCTGCCAGGTTGGTGAGGGGTCCCAGCGTAAGGATAGACACTCTCCTGGGGGATTCCAGCGCCAGGCGAGTGAGCAGTTCCACGGCGTCCTCATCACCCGCGGGCAGCTCAACTTGCGGCAGCGCCAAGCCGCTCATGGTGTCGGCATTGGTGCGCCAGTCTTCGGGAAAGACGTGATTTCCTTCCAATGGCGTTTCCCGCCCGCAGGCAACTGGAATGCCCGACCGTCCGGCGAGAGCGACCAGACCCAGGGCGTTGCGCACGCCGGGTTCGCAGTGCGCTTCGCCAGTGCCGTTCACCGTGATCGCCAGCACGTCGATTTCGGGACGCTGCAGCAGGAACAGGATCGCCATCCAGTCGTCGGGCGCCATATCGGTGTCGATGATCACCGGTTTGACGTTCTCGCTGAGAGGCAGCGGTTCGAACTCAATCCGTTGGGCGGCATTTTGCTGGACGATTTGGTAGACGAAGATCATCGCTGCCAGCCCGACCAGCAGCAAGCCGCCTGCCAGCAGCGGATTGAAGCCCGGCGCCTTGTGCTCTTTCGCGATTTGGCTCATTCCTGGCAGGGATGACGTGCTGCCAGCCTTGACCGGTGTGAGCGGGTTGAGCGTTGTACTCGCTGAACTCTCAGGAGCTGCCCCCGCGATCACGACTGCGTGCCCTTTTGACCCGACTTAACCTGGAGCAGCCATAGGCTGGCATCTGCGGGATGGAGCGTTTCCTGGATCGTGGCGACCAGGCTGCCGGAGAGAAGTTCTAGATTGGTCTCGGCGCGGGCGGCGGCGGCAAAGGTGGACAGCGCTTGCTCAGCATTATACTTGCTGCGGAAGAAGCGCCGGTCGATGAAACCCTGGATGCGCTTACGCAGCGGGCTAAACAGGGCGGCGATCCCAAGCGTGGAGATGACCGTGATGACGGGAGTCTGCGAGCCGCCCAGGGAGGTAAAGATCCCCTGCAGCACGGTCACGCTGCCGAAATACACCAGTCCCAGCAGACCGGACAGTATCGAGTACACCAGCGTGCGGCGGATGATGACGTCGATGTCGAACAGGCGGTAGCGGGTGATGGCAATCGACAGGCAGACCGGCATCAGGAACCAGCCGATGGTAGTCAGCAGCCAGTTGCCCTGCTGCATCGTGTCTGGAAAGATATAGGCGCTGACCAGCCAGCCGCCGACGCCCAGAAATACAAAGCTGGAAATGCCTGCCAGCATCCATTTGAACTGGCTGCGCCCCACCGGGTCGCGCACGGTGAGGCCGCTGTGCACCAGGCTTACCAGAACGACCAGCATCATCAGGATGACCTGCACCGGGTAGATGGCGAAGGCGGTTTGCAGGTAGCCCTGCCGGTTATCCAGGTTCAACAGGTAGGCCAGGTTGAAGGCCAAGGGCCAGGGCAGGTACAACAGCAGCACGCCCAGGCGCGGGAAGCGCCGCAGGGGCAGCTTGGGCCGGGGAAAAGCCAGCGCCAGGTACATCAGGCTGGGGTTGATCACTAGGGTCCAGGTATCGAAGGGAATGGATGGCGGCGTTTCGGGGTAAAACAGGGTGGGCGCGGTAAAATTAGCCGGCACGGCATTGAAAAAGAAACCCACGCCGATAAACAATAGAGCATGGGCGGCGCGGTTGCCCGGGCGCAGCAGAAAAACGGTCAAACCGGCAATGAAGAAAAACAGGCTGCCGGCCAATTGGGTAAGCTCAGCGAGATCGAGCTTCCCGGCTAATCCGAAGTAGCTCCAAAACGCCATCCGCCGGATGGGCACTTCTAAGGAAAGGGGCATTCCGCCGCGCAGCACTTCGTAGTGCAGCACGGTGCCATCCGGCCAATCCGGCGCATCCAGCCGGAAGATATTGTGCTGCGCTTCCAGCAGCGCATCCAGCGTCTGCCCGTTGATCGCCAGCAGCTCGTCGCCGGCTTGTATCGGGCTGGAATCCTGGTTGAACTGCTGTGTAAATAGTATTTGCGCGGGCCCGGTATCGATACTGCCGGTGATCGCCCAGCCATCCGTGGGCCAGGTGGTGCTGTACAGACCCATACCGAAATTGTAAAGGAAGAAGAGCAGCGCGAACCCGGCTGCGACCCAGGCGCCCGTGCTCCAATGCCGTTCGTTGTCTATCGAGGGGAGGTTTCTATGCATTCTTTCCTGATTTTGTTCCTGAATGATCTCGCTGGGCGAGCACCCAGCGCACGGCGTTGGCGATCTCGTCCGGACGGGCAGCCGGCAGGTCGCCATGGGAGCAGCCGGAGACGATGCGCTGCCGTCCGCGGCTGGATAGT
>JBGSTO010000632.1:0-2837 GCA_041736465.1 Anaerolineales bacterium | reverse complement strand
GGCATGGCGGTGCAGGCGCCGGGTCCACACGGGTTGGGCACCGCTTCCCAGTCGAAAGCGTCGCCGATCTGGTTGGTGAACTGCCCCACCTGCCATGACCCCGACATGTACAGCACGATCTGCGCATTGATAAACTGCTCGTTCGGCGCAGCGTAGCCGGTGCTGCCTGCCCATACGTCGATCGGCATCGTGCCGTCCTCATGCCAGCCTACGAACATCTCCGCCATGTCTCTGAAGCCTGCATCCCCGGCGATCATCGGGTAGCCGTTCTCATCGAAGAACTTCGCCCCCATGCTGATCGCCGGTCCGGCAAAGCGGTGCCCGGTGCGATCCATCGCCATCGGGTAGGCGATGTCCAGCGCCTGGGCGACCTCGTTCGCCGCCGCCGCCCACTCTTCCCAGGTCACCTGGTCTGAGCTGTCGCTCGGCACCGCCACCTCCGCCTGCTCGAACAGCGTGCGGTTGATGTACGGTCCCGTGACCGTCAACTGCGTCTGGAAGCCAAAGATACCGTCCGTGTTCCCCGCCGGGCGCAGCCACGGCAGCGTCGTGCCGAAGTTCTCTTCCCAGTAAGCCGCATCTTTCAAGTACGGCTTCATGTCCAGGTAGTACTTCGACAGCCCGCCCAGGTCGGTCACGCGCGCCATGTCGGGCGCTTCTCCGGCAGCTAGCTGGATCGGCAGGTTCTCCAGGATCGCCGAGTACGCCACCGTGTCCATCACTACCTTGATGTCTGGATTCTCCGCCTCGAAGCGGTCCAGCAGGTCGCGCATCACCACGTCTTCGTTGCCGTCGGTGTACCAGGTCATGCGCAGCTCTACCACCTCAGCCGGCGCCTGGGGCGCTTCCGTAACAACCGGGGCTGCAGTCGCAGCCGGCTCAGCCGTAGGTGCAGGCGTTGGCGCAGGAGCGCAGTACGCCAGCGCAAGACTCGCGATGATCAACATAGTAACTACAAACCAGTGTTTCTTAACAGACATTGCAATCCTCCTCCTAGATCAAATCAAGAGCTCGCTGTGCGAGCTTTTTCCATATAAGGGTTCTTTTGCGCTCTGGTATACAGGCACGGGCGCGAAGGCAACAAATCGTCTGAAGGGAAGGGTAGTGTGGTGATGAATCTCCGCCTCTGAAACACCTCCTTTCATGATCTTATCTGGCATTGCGAGACCAGCGTAGCGTGCTGGTCGCGGTGAGCTCCAGCGAGTTCATTTTGCGCAACCCGGGCGAGGTAAGCTGCTTTGCTCCTCATCCATGGGGCCGTGGCTCATTCCGGAGGTCAATCCTTGACCGCTTTTAGGGGAACACACGAATCGCGGATCACCAGATTAGTCCGGAAGGTAACCTGGCAAGATAGTATTTGGGGGTTCTGGATTTGCTCGTAAATCATTCTGACCGAGTGGAAACCCTCCAGATAGCGAGGGTAGGCGACTGAGGTGAGCGCAGGAGAGAACTGGCGCGCTTGCTCGGTGTCGTCGAAGGAGACCACAGACAGATCCTCGGGGATGCGCCGCCCGGCAGCCTGGAAGACTGGCAATCCCTGAATCGCATAGGCGTCATTGATAAAAATTACCGCGCTAATCTCAGGGCTGCTTGCCAGGAGTTTTCTGGCTGCCTGGTCGCCTTCTCCCAGGCTGACCCAACGCTCCAAAGCATCAATTCCAGCAGCTCTGAGTTCTTCCTGAACTGCGCGCAAACGGCTGTGGGTGTAGCTGTATACCGGGTCGCCGCCGGTAAATGCAATCGCGCGGTGACCGAGGTCGATCAAGTAGCGCGCCGCTTCTCGGGCAGCAGCATCTTCATCCGGTCCGACTGCCGACAGACGCGCACCCGGGGATGTGCGCCCCACCAGCACGCAGGGGATATTGAGCTGGCTAATTTCATCTGGAAAGGGAGCTTCCTGGCGGGCGCCGATCACCAGTACGCCATCCGGGATCAGGGAGGGGTCGGAGAAATACAGACGCGAGATATGGTCACCGGGCAAATCCGGCTCGTTCACCGCCAGGCGGAGCTGCATACGGTACTGCAAAGCAGCCGCTTGAATGCCTTGCAAGAATTCGCTGAACACCTGGCTGGAGCGCAAGATGGCAGGATGCAAGACCACGATCGAAAGGCTGTCGCGCTCCCCGGAGGAAGACTCCTGGTTCGAGCGGCGCTTACCGGTTTCGTCGCCTTCATTCAGCATCTGCAAAGCCTGGTAGACGCGCTGGCGCATCACTTCTGAAACCCCAGGCATATCGTTCATTACCAGGGAAACAGTGCTTACCGAAACGCCAGCGTAGTTTGCAATTTCGCGGACAGTAGGCATGTTTTGTCAGGCAGCCATCGAACGAACAAACGAACGAACGAACAGACGATATTAGTCTAACATAAGAATCCCCGCGAGTCAAATAACGTTAACATGGCGATTTGATTAGCATTTGGTTAACGAATCCCCGCTCCACATAACAAATTTCCCCTAATTACGACATATATGGTGAAATCGGTATCCAATCCACATCGACGGAGGACTACGTTGTGAAGATCCTGATGATTATCTCCGAAGCTCCGCCAGTAAAAAGCGGCGTTTCGCGCGTAGCCGAGCGCCTCAGCGGCGGGCTGCGCCGGCGCGGCCACCAGGTGGACATCCTGTCGGTCAACGATATTCCCCGCCGCGAATTCGGCGAGGTGCGCCTGTCCACCATGCCGTTCAAAATGCGTGAGCTGAGCCAGCGCTTCAGCCAGTACGATCTGATTCACCTGCACGGGCCGGTGCCCACATTCTCGGACGTTTTTCTTTTGTGGGGCTTGCGCGGGCTGGGAGAGAACCGCCCACGCCTGGCCTATACCCACCACGCTCC
>JBGSTO010000609.1:0-1619 GCA_041736465.1 Anaerolineales bacterium | reverse complement strand
GTGGCTGTTGCGCCCGGCTGGCTGCGGCGCATGCGCCAGGCTGGCCGCCAGCGTAAAGCCCTGCCGGCAGCTCTCCGCTCCTCGCTTATCCACCCGGACTTCGCCCAGGCAGTCCACCTGGCTGACCGCCTGGCTCGCTACCGCTCTTACGAGATATCCCCCACCGTCGCCTCCCAAATCGATGCCCACCGCACCAACCTGCTCCACCCGCACCTGCAGGCCGCTCTGGAGCGCTACGACCGCATCGCCGCCTCCTACAGTATCGAATCGCGCCACCCCTTTCTGGATGTGCGCCTGGTCGAGTTCTGCCTGGGGCTGCCCTGGTGGCTGAAAACCCACCGCGGTTGGCCCAAGATGATCTTGCGCCGCTCGCTGGAATCGATCCTCCCTCCCGAAGTCGCCTGGCGCAGAGACCGCACCCACCTCAACTGGCCTTTCAGCCTGGAAATCCTCAGGCAGCGCAGAGATTACTTCCGGCAGCTTTTCGACGAAAGCCGCCCCACGCTGAGCCAGTACATCGACTTCACAAAGCTGGAAGCCAATTGGCGCCAGTTTTTCTCATCCGCAAATCAGGATTCGGCCGGCCTGATCTGGGATGGCGTCGCCCTGGCGCTCTGGCTTCGCGGCCAGGATAAATTCCTCTGACATGCAGCCGCCCGCCGCTCCCCACCAACCCCGTGATATCCCCGAAGGTGCAACGGTCGAAGCGCACCTGCATGACTTCGTCCTCGCCTGCCTGCGCTTCCGCCTCGGCGCTGGCAGCCTGCCGGACATCACCGCCCTGGCTGCCTCCCCCGCTTTCGATCCCACCTCCCTGCTGGCTTACGCCCAGTCCCAGCGCGTCGCCCCGCTCTTGCACCTCATCCTGCGCGACTCTCCAGAGCTTCCCGATTTGCTCGCCACGGGGCTGCACCACGCTTACCGCGCCACCGCCCAGGCCAACCTGTACCTGCTGCACGAGTTTCAGCTCGTCCTCCAGGCTTTGACCGCCCGCGGCCTGCCGGTCGTGGTTGGCAAAGGCCCCCTGCTGGTCGAGCAAATCTACCACGATATCGCCCTGCGCCCGTTTTCCGACCTGGATATCTTCGTGCGCTGGGAAGACCTGTCCACTGCCATGCGCTGCCTGCGAGAGTCCGGCTTCCGGTCAGGCGTCGAGCCATATACCGGTCAGGCGCTCGAATTCGAAAAAGAGCTGCTCTTCACCCGGCCCGGCATCGTACCAGTGATGGTCGACCTGCATTGGGTGCTCTTTGGCCCCACCTACTACCACCACTACCGCGTCCCCCAGGACTGGCTCTGGCAGCTGACCGTGCCTGCCCAGGTGACCGGCGTACCCCTCCTTGCCTGGCAGCTCGAAGTGCAGGTCTTGCATCTCGCCAGCCACCTGTTGATGGATCACACCGGCAGCTCCGATCTGCTGTGGTGGTACGACCTGGCTGCCCTGATCCAGGAACACCACAGCACGCTGCAGTGGGATCTGGTTATTGAATACTCCCAGCGCCTGCAGCTCATCCTGCCGCTGCGCGAATCCTTCCAGGTGTTGAGCGCCCAATGGGGGATCCACATACCGGTTGAAATCCTGCACCGCCTGCAAGCCCTTCAGCCCTCACCGCAGGAGA
>JBGSTO010000087.1:0-8242 GCA_041736465.1 Anaerolineales bacterium | reverse complement strand
CGGCCGCCGTAAGGGCTATATTGGACTGGATGACGTATTTTCGCAGTTTCCAGAAGCGGAAAACGATCTCGGTCAGCTCGAATATCTGCTGGATGCCCTGTTAAACGCCAATATCCGCATCGTAGAAATACCCGAACTGATAGATGTCGAAGAATCCGCCCTGGATGAAGATTCTCTCAGGCTCTCAATTCGCCACGCCGGTGAACGAGATTATCTTGAAAGCGTAGATACGACCGATACCATCGGCCTGTATATCAAAGAGGCCGTTCAAATTCCACTGCTTACTGCTGGAGAAGAACTGGAATTATCGCAGCGAATCGAAGGCGGTCGGCTGGCACGCGAGGAACTCGCCCGCGGGAATGTCAGTTCGCACCGCAAAGAGGAGCTATACCGCCTGGTACAGGACGGATGGTCGGCGCGCGAGCATTTAATCATCGCCAACGCCCGTCTGGTGATCAGCATCGCCAAAAAATACATGGGGCGCGGCGTTCCCTTTCTGGATCTGATCCAGGAAGGCAATATCGGGTTGATGCGCGCCGCCAAGAAGTTCGAATACCAGCGCGGCCTGAAGTTCAGCACATATGCAACCTGGTGGATTCGCCAGGCGGTCACCCGCGCAATCGCCGATCAGAGCCGCACAATCCGCATCCCCGTGCATATGGGCGACCAGATCAGCCGCATGCTGCGCACCCAGCATCGCTTGAACCAGTCCCTGGGGCGTGAACCCACCTCGGATGAGCTGGCCGAAACGCTGGATGTGCCTCTGAAAAAAATCGAACAACTGCTGCAAGCCACCCGCCAGACCGTCTCACTGCAAGCGCCAATCGGCGATGAAGAGAATGATGTCCTGGCTGATTTCATCGAAGATGAAGAGACCCCAGATCCAGACGAAACCGCTGCCTTTAACCTGCTGCGCGAGCAGTTGGCTGAAGCTCTCGAACAGCTTCCGCCGCGCGAAGCACGCATCCTTCAGCTGCGCTATGGTTTGTTGGATGGACGGGTTCACACGTTAAACGAGGTTGGGCAGAAGATGGGTGTAACCCGCGAGCGAGTGAGGCAAATCGAAGCTCAGGCGCTGCGCCGCCTGCGCACGCCGCGCCTGAAGCGCGTCTTGCGGTATAACCTGGAGTAAGCCGCCCGGCGGCTTCCAGGTGGATTGGCAGTCTAAGAAAAAGCATGTAGAGGCAAATAAAACTTTCGATCAAGAAGGCTCCCAACGAACATTCAATGGAGCCTTCTTGTTGTTTATATCCGGCGTGCTATGTGACCATTAGGGGATAGCTTCCTTGCAAGACTGTTAAATCGACAATCATTTACGAATGATACAATCAAGCAGATCTTTGCACCAGTTGACACATACTTAACTGCATGGAAGAGAGCTGTGGGCGATAATACGAACAAATTACTGAAAGAGGCTGAACGTTATTACCAGCGAGGGGAGAAACGCAAAGGCGCTCAGATCGTTGAACGCGTATTGATGCAGAATTTTAACGATGCCAGCGCCTGGGCACTGCTCCACCGCCAATACGGCAGTGGAAAGCCTGTTTCGGTCTTTCAACGTGAGTTTACTCAAACCTATTACCCGGATAAGCTGGTCTTGCTGGAAATTGATGAAAATTCAGCCAATGAAAAAAACGGGAAAAGAGGCTTTTTAGGGCGGATACTTGGTAACGCTGCATCTGAGCCGGCCTCCACTTCGCCGGCGTCCAGCCCAAATCCAGAAATGGAGGCTATGCCTTCACCCCTGGCAAGCCAATACCAGCCACAAGAACAACAGCTCTTCAAGGATTACCCAGCAGACCGCCTGGAGACGATGGCTCGCTTCCAGGGACCTGCGGTTCCCATACCTGCTCAGCCGTCACCTGCGGGCAGTTCACCAGACACAACATCAGCCTCGACCTCGAACAATCTCATCCGGGTTATGGTGGTGGATGATATTAACATGACCCGCGAAAATATTATCCGCTCCCTGACATTCGACCAGCGCATAGAAGTCGTAGGCAGCGCCGAAAACGGCCGCCAGGCGATTGAAATGGTGGGGAAGCTGCAGCCAGATGTCATTCTAATGGACATTAACATGCCTGGAATGGACGGCATCACAGCGACACGCGAAGTGACGCAGATCGTGCCCTTTACCCAGGTCGTCATCCTGACCGTCCAGGACGACGCAGATTATTTGCGCAAAGCGATGATGGCTGGCGCCCGAGACTTTTTATCCAAGCCCCCCACCATCGACGAATTGATTGGGGCTGTCTTACGTGCTGGAGAGCTTGCCCATCGCGGGCGATCCAAAATGCCGGCAGCCATGTCTGGCAGCAAACATACCAGCAGCGGCGTTGTCTCAACGTCTGCAGGCAGATCCACCGGAAAAGTCATCACGGTGTACAGCCCCAAGGGAGGCGCAGGTTGTACAACGGTTGCAGCGAACCTGGCTGCCTGCCTGCATAATGAAGAAACCCGGGTGGCGCTGGTAGATGCCAGCCTGCAGTTTGGAGACTTATTGGTATTGTTCAATGAACAGAGTAAGAACAGCGTGCTGGATCTGACCTCACGTGCCGACGAGCTGGATGTCGACATTATCAAAGAAGTCATGGTGGCGCACAAATCCGGGATCAACATCCTGGCAGCCACGCAGCCCGAGACGGCTGAACAGGTGACCGGTGGGCAGTTTGCTGCTCTGCTGGACTACCTGCGCGGTATATACACCTATACGATCATCGATACCCCCTCGCGCCTTTCCGATGTCACCATTGCAGCGCTGGACTCCAGTGACGCAATCGTTCTGCTCACCACCCAGGATATCCCTGCCATTGCCAGCGTACGAAAATTCCTGGATCTGGTGCCTCTGTTGAAACTAGACCGGCGGCGGATTGTCACCGTGATGAATCAATATAACCACCGCCTGAAGATCGATCCAGCAAAAGTGGGCCAGACACTGCAAAACGAGATTGTGGCGACCATACCTCTCGACGCCAACGTGGTAGTGCCATCCATCAACCGCGGTGTTCCCTTTATGCTGCAAAATGAAGCACGCTCCAGCGAGGTGGGGAAGTCGATGCGCACACTGACCGAATCGGTACGGCGGCTCAGCCTGGAGCCCAGCCTGGCGGCGTCTGCAGCATAAGCGTTTAACTCAAGAAACGACGGTAAAAGGCTTCGGCCTGCCCCATCACCTGCCCATATTCGGCGCGCTCGGCGATGATGCGGGCATTGATCCGGCGCGCCTGAATCCGCAGGGAGTTATCCTGCAGGGCGCGCACGACAGCCATCGCCAGTGCATGCGGGCTGTCTGCATCAACCAACAGGCCGTTTTCACCGGAGCGAATCCACTCATGCAGCGATTCGATATCTCCGGCGACCGGAAAACAGCCGCAGGCCATCGCCTCCAACAGCGTATTCGGCGTTCCATCGTGAATACTTGGGGATACAGCAACTTGCGCCCGGCGCAGCAAATCTGCGATCTCCAGACGGCTCAACACCGGCAGCAGCTGCACCTGGGCTTCCAGATGCAGAGACTTAACCCAGGCTTCAGCCTGCGCTTCCCCTGCCATGGCGGGACATACGAAGCGCACTTCGGGAAGCTGCTCTAAGATCAGTGGGATAGATTGAAAGAAGGTGTCGTTGCGCACGTAGGCGCGGATACCGCGCGGGTTGATCACGGTAGCCGGGTGATCCGCTGCGCCTTGCGGCATTGGGTAGAAGTCCTCCAGGTGAATGCCGCCGTTTCCCGGAGCAACCAGCACAGGCTTATAGCTGCCGTATCCCCATTCCTGGGCAAGGCGGGCGTCACGCTGGCAGTCGGGGTGCAGCCCATCTGCGCGTCTCATCGTTTCGCGCGTCAGCATGCCCAGGCGTCTCGAAGAAGGTGCATGCAAGGTGAAATCATTGCCCCACACCGACACGATCAGAGGGATAGGCGCCGAACGCGGCAGGGCCCGGGCTGCCAGCATGCCCTCGAACGGGATGCGCATGGCGTGAACCAGGTCTGGCTGCAAATGGAGGATCAGATCAGATAGCCGCCGCGCCGACCGGTCCAGCGTACGCATTCCCAACCAGCGGCGCACGGTGGTGCGCAGGCCAACTGGCAGCAGGCGGCGCAGCCCCTGGCGCACTCGCAGCGGCGCATCGCTGGTGAGCTCGCTGCCTCCAACCGGGATAACGGTCAGTGAAGCCGATCCGGGAACTGGCTGGCAAGGGTAAGTGGACGCCAGGTGCACCTCCTCGCCAATCTCAATAAAATGGCGAATCCAGTTCAACGCAGTGGGCGAGCGACCATCGGCGACATAGAGCAGGCGCATAGCGCCTGGAGGGTACTCTACTTGATCAAATCTGGCAATAGTGAGCAGCCGGTCATTGCTCTATCTGTGTACCGGTGGGTGAATCCAAATAATATTCGGCTGCCGCGGTGCCTGGCGCGCCAGCCTGGCGGCCAGAACCTTTCAGCACCATTTCCAGCAGCGGCAGGCAGTGGCTGATCTGCCCAAGGCGGATCACGACGCCCCAGAATGGTTCCAGTTTTTTCCAGGCGCCGGCATAAGCCAGGTGCCGCAGTTTGCCCGCCAGGCTGTCCTTTGAGGCTGCACCCTGCATGATCGAACCCCAGGCGTAAAACTGCTGGTAAGCCCGCCAATAGCCATCTTGCAACTGCCTGGCGCTCATTTTCTTGGGTTGGTAAACCACGTGACGGGTATCGTAAAGATCCCAATCCAGGCTGGTGATGCGCCCCTCAGCCTGAAGCCGTTGGTACAGGGCCGTTCCAGGATAGGGGGTGAGGATGTGAAAAGTCGCCGTCTCGATGCCGCGCGATACCGCCCAGGAAACCGTGCGCTCGAAGACACTCTCGTCATCTTCATCCATCCCGAACACAAAGCTGGCATTGATCATCACCCCCAGGTCGTGCAGGCGGCGGATGGCGGCGTCGTAGTCGCGGTTGAGGTTGTGGAATTTATGCTGCTGGCGCAGATTCTGTACGTTTAACGTCTCAAAGCCGACAAACAGGCTGCGCAGTCCACTGGCCGCGGCGCTTTCCAGGAGTCCCGGCTGCAGCACGGATTGCAGCGTGCCGGCCGCCTGCCATACCCGCCCCATACCGCGCATGCCGGCAAACAGAGAGGCGGCAAAGCGTGGGCTGCCAAACAAATGATCGTCCAGGAAATACAGGTGCTTGCCTGGCAGCCGTTCGATCTCTGCCAGGGCGGCATCAACGCTTTGGGTGTAATAGGATTTCCCGCCCCTGTAGAAGGCATCTTTATAACAAAAATCGCAGTGATGCGGGCAGCCGCGCGAAACAACGATCGAGTTCGGCACCAGGTACAGGTGGCGCTTGATCAGATCACGTCGCACGGGAGGCAGGTCGTGCAGCGTGCGGATTCGAGAAATATACACCTTGCGTGGAAACCAGGTGCGCAGGTCGGCCAGAAAATCGGGCCAGATATCCTCGCCGGGGCCGATAAAGATCGTGTCTGCATGTTGAGCAGCTTCTTCCGGCAAGGCGGTCACGTGCAAACCGCCCAGGCACACGTAAATCCCGCGGTTGCGGTACTGGTCGGCTATCTGGTATGCCCTGTAGGCCGAGGTGATATACACCTGGATGACAACCAGCTCAGGATCATCATCCAAATCCAGCTTTTCCACGTGCTCATCCTGGATCGACACCTCGTCGTCTGGCGACAGGTAGCCTGCCAGCGTCGCCAACCCCAGCGGGGGAAACAAGGAATATTTAATTGGCCTCCAGAAGGGGCTGTTGGCCTCGGTCAGGGCAGGTAAAATCATTTTGACTTTCATGCGATCACCTCGTATTGCGGTCAGCAATCTATACCATCTTGCGCAGTCATATATTAGATAGTTCCGAGGCCAGATGCGACCCTTCAGGAAGCCGCGCCCACGCACTCAGGTGCTTGACCGTTTACGCGCCTGGTTGTATCCTTAGGCAAAGTGAGGAGCCGCGATGACATACCTGCAATCCATACAAAACTTTTCCAATCACCCGGCCGAATTGGAGATGCTTTACCAATCTGCGCTGCAGGAGCGCAAAGGCGACCAATTCGCTGCCGACATGCTGAACTGCTACCAATCCGAACCCCACAACCTACTCCTGGCAGCCTGGTATCACCGTTTGCAAACCAAAGCCCCCGAAGCAGCAACGAAACGGCTGTGGGCGCTGGCAGTTCCTCTGGCAATCCTGGGAGGGCTGTCCTTGTGGGCGATCTTCGATGAAACCAACCTGTTCCTGGAGCAGGTGCCGCACCTGGCAGTCTTTTGGGCGCCGCTGGTGGGCCTGTTCATCCTGGCTTTCCTGGCAATCGGAGCTCGTCAGGGCTACGGGAGGGCGGTTGGGGCAGGGATGCTTCTGGCAGCCGCCAGCGCTTATACCTTCCTGTTGCTGCCAGGGATGAGCGGCTGGGAACAAGAACAAACCACCATCCAGATGGTCATCCACCTGCCGCTGCTTGCCTGGATTGCTGTCGGCATTGTTCTTTTGGGCCTCCGTTCTGAACATGGCGAGCGCTTTGCTTTTGTGATCAAATCGTTCGAAGTATTTGTTACTGCCGGCGTATATTTAATCGCGGGTGTGGCATTCACAGCCATTACCGCCGGTATGTTCGCCGCGCTGCGGGTGGAAATCCCTCCTGTGGTTATGCGCCTGATGACAGCAGGCGGACTGGGATTGGTTTCGGTGATGGCGGTTGCCAGCATCTATGATCCGCGTTTTTCCCCGTTAGCGCAAGACTTCCAACAGGGGTTGAGCCGCTTTATCGCCACTATGATGCGCTTACTGCTGCCGCTCACCTTGCTGGTGCTGGCCGTTTATCTGGTTGCCATACCCTTCAACTTCATGGCTCCATTCCAGGAGAGAGATGTCCTGATCGTCTACAATGTGATGCTCTTCGCGGTGATCGGCATGTTGATCGGCGCCACGCCTGTCCGGCTGCAAGACCTGCCCTCACCGGTCGGTTCACTGCTGCGGAAAGGCATTCTGGCAGCCGCTCTGATGGCGCTGCTGGTCAGCCTGTATGCTTTGGCAGCCATCCTGTACCGTACCATCGGCGCAGGTATCACCATCAACCGCCTGACGGTCATAGGCTGGAACAGCATCAATATCGGCATCCTGGTATGGGCAGCATACAAGCTGCTGCGCATGCCTGCAGATCAAGATTGGGCGGCAGCGCTGCATCGAGTCTTCGGTGCTTTCATGATTGCCTACGTCGTCTGGGATGTATTCATCATCTTCGCCATCCCCCTGCTGTTCCGCTAGCTGGGGTAAGCCGGGTTTCATGCTCAACTTATTGATCGTTGAAGACAATGAAAGGCTGCGGCAAGCCCTTAAAAACGGCTTGCAAGCTACCAGCGAGATTCTGGTGGATTTCGACTGCACCAGTGGAGAGGCCGCCCTGACATACTGCCTGGATTGCGCTTCCTCGAGCAAGCCGCTCCCCCAGGTGATCTTGATGGATGTACAGCTTGCCGGTGAGATGAACGGCATCCAGGCTGCGGTCGCCATCCGGCATGAATTTCCCCGCATGCCGGTGGTGTTCTACTCGATCCAGGACGATGCGGCGTACTACCGGGATTTCCGCCGGTCGGGTATCCTCAGCCACTACGCCTATGTTCGCAAATCCAACTACCTTCTGCCTCAGATGATCCTTCCGCTGCTCAAAGATGCCTTTGCAGGGCGAAGTTTTATTGACCCAGAAATCGAGAGCCGCGTGCAGGAGGTGCGCCGCCAGGACGAAAACGATCCCATGTCCCTGCTGGAACCCAACGAACAGGCGGTAGCCCGGATGCTGGCAGCCGGAATGACCAACGAACAAATCGCCCGGCGAATGGGATTTCGCGATAAACGTACGATCAGCCGCACGAATGGACAGATCTACGCCGCCTGGGGTTTGAGCGACAGTGCTACAGATGAAAAGATTGCCCGCACCCGGGCCGCCCTGATCGTACACAAGCGGATGCTTCTGTCCTGGGATGAAAGAGGCGTACCCTTGGCGCTGGACACACGCGGCGATTGGAAGCCCATCGAAATTGAAGCCTCATGAGCGGTAATTTTTGGTTAGATTGGGCTGTATCAGCCATTTCTCTGCTGAACACCATCCTGCTTTTCTGGCTTGGGTTGAGTGTGCTGCTGAACGCAAACCAGCGCACCTGGGGGTTGTGGGCTGCCTCCAGTGCGCTGCTCATGGGAGGGCTGTTTTTTGCGGTGCACACGATCTTCCTGGGTTATGGCCCAGGCATATTCAAC
>JBGSTO010000582.1:0-4150 GCA_041736465.1 Anaerolineales bacterium | reverse complement strand
ATCCACGGGAAGCGCCGGGTAGTTGAACCAGAGCGGGTATTATCACCCCAGGAAATCGTTGAACGGGTTTGCGATACCTTTGGCAATCCGATTGAAGCCTTTCTAAATGTTTCCAATTATGTCCCTTGATTCTGCACTAGGACCTTCGGGTTATGAGTGAGAAACCCGTTTCCGCTACCTCTGGCCTTCAAGCCCGTCTTTTTGACCCAGCCCGACGAAGGGTGGTTCCCGCTGGCCTGACTGGGAGAGATTGGTTGGTTGATAAATTGTAGCATGACTAGCTGATTTTGCCGCAATTCGCTACCTTCGAACGTATAGGATTTTCTCGAATCTCTTATATAATGGAAAGTGATCTGGCACCCACGGAGAAGTAACGTGTCAGATAGCTTGCTCTCAACCAAGGTTCATATCCCGCCTCTGCATGGCAACCTGGTCAACCGGGAAAATTCCCGAAATGCAGCCGTTCACTAACCTCGCGCAAGTGACCGGTTACACCTCCAAAGGAGATCAGGAATGGAACAGCAACCAGCTTTCTTTGACTTTGCTGCTGAGGTGGGCCTGACGAAACACATTGGAGGGATCGCAGCCACCGAAGCGCTCATCGAGATATGCCATATTGGCAGCGAGAGTACCATCCTGGATGTGGGTTGTGGTGTTGGGGCAACGGCCTGCTTCATCGCCTCAAAAGTTGGCTGCCGGGTGGTTGGCGTGGACATCCTCGAGAAAATGGTCGAGAGGTCCAGGGAAAGGGCTGCCAGGCAAAAACTAACCCACAGAGTCGAGTTCAGGGTAGCCGATGCCCAAAACCTGCCTTTCGAGGATAATCTTTTCGATGCTGTACTTACCGAATCGGTAACCGCCTTTCCCGAGGATAAACAAAAAGCGGTCAACGAGTATGCCAGGGTGACAAAGCCCGGAGGCTATGTCGGGCTGAACGAGACTACCTGGCTGAAAGTACCGCCGCCGCCAGAAGTGATCGCCTGGGCTGCACAGGATGTGGGCGCCAGCGTAAAACCACTGACGCCGGACGAATGGATACGATTGATGAACACAGCAGGGTTGAAAGGGGTCACCGCCAGGATCCATCCCGTTGATATCCAGGAAGAGGAGAAAGGCATCCTGCAGCGCTATGGCTGGGGAGGCATGCTGCGAGTGATGGGTAGGATGCTGCTGCTCTACGCAAAAAGCCCTTACTACAGGGATTTCGTCAAGAGGGTCCGCCAGGGTGGGATCATCCCGGATCATCTAAATGAGTATTTTGGCTACGGGTTATTTGTCGGGCGTAAAGAATGAAGCTGACATCAGGTGAGCCAACCCTAACTGACCGGCAGTGGCTCCCCGGCGGTACCCTGCCATCCTATTTGGAGCGCGGTTATGTTGTTTTCGGAGAATTGCCCGCTATTCCGCCCGGCCATACCCAGTATTTTTTGTGTAAACCGCTGTGATAAAAACGAAAGGATTGCCATGTTAACCGAAACTGAAAGGATCGAGGTTATAAAAGTCATTCACGATGCCATCGGCTGGGCATTGACGAAAGATATCGATAGATTATTCTCCATCATGGCGCAGGATGACGACTTCTTTATCTTTCATCCCGATTCAAAGTCCACCATTGTTGGCTTCGAGGCGTTCAAGAAGTTGGGCGAGCGCGCCTGGATGAAGGATGAGTTCAAAGCCACGGACTTCGAGGTGAAGGATTTGCGCCTCAAATTCGCGGAACTGGGAAACACCGCCTGGTATTCGTGCATACTAGACGACCACGCCGAATGGAACGGCCAACCCATCGGCTGGGACAACTGCCGCTGGACAGGCTCGCTCGAAAAGCGCGCCGGGAACTGGGTGATTGTCCAGATGCACTTCTCGTTCCCGAAGGATTCTTGAGCATAACCGGCTAACAGCATATAATCTTCAATAGGACTATAGTTAGCTATATATACTATCAGGCAGCGTTCTAGGCACTGGTTGGGCGGTACATGCAGTCACAGCTCAAGTAGAGTTAAAATATGCAGGAGGTTCATTTTTATGCGTCATACTCGCGAGGAAGTAATCAAACGTACTATTCGGGAGTTCGAACGCCTTGATCATCTAGTTAACAACCTTACCGGTCAGGATTGGAATAGATTGATACCCAGACCCGAGACCAAAGACCCTTGGACCGTGAAAGATGCACTGGCGCATATTACCCATTGGAAGGCCGACATGGTCAGAAAAATCAAAAAACAACCCAGGCCGGTAGAGGAGAAAGGGCTCAATTGGACTGATGGGAACCACCTCATCTACGAGCGCTGGCGAGATCGCTCCCCACAGGAGGTTTTAGCCTGGCACAGGCAAGTTCAGGACGAGGTACTAACTGCGCTTCAAGCTGCACCCGAAGAATGGTTCAGTGGCAGGGAGCGCAAACCGGATTGGCCTTTTGATCTTGACGATCACTCCAGCTACCATCGCGTAAATGATATCGAAGACACACTGAAACAGTCAACAAAGTGAGTGACGCTTAACACCGCGTGCCGCCCACTTGCGGCTAACGCAAGCTGTTAGCCTCGTGCTGGGATGCGCACCACGCAGCAGACTAAAGCTTCTTCGCGGTGACGAGGTGCGCCGATAAATGGAATGTAACCCCTCCATTCGCGGTAGCGTAGGAACTGAGAGCATGCCCGGCCTCTTGCAGGATGTGACCGATCAGGTCCTCGGTCAATATGACTCCCATCACCGGTAACCAGCCCCTAAGGTCGGCTTCGACCATGGTGCGTATGCTGGGAAACTGCGCCGCGCCGTGATGGGTTGTGATTTCGGCTGAAACCACCCCGGCTTCCGAAAACAACGCAGCCAGATCCTTCCGGTTACCGAGCACGAATGGCGCACGCAGCGCATCGGCTGCCCGCCGGCCTGCTGTTTGCTCTAGCAGCGCCACCTCGGACGCAAAAGCAGGCATATTATCAAGAGAATCCCAGACCGCGATGGCCAAATGTCCTCCGGGAGCCATCACCCGTAGCATCTCGCGAAGGGCCTGGCGCCGGTCTGTGAAGAACATCAGCCCAAACTGGCTCACGACGGCGTTGAAAGATTGATCAGGGAAGGGTAGTGACTCGGCGAATCCCTCTCGCCATTCGACGGCTCGTGCGAGCTGTTTAGCTACCGCAATCATTCCAGCATTCGGGTCAATCCCCGCGACAGTCCCGCTCGATCCCGTTCGTGGGGCCACCTCACGCGCAAGAATCCCGGTACCGCACCCCACATCCAGCACTCGATGACCAGGTTGGATGTGTGCGGCGTCCGCGACTTTCGGAGCCCATTGCCCGAAGAGCGCCGGCACGAACAACGCTTCGTAGGCGTTGGCAGCCTCAATCTGAGACTGTAGCGTCGGTTCGGTCATGTTGTGTCCTCCTATCCGTGCAGTCTAAATAGTGTGTCTAAGGCAAGTTTGCGGTAAATTCAGTTATTTCCGATCCAACTTGTATTATATCCCAAGGCAGCCGGTGAACTGTGGGCGCACCCCTCCCACCAACGGCCACCACCTGACTACGCAGTAGGGAATTCCCTAGCCGCACGATAGATACCCTCCCTATTGATCCGCAGCCGCTTTGCTCCTATCATAGACACAACAAAAGCAAGTCCATTTCACACTATAGGAGGAAGTTGTCATGTTAAACCTTACCGTTTCCCTGTTGGTCATCGCCCTGATCGCCGCTTTGCTCGGCTTTACCGGCATCGCCGGGGCCGCCGCAGGCATCGCCAAGATCGTGTTCTTTATCTTTCTGGCACTGTTCGCGATCTCCCTGCTGTTCGGCCGCCGCAGCTCCGTCTAGCTGGAGCAAACATAGATTTTCCCAGCTGCCAATCGAACGAAGGAGGTTGTCATGAGTTACAACACAGAACCGCGACCGGTTAATCGTCAGGAGCAGGTGCGTGTCCACCAGCACAGCGGCTATGAGCACCAGACCCAGGTGGTCGAAGACCACAACGCCGAGCGCCGCCTGGTTGTAAGCCGGATAGCCGGCTTGATCTGGCTGTTTTTCGGAATTTTAGTGGCTTCGATCGGATTGCGCGTGGCGCTCAAACTGATCGCCGCCAATCCGGCCAACCCCTTCGCCGGCTTGCTCTACGCCTTCACCGACCTGTTCCTGCTGCCCTTCAGCGGGCTCACCATCAC
>JBGSTO010000508.1:0-25017 GCA_041736465.1 Anaerolineales bacterium | reverse complement strand
CGGCGCAGGCGGCGGATCGCCCAGTGGTGATCTTTCCACCCAGCCTGGACTGGCGCACGCAGCTCTTCCAACGACCCCAGCAGCTCGCCCTGGCGCTGGCTCGCCAGGGCGCCCTGGTCTTCTACCTGCAGCCCGGCGCAGATCCAGCGGCACCTGCATTTCAGGAAATGCTTCCGGGCATCTACCTGTGCAATACCAGCGTGGAAGCCTTCGCCGATTTCAACAACCCCACCATCTATCTGCTGACCTGGAATCGCACTTATGAAAAGGCTTTCGACTCTCCGCGCATCATCTACGATTACGTGGATGACATCGCCGTCTTCGAGGGCAACTACGCCGAGATGCTGCGCGACCATGACAGGCTGGTGCGCACCGCCCGGCTGGTATTGACCACCGCCGAACGCCTGTACCGCCAGACGCTTCCGGTGCGCCCGGATGCACTGCTCTGCCCCAATGGCGTGGAATACGATCACTTCGTACAGGCGCGCCAGCCTGCGACCAGCCCGCCCCCCGCTGAGCTTGCGCCTGTACTTGCCACAGGCAAACCGGTCATTGGCTATTACGGCGCCCTGGCAGCCTGGTTCGACTACCCGCTGCTAGACAGCCTGTGTTCGCTGAGACCGGATTTGGAGTTCCTGCTCATCGGGCCGGACTACGACGGCAGCCTGCCACCCGCCCTGCTCGAGCGCTCCAATCTGCACTGGTTAGGGGTAAAGCCATATGCCGAGCTGCCCGACTACCTGCGACACATCGCGGTAGCGATGATCCCTTTCCAGCTCAACGATATCACTCACTCTACCTCCCCGCTCAAGCTGTTCGAATACATGGCAGGCGGCAAGCCTGTGGTCATCACCCCTATGGAGGAGAGCATGCGCACGCCAGGGGTGCTGGTCGCCAGTGATGGGCATTCATTCTCGCAGCAGATCGACCGCGGCTTGCAGCTCAGGCACGACCCGGCCTATCTCGGACAGCTCGATCAGGTTGCCCGCCAAAACACCTGGGATATTCGTGCTCGCCAGATCCTCGATGCTCTGGCAGCTTCCGCAAAGAACCCGGCAACAGGGTAAAATACCTTTCGTAAACCTCGGTTCAATAAGGTTGGCATGCAGACTCATCAAGAGTTATACGATTCGGCCAAGCGCCGTCCTCCCATCATAGAAGAACTGCAAGCGCTTCTGCGCTACCGCAATCTGGTCGTCCAGTTCATTTCGCGTTCCTTGAAGACGCGCTACAAACGCTCCACCCTGGGGGTATTGTGGACGCTGCTCAACCCAATATTGACCATGCTGGTACTCACCCTGGTCTTCTCCAGCCTGTTTCGCTTCGATGTAGAGCACTACGCCGTCTACATCTTGAGCGGGCATACCGCCTGGCTGTTCTTCTCCAGCGCCACCAGCAGCTCTATGGGAGAAATGGTGTGGAGCGGCGGTCTTTTCCAGAGAATTTACGTGCCCAAGCTGGTATTTCCGGTTGCCTCGGTTGGTGCCAGCCTGATCAATCTGCTCATCTCACTGATTCCCCTGATACTGATCGCCGCACTCACCGGTGTGCGCATCACCCCGGCATTGCTGGTGCTGCCCCTGTCTATCCTGCTGCTGGCAGCCTTCTCGCTTGGGATGGGGCTGCTGCTGGCGACCGCAGCAGTCTACTTCGCGGATATGCTGCCGGTCTACGATGTCGCCCTGACCCTGTGGATGTACGCCACCCCGATCATTTACCCGATCGAGATTGTCCCGCCCAACTGGCAGTGGTTGTTCCAGCTTAACCCCGTGTATCATTTCGTGCGTCTGTTCCGGGTTCCCCTGTACGAAGGCATCGTGCCTGATTGGCAGACGTGGCTAACCGGCACAGGCTTCGCTCTTGCGGCGCTGGCGTTGGGTGCATTCGTGTTTACCTCCCGTTCGAACGATTATGCCTACCGGGTCTGAAACAGCCAACGACTCGGATGTCGTCATCTCACTGGAAAACGTGGCTGTGCGCTATCGCGTGCCGCGCGAACCGGTCTCAGGCATCAAGGAATACGCCATCCGTATGCTGCAAAGACGCCTGGCATACGAAGACTTCTGGGCGCTGGACGGCGTCTCGATGCAAGTGCGGCGCGGCGAGGTATTCGGGGTTATCGGCAGCAACGGCTCCGGCAAGAGCACCCTGCTGAAAGTTGTCGCCCGCGTGCTGTATCCTACCCGCGGCCGCGTGATGCTGCGCGGACGGGTAGCCCCTCTGCTGGAGCTGGGCGCAGGCTTCCACCAGGAGCTGACCGGGATGGAGAACATCTATCTCAACAGCGCCTTGCTGGGCCGCTCGCACGCAGAAGTAGATGAGCTGCTTCCCGAAATTATCGCCTTTGCTGAGATCGGCGATTTCATCAATGCGCCCATCCGCACCTATTCCACCGGCATGGTCGCCCGCCTGGGTTTCTCGGTCGCTACCTGCGTGCGCCCCGATATCCTGCTGGTGGACGAAGTGCTCTCCGTGGGCGACGCTCGCTTTGCGCGCAAGTGCCTGGAGCGCATGTACTACTACCAGCAGCAAGGCACAACCATCCTGATAGTCTCTCACAGCATGTCCACGATCGAGACATTCTGCGAACGGGCCTTGTGGCTGCAGCGCGGCACGACCAGATCGATTGGTGCGGTGGCGCAGGTGATCCAGGACTATATCCAGGGAAGCTCGCAGGCAGAGCCAGGCGCAGAGGCCCAGGCTGCTTCATCCAGCCCAGGCGACCGGGCCGGCGCCGCGGGTAAAGAAGCGCTGTACCTGCCTGTGGAACCAATTCCCGGCATTTTCCCGGCTACCGGCGCGTTGAATGTCACCAGGGGCTCTTTTTCTTCCTGGCTCAAATTTCCTGCTGGCAAGCGGGTGCGTGACTGCGCCATCTTTCATACCGATGACAGCCGGTACATCCTGTACATCGGCACCTATTTTACCGAAGCCGAGCAGCAAGAATTCAATATACTGATCGCCCGGGCAGGCGGCAACCGCCGCGCCATGGATACCTATTACGGCAGCAACAGCTTCCCGGAAGTGGCTGCCACGCTGGCCGGCGAAGATTCTTCAGCCGGCACACCGGTCACCCCGGGCGATTGGTATCTGGTCACCATGACCTGGAGCGGCTATCCGCAAGGCAGCCTGCGGCTGTACTTGAATGGTGTGCTTTTAGGCAAGCGCAGCTATGACCGCCGCTATGATGACGGGCGCAGCCTGCCCACCCAGATCGCAGCCGGCATGCGCCCCGCCGCCTGGCAAGGCGAGGTGATCGAGAACGAGGACGGCACCCAGCTCGATTCGCGCCCCGTAAGCACCCTGGACGTGACAGACAGCGGCCTGGAACTGCGCGACCTGCGCCTGTACCCTTACACGCTGACAGATGAAGAGATCCTTGAAATCTATCAGGCAGATGCAGACCGGGAAACAGCGGTGTGAATGCCCCATCGGGATTTGGAGCGCCCAGTGCGCCGCCCGTATTCCAACGGGTTGTGATTTGCCGCTCTAATCCGGTTGATCCCGATCCCAGGGTAGAGAAAGAAGCCGCCGCCCTGGCTGAGGCCGGTTATAGCGTACAGGTGATCGCCTGGGATCGCAGCGCCGGCCTACCCGTACACCAGACGCGGCTGCTCGCGGGACAGCAGATCGAAATCACCCGCCTGCCTATCCACGCAGAATATGCCCGCGGCATGAGCAACCTGCCCGACCTGCTGCGCTGGCAGGCCGGTTTGCTTCAGTGGCTGCTGAGCTACCGCAGCCAGTATGATGTGATCCACGCCTGCGACTTCGACACCGTGCTGCCGGCGCTGGTTCTAAAGATATTTTTCAGCAAACAGGTGGTGTACGATATTTTCGATTTCTACGCCGACCACCTGCGCGCCACCCCCCAGGCAATCAAAGCCTCCATCCGCGCCATTGATCGCTGGGCGATCCGCAAGGTGGATGCATTAATCCTGGCGGACGATTCGCGCTGGGAACAGATCGGTGATCGCTTAGGCCCGACCGTCAGCCGTCCCACCCGCAGCGCGGTGATCTACAACAGCCCGGCGGATGAAAGCGGCTTGCAAGCACAAACGAACGAGGTGAACCCTGAACCCAGCCAGGCATCTCAGCCAGAAATAACGCTGACCCTGGCCTATATCGGCCTGCTGCAGATGGAGCGCGGCCTGTATGAGCTGCTGGAAGTGCTGCAGCGGCGCCCCTTCTGGCGGCTGCACCTGGCAGGATTTGGCGGCGACGAGGCGCGCATCCTGGAAATCATCGCCAGCATGCCCAATGTAAACTGGCATGGGCGCGTGCCTTATGCACGCGCCCTGGAGCTCAGCCGCCAGGCAGACGTGCTGTTCGCCACATACGATCCAGCCATCCCCAATCACCGTTACGCCTCCCCGAACAAAGTCTTCGAGGCCATGATGCTGGGCAAGCCGGTCATTGTCGCCCAGGGCACGAATATGGATAAAATCGTTGCTGCCGGTGAATGCGGCCTGGTTGTACCGTATGGGGATATTCCGGCGTTGGAAGCCGCATTGGAACAACTGCAGCTAGACCCAAAACTGCGTCAACAATTGGGCGCCAATGCCCGCAGCGTCTACGAACAGTGCTACGCCTGGGAGATGATGCGCCGGCGCCTGTTGGATCTGTACGCTTCATTGCCCGGAAAGCAAAGGGGCTGAACGCCATGAAACGGGTGCTTCTGTGCGCGAATACCGACTGGTATCTGTATAATTTCCGCCTGGCGCTGGCGCGCTATTTGCGCCAGCAAGGTTTGGAAGTGATGCTGGTTTCGCCCTCCGGCGCATATGTGGCCGCGCTGCAAGCCGAAGGCTTCCAGTGGATTGATTGGGGCGTCGGTCGCAAGAGCATGCTGCCCTGGCAAGAGCTGCCTGCGCTGCTCAAGCTGGCGGGCATCTACCGGCGGCTGCAGCCGGATCTGGTGCACCATCACACCATCAAACCGGTGCTGTACGGCTCGCTGGCTGCCCGGCTGGCAGGCATCCCCCGCATCGTAAACTCCATCACCGGGCGCGGTTATATCTTCCTGGGGGAAGAGCGCCGCGCCAAGATCCTGCGCCTGCTGGTAAGCCCCGTGTACCGGCTGGCGCTAAGCCCCAGGCACAGCACCGTCATCTTCGAGAACCACACGGATCGCGATTACTTCATCCAACGCCGGCTGGTCCCGGCGGCGCAAACCCGGCTGATCGAAGGTGTGGGGGTAGATCCCGAGCGCTACCAGGCGTTCGTAGAACCGCCTGGCCCGCCGGTGGTCGTGCTGGCAGCGCGCATGCTGTGGGATAAAGGGGTGGGCGTATTTGTCGAAGCCGCTCGCCTGTTGAAAGCACACCACCCGCAGGCGCGTTTCATCCTGACAGGCATCCCCGATCCCGGCAACCCCTCCAGCATCCCAGAGCAGGTGCTGCAGAACTGGCACCAGGAAGGGGTTGTGGAATGGTGGGGATGGCAGGCGAATATGCCTGCCGTTTACCGGCAGTGCCACATCGTTACCTTGCCAACCGTGTATGGCGAGGGCGTGCCGACCACGCTGCTCGAAGCGGCGGCATGCGCTCGCCCACTGGTGACCAGCGATACCCCCGGCTGCGATCAGGTGGTTGCGGAGGGCGTCAACGGCTTTCGCGTCCCCCCCAACGACCCCGCTGCGCTGGCCCGGGCGCTGGAGCGCCTGCTGGTTGATCCCGCCTTGCGTGGTAGAATGGGTCAGGCCAGCCGTGAGCTGGTGCTGCAAAAATTTACCTACGAGCAAATTAACCGTGCTACATTCGCGGTCTACCAGGAGGTCAAAAGCTCGTAGGGCGGCTTCCACCCAAGCATCCACGGGTAACTGCATAGGCGGTGCTCCTGTTGTCTTCCTCAGGTGACGGTACCTGTGCTATGCGCGAGTTTGAAACAGATAGTAACTAACCTGGTCATGCCATTTCTGAGCTTTCGCCTCATCTTGCTGACGGCTGCGGCAGCGTTGCTGGTCGCTCCGCTGCTCACCGCACTGGCCCAGCGGGCTGGACTCCTGGATACACCGGGAACCCATATCCACAAGCAGCACGCCAGGCCAACGCCGGCCTCCGGCGGGTTGATCCTGCTGGTTGTGCTGTCAGCCACAGCTATCTTGATGGGCTGGTGGAAGAAACCGGTTTTGGCTGCGATTCTGGCGCCAGCATTAGTGATCTTCGCTTTTGGCCTTTGGGATGATCTGCGCTCGCTTCCGCCGTGGGCAAAATTGAGCGGTCAGTTTTTGGCTGCAGTGCTAATGATGCGCATGGGGGTGCAGGTGATGATATTCCAGGCAAACTGGCTTAACCTGCTGGTTACCATTCTCTGGATGGTGGGAATCACCAACGCTTTCAACTTTGTTGACAGCAAAGATGGTTTGGCGCTCGGCCTTGCCTGCCTGGCAGCCGCCTTTTTCTTAATGGCAACCAAAAACTCTGGACAGGTAGAACTGTCTCTGCTCAGCGCTGCACTGCTGGGCGCCGGAACGGCCTGCTTCTACTATAACAGCCCCCCGGCCCTCTTTTTCCTGGGCGACTCTGGCTCCCAACTGCTGGGCTTCTTACTGGCAGGCCTGTCGATTTCCTACAACCCGCCCGGTTACGACCAACTGACTTCCTGGTACCTGCCCATCCTGCTGATGGGTGTGCCGGTTTTTGATATCACCCTGGTCGTATTTTCGCGACTGCGGCGCGGCCTGCCCATCTATCAAGCCGGTCTGGATCACACCTACCACCGTCTGGCAGCATTAGGGCTTGGTTCTGAACGAGCCGTGCTCACCATGCACATCGCCAGCTTCATGCTCAGTTTTCTGGCATTCAGCACCCTTGGGCTGCATGCAATCGTTGCAAACTTAATCTTTTTACTCCTGGTAGTATCGGGCATCGCTTGCATCTACCTGCTGGACCGTCCCGAACGCAGGTCGTAGGCAATCGATCCCCAACCTGCCTGAATATCCCATCCCAAGCTTCCGAGAAAGAAATGTTGACTGAGTGGCATCTTCGAGATGAAATCCTGGAACTATCGCATCGCTGGTATCTGATTTCCCTGGCGTTCTTCATTGGCAGCCTGCTGGGTTGGCTCGCATCGATGCTCCTTCCCACCGCCTACCGGGCGGAAATTCCCCTGTACGTGGCGTACAGCGCGGACGCGTTTTACCGTAATCCGGATGATTATAAGAACTGGCAGATGCAGCAGCTTACCGACCTGACCACCACAGACGATATTCTGGCAGAAACCCTGGTGCGTCTGGAGGCCATCGATCCCTACTGGCAGCAAGTCCAAATCAACCAGCTCCGCAACATGACGCGTGTATTATGGCGCAACACCGGCAAGTGGCGTCTGGTTATCGAGCACCCTGTACCCGCATATGCAGCGCAGGCGGTCGAGACGTGGACCACCGTTTTTTTGGAGTATTACACCCGGGCGCGCTCGAATGCCATCCACCAGTTCGAAGTGGATAAACTGATGCAAGCCAATGCCAATGCCCAAACGCAGATTGAATTGCAAATCCAGAATCTGGAAACGCTGCGCCTGTCGGCATTAGAATGGCAGACCAGCCTGCAGCAAATGACTGCCGAGGCGTTAGATGAACAAGCTCATCAGAATTTATTGATCTCACTGTCGCTGGTGGAAGGTCCCACCCTTGCCTGGGAGACTTTCATCAACCGTGTGCCACCCGCCCAGGCTGCGCCGGCAGAGGTTCTGGCCTGGCTGGAAACAGCCCCGGCGCTGTTGGAAGCAGATATCCGCCTCAACCAGCAGCAGTTAGATATGCTGAAGCAGGAGTATGCCAGCCTCAACCAGCAGTTCACCGAAGTGACCCTGGCAAGCCGCGGCCTCTCGGCAAATTTAGAGGTTGATCGCGAGTATATTGCCCCTGTAGTACCAGAGGCCATTCGCCCTACCAGCCTCGCCGTCCTGGTAGGCGGCGTGCTGGGCAGCGTGGCGTTTGTAATTACCTGGTTGATACCCGCGTTTCGCAGGCTGTGGATCGGTCAATGAGACTGCCTGTCGTGGAAAAAATCAAAAACATCCTGTGGGCGTTGTTTCTGGTTACCCTGCCGGTGACCAGCTTTCCTTTTTTCCCCAGCCAGCTTGGCGGCGATTTCATTGTCAGACCGCTGTCACTCTTTCCCCTCGCGGGACTGCTGCTGCTTGTCACGTTACCGGCCCTGTTTCACAAGCCGCTGCCGCGCACCTTCCAGACCTTGATGCCGTTTCTGCTGGTGGCGGCAAGCAGCTCCGTGCTTTCGCTGTTGAGTGGCATCAACCCGACATTTGCCGTGTCCGTTGTGGAGCGCCTGACGCGTGGCTTGATCACCCTCGGGATTGGCGCCGCCACCTACCTCACCGTCGCCATCATCCCCAAGACTTTCGATGAGTTGAAGAATTCGCTCCGCTGGCTGTATGCAGGTTTCAGCGCTGCCCTGCTGTGGGGCACGGCGCAAGCAATCTATGTGATCCGTTTCTCTCCTGAATATTTTCAATTGATTGACAAACTGCAGAGCTTTATCTCTACTCGCCGGTTGTTCGAGAACCGTGTCTCGGGCATGACCTACGAGCCAAATTGGTTCGGCGCGCAGTTAAGCTTTGTGCTCATCCCCTGGTTAATCGCTTCCGTGCTGAGCGACTTCACCGTCTTTACCTGGCGCTGGAAAAAAGTGACCATCGAATGGCTGCTCCTGGCGTGGAGCCTGGTGATATTAACTTTCACCTTCTCCCGAGCCGGGCTGGCGATCCTGCTGATGACGCTGTTTTTCAGCGTGTTTATTCTGCGCTTCATTCCGGCCCGTTCGTACTCGAACGCCCGCTCGTGCTCGAGCGCGTCGCCAACCCGCCGTCCCAAACTGCCGCTGAACTGGCTGCGGCGCCTGACAGAGGCCAGCGCGGCCATTGCGCTGGTAGCAGCGCTCATCTTTCTGGCAGGGCAGAACAATGCCTTCTTCAAACGCTTATGGGATTTTTGGGATAACGGTCAGACCGTTAATCTGGATAGATATTTTAAGTACCTGGGTTTCGGAGCCCGATTCACATTTGGATCGGCGGCCTTCAATGTATTCGATGCTCACCCCATTCTGGGAGTTGGGTTGGGCAACTACGCTTTTTACTTCGAAGAAGCCATGCCGGTGGTATCTATTGTCGATGTACCCGAGGTGCTGCGCCTGGTAACACAAAACGTCGAGCGCTACCGCTTGATGACCCCGAAGAATTTTTATCTGCGCATTCTGGCAGAAACTGGCATCGCCGGTCTGGCTGCATTTCTGCCATTTCTGCTGGCTCTATTCGGTTCTGCCCTGTATCTATACCTGTCTTCGCATCGCCACGAGCAGTTTTGGGGGACAGCCGGTCTGTGCCTGCTGGTGGCTTTCAGCATGTCAGCCTTATCTTTTGATTCTTTCGCCATTCCCAATATGTGGGTGGTTTTCGGTTTGCTCTCTGCAGCAACCTGGGCAGCAGATCACAACCGCGCCCAGGCGGCGCCTGCGGGCGCCTGGGAGGAAAGCCAGATAGAATCCAAACCTGCACCGTTGAAAAATAAGAACGAGGCAATATGATGACATCAACGTGGAAGCTCTCTGACGCATTCTATATGGTATTTCACCGCTGGCCGCAGGTCGTGCTCTTCATACTGGCAGGCGGTCTGGTTGGTTGGGGCATCGGGTATGCCACTCCAGCCCGGTACCGCGCCGAAACCCAGGTCTACGTGGCGTTCAATCCCTATCGCGCCAAAAATGACAGCCAGTTTCTCGCTATCGCTCGTCCGAAATATACCAACATCGATGATTATAAGAACTGGCAAATGGCGCAATTGGACGCCTTCTTGATGCTGGAGGATGTGCTGCAGCCGGTGCTGGAGGCGCTGCGCCAGCAGGATCCATACTGGCAAGAGTTGCAGGTAGACGAGCTGCGCTCCATCCTCTCCACCGAGTGGCGCAATCCTGGCAGCTGGAGCCTGGCAGCCGAACGCCCTCAAGCAAAGCTGGCTGAGCAGGCTGCCCATACCTGGGCGGAAGTGGCGATCGATTTAATCCAGCAGTCGGTCAGCGCCTCTCAGCAAGCCATCATGCTGGACGAGCAGAGCATGGCTTTGGCTGCCGAGCAGGCGCAGATGGAAAGCTCCAAGCAGGAGCTGCTGGCGCTTCAAAGCGCGCTGCAGGAATGGCTGCAGCGTGTTGGTGCAACCGGCCTCGAGGATCCGCTCGTACTCGAACGCCCGCTCCCCAACAGCGAACGTCTGCAGTTGATCGACCTGACCGCCCTGGCGGCTGCGGCCAGCCCGGCGATTGCGCAGATACTCGAGAGCCAGCCAGATACCCAGGCGCCAACGCGCCAGGCGCTCGACTGGGCACAAGCACTTCCGGCAGCCATACAGCTCCAAATCGATGTGCTGACCGGCACTGCCGCACAACTGCAGCAGCAGCAGGAAAAATTGGCAGATGAGTTCGCCCTGGTAAACCCATTAAGCACAGGGCTTTCAGCAAACCTGGAAGTGCAGGAGATCCAGCCCCACAGGGCAGAACAGCTGCAGTCCAACGCACTGCTTGCCATGGTGGGCGGCGCAATCGGCCTGTGCGCCTGGGCATTAACCGCACTCTACGCACTGTACCGCCGCGAAGAGAAGGCCTGATGTTTGCAGCCAGAATTACGAGACCTGTGCTTGCCCTCCGCCTGCGTTCCTTACGCACCCTTGCCTGGGCATTTTTCTGGCTCAGCCTGCCAGTCACCAGCTTCCCCTTCTTCCCAGCCGATTTTGGCGGCAAGGCGCTGGTACGTCCACTCTCCATTTACCCATTGGTTGTGCTGTTGGTTCTGGTAACTTTTCCGCGCCTGTGGCGAAAACCGCTGCCGAAGACCTTCTTACCCCTGCTGGCCTTCATGCTGGTTGTTCTGATCAGCTCGCTGTTATCCTTGTCTTCCGAGCCAACTACGCTGATGGGCGTGACGCAAAGTGCGCGCCTGGTGCGCAACTTGCTGACTTTGCTGATCGGGGCTGCTTTTTTCATGACCATTTCCCTGTACATCGAGAGCAGGGAAGATCTGCACAGCTCGCTGCGTTGGCTGTACGCCGGCTTTGCCATTGCGCTGATTTGGGGAACTTTCCAGGCAGTTTACATCCTGGATTTCTCGCAGGACTATTTTCGCTTTCTGAACAAGATCCAGGCCTTCATCTCCACCCGAAAACTCTTCACCACCCGCATTTCCGGCATGACCTACGAACCCAAATGGTTTGCCGAGCAAATCTGCTTTTTACTGATGCCCTGGTTGATTGGCTCTGTGCTGAGTGGAAAATCCGTTTTCGCCTGGCGGTTCAAACGTTTGAGCGTGGAAATGATCTTGCTCTTCTGGTCAGCAGCCGTGATGATTTTTACCTTTTCGCGCACCGGAATCCTGATCCTGGTGCTTTTGACCTTCATCAGCATCATCTACTATGGTCTGAGATCCGCTGCCCGCAGCAAAGAGGGTTCAACCGTAAACAAGCGTACCGGGCGAACCCTGGTGCAGGCCGTCCTGGCAGTGGTGGTTCTGCTCGCCCTGATACTGGCAACCGGCACTCGGAACCCCTATTTCTCCCGCTTCTGGCGCTATTGGACCAGTGAAAGCATCGAAAACCGCACCTATTTTGAGTATATCGGCGCCAGCCAACGGATCACTTACCTGGTGACCGCCTACCACATCTACTCGGACAACCCCCTGTTTGGCGTTGGTCCAGGAAATTATGCTTTTAAATTCATCGAGTACGCCCCCAACCAACCGTACCACCGCCAGCCGGAGATTGTGCGCCAATTGACACCTTCGGAGGGGCGTGACCGCTTGATCACACCCAAAAACCTGTATGCCCGCTTGCTGGCGGAAACCGGTCTGGTGGGCACCGCGGTATTTACGGCATTTGTCATGGCGGTTGCAGGCTGCGCTTTGTCCTTGTGGCGTTCTATCGATCCCTGGCGGCGAGCCTGGGGGTTATCCGGATTGCTGGGAATGTTCGTCTTTGCGATTGCCCTATGGTCGTTCGATTCTTTTGCCATACCGAATATGTGGGTGATGTTCGGTCTGATCACCGCCGCGGCGCACATCCCTGTTACTGCGGCGGGCACAAATTCGGCGAGTGAGGGTGTTTAAACAGGCGGGGCGCCGGCAGGCGGCATCAGGGGAGGGCGGGGCAGACGGTCAATTGATCTCGTTCGGTGCTCAGAAGAATAGATCCTGTTGAGCGGTTATATACCGCCGCGGCGCGCACATAACCCTGATCCTGGCATCCGATGACCAGAACGTCTGAAGCGTGGGGGAAATCGGTCAGTGGAGCATAATCGATGGGCAGCAAGATACCCCAATTTTGAGGCCCAACCAGGAAGAAACTAAACCTGGCAAAATCTTTGGCTGTAAACGGGGTCTCATTTGATCCCGGCTCACCTTTGAATTCTAGGTGATAACGCGGGTAGAGCGCTCTGCCCTGCAGCACCAGGATATTATTCGCAGCCTGGTTCTGAAGTGCTGTCTGTATACCGGGATAATTTGTCTGAATCTCGGATGAGGCCAGCAGTTCCTGGAACCAGGCTTTTTGCGTCTCGGGTGTATAGCGCGGTGGGGTGAGGTTTGCGGCGAGAGGGATGACGGCACCCAGAAGAAAAATTGAGGCGGCAGTCATTGTTAGCGGCAAAACCCCGAGTCTGGAAGCGTGCGGGCTGCTCTCTTCGGGCTGCAATTTCACAGGTTGGCAGAAAAATCGGGACGCTCTGCGCCCAAAGAACTCGAACCCAAATTCAATCATTGCAGCTATGCCAACGCTGAAATAAATAATCCAGATCCAATCGAGCATTTGAACAAAGCGCCCACCTGAGATATTTAGCATACTTACCGTCAGATAGTGCGCGGCTATCAGGGCAAATGGAAACAACCCCCAAATCCCTGCCCGCTCGTTCAGCCTGACAAAGCCTATCGCCAGCAGCAGCAGGGTAAAGGCAACCGGAATGGCTGCCTGATTGGGAATCTCCCCTTGCCACAATCCCCAACTCCAGAACGGGAGACGATTATAATAATTGAACCGGTCGCAGCAGGCTTCGCTAAAAGCATTAATATCCGGACGCACCGTGAGGGAAGCAGCGCTATCCAGGAGACGAAAGGCATCCGGAAAGATTAACATGGCCTGCAGATAGTTGTTGAGGTAGTTATACCGAAAGCGCTCAAAGAATTGACCAAGAGCGCCCGCTCGTACTCGAGCGCCGCTGCTTTCCGAGGGCTGAGGGTTGGCCGGTTCGATAGCCGGCGGGCTGGTGAGATCATCTTCAGGAAGCGGAGTGCCGCCGGAGTCCGAACCAGCAATACCTGTGCGTGCGGTAATGTACTCCAGGCGCTCGCCAGGCTGTTCGATGAAAATAGAGCCCGTTTTCTGCCAGTTGCGCCATAACCAGGGAGATAAGAACAGAACTGCTCCCAGAATCAGCATACCAAGCGTAACAAACCAGGAGCTCAGCTTACGAAGCTGTGCGATCAATGACGCCAGGATAAAGACAAACAAAAAGATGGCCGCTTCGATGCGCACCAACATGGAGGCTGCCACCACACCCCCGATCCACAGCGCAGTAAGCGGTTTATTGTGTGACTGTCTGAACCAATTTACTGCCAGCAGTAAAGCCAATGCCATGAGAACCGCCGCCGGCATCTCCGACATCATCATTCTTGAGGTCGAGATGGTGATGCGGTTGACCAGGGCAATGGCGTTTCCTTCTCTAAGAACAACCAGCACAGCCGCTGCCAGGCCTGCCAGCCGGCTGTGCAGCTTGCTGGCGGTAAGATAGATCAGAGCAGGGAAAACTCCAAAAATAGCTGCCTGAGCATGGGTCAGCAGCTCAAAATCCGGTCCGGTCAGCTGGTAAAGCACAGCCAGGAATAAAGCGTAGAGCGGGCGCCTGGGAAAAGCCAGCATGCCGGATTGATAATCAGCACCGACGAGCAGCGATTGTGCAGTGGTATCATACGTGATCGAATCGGAATTCGGATAGACTGAATAGTTGGGATATGATGGACCCGATACGAACCAGTTGGTCAGGGTTGGGAATGAGTTCCAGTAAACCGCGGCTGCGACCCAGATGATCAGAGCGATCAACAAATCTGCTCTGTCTTTTTTTGCGAGCATGCGCGACAGTCTCTCAACCAGGCTGGGAGACCAAACGCGAACAAAATATCCTACCGAGAGAAGCGTAAATCCGAGCAGAAAAACCAGGAAACCCTGCGAATCCAATATCGGAGCGCCGAGCGTGTACCAGCCAAAGGTAGAATAATCCTGCTCCAATTGAATGCTCGTCCACCCCAGCGTTCCCCACAACAATAAGATCAGCAGGAATACGCCTGCAATGGTATAGACCTTTTGTTTTCTAAATATTTGGTGCAGTTCTGCGGGACCAAAATGGATCACCGGTATCAGGGCCGAAAATACAGCACTTATACCAAAAGCCAGCAGCACCAGCGGCTGGTAAAGGGCCAAGATGGGCTTCGTTTGCATCCAGGCCTGATTCACCGCGCGGATATGGGGGTTGAAATCAGGCTTAGGGGGAGGTGCAAAGACAAAGAAGCTGTTTTGCGAAAGCACAAACAGCCACAGTCCACAGAAAGAAAAAACAAGAACTGCTGCCGAAAAAACCAGGCGCCAATGACCATCACGAACGAGCCAGTCCCGCAAGGATCGTTCGAGCTTCGAGAATATCGCGGGCTTGCGGTAAGAAAGCGCCAAGGGTATACTCCATAAACCGGCGAGCAGGAGCGATATCCCGATCATTAAAATTCGCCGGAATGGAATACCCAACAATGGATATACCGAAGGGTCGCGCGGCAGCGCAAGCAGCCAGATGGAAATTGCGATGCAGTACAGACAGAGAAAAAGCAGAACGATGCGAATAACCAGCTTCTGCGAATGGTTTTGAGCGGTGGGCTTGCCGAATATGCTCATACACTTAAAAAATCCAACTGGCGATTGGATTTTAGGATCCTTGAGGATTATACACTATACCATGTTGGCCCGATTGGCTTGCTGAATCCGTTTGTACTTTCACCCAAAACGGAAAAATCTTATCTCTAGGAATTTGAGCGTATCACATGAGTAGCAATCAAAAAACAATCCTGATCGTATCGGCTGTTATCCTGGTCGTCTTGCTGGTGTGCTGTGCATGCCTGATGACCGCGGCGGGCATCTACCTGTTTTCTGCACCGGCTAATTCAGGGCAATATAATGATGGGCCGCTCTCGATGCCAGATTCTCTGCCCACACCCATGGTTGTGCGCCCACCAGGGAGTCAGGAGCCATCCGACTCAACACCTGATATTCCAGCCCCCAATATCGACCTTGACGCGGCTGCCAAAACCCTGCGCACACTGAGTGAGGCCGAGATTCCGAGCAACGACCGCACCGACCTGGCCCTGCGCCTGGAGGGCAAACGCGACCTCCCGACTACCCTGGAGCCCCCTGCCGCCCCACTAGAAGTTGGAACGAGTAAATCCTTCTGGGTGAGCAACAGCGATAACAACCAGAATTTCCAGGTGCAGGCAGTGCTGCGCTACGCCACCCCGCATGCCTACTTCTGGATTGAAGAGGGGGTTGACTATAACGAGCGTGAGCTGCGTGACCTGGCGGAAACCTTCGAACAGGAAATTTACCCCACCAACCGGGAATTCTTCGGAACCGAATGGACGCCGGGCGTGGATGGCGATGTACACCTGTATATCCTCTATGCTTCAGGCATCGGCAGCGGCGTCGCCGGATACTTCTCTTCGAACGACTCCTACCACCCCCTGCTGGAAGAATATTCCAACGGTCACGAGATGTTTGTGTTCAACGTTGACACCGTATCCCTGGACCAGCCCTTTACATACGGCGTGCTGGCCCACGAATTCCAGCATATGATCCACTGGTACCGCGACCGCAACGAGGAGCTTTGGCTGAACGAGGGTCTGTCCGATCTGGCGATGTTCTTGAACGGTTACGATATCGGCGGGCACGACTTCCTATATACCAGCAATCCGGATATACAGCTCAACGACTGGCCCAACGACCAGAATCTGACCAGCCCACACTACGGCTCTTCATTCCTGTTCACCAACTACTTTTTGAACCGATTTGGCGAGCTTGCCACCCAGGCAGTGGTCAACCACGACGCCAATGGGCTGGAGAGCATCGACAGCGTGCTGTCGCAGCTGGATATCAATGATCCGCTCAGCGGGCAGCCCATCACTGCCGACGACGTCTTCGCCGACTGGGTGATCGCTTCATACGTACAGGATGCCAGCGTGGGCGACGGGCGTTTCACGTACCAGAACTATCCGGATGCGCCAGCCCCCGAAGCCACAGAAGAGCTGCGTTCGTGCGACTCCAGCATGAACACCCGCGAAGTGAGCCAGTTCGGCGTGGACTACGTGCGCTTGCGCTGCCGCGGCGACGTCACCCTGTATTTCGAAGGCTCGGTCCAGGTGGGCGTGCTGGCAACCGATGCGCATTCCGGGGAGTATGCCTTCTGGTCGAACAAAGGCGAAGAGTCGGACATGACCCTGACGCGCAGCTTTGACTTCACGCAGCACAGCGGCCCGCTGACGCTGACCTACTGGACCTGGTACGATCTCGAAGTCGATTTCGATTACGCTTACCTGCTGGCGTCCACCGGGGGTGAGACATGGGAAATACTGCAGCCGCCCTCGGGAACGAGCAGCAACCCCACCGGCGCAAATTTCGGCTGGGGGTATAACGGCGTCAGCGGCGGATCAGGTAGAAGTACTCCGGTGTGGATCGAAGAGCGGGTGGACATTTCGCGCTTTGCCGGTAAGCAGGTGCAGCTGCGCTTCGAATATATTACCGACGCCGCCGTGCATGGCGAAGGCCTGCTGGTGGATGACATCGCCATCCCCGAAATTGGCTATTTCAGCGACTTCGAGCAAGACGAGGGCGGCTGGGAAGGAAGCGGCTTCGTACGCATGCAAAACCTGCTGCCGCAAACCTACCGTCTGGCTGTGATCCGCAATAATGGCGAAGCCCAGGTGGAGTATATCCCCCTGTCGCCCGATAACTCGGCCCAGGTGAGGTTGGATTTCTCTGGCGACCTGGATGAGGCTGTGCTGGTGATTTCGGGCACCACTCGCTACACCCGCCAGGCAGCCCCCTACCGGTTCTATTTCAAGTAGGCCAAATGATATATGCTGTTGTGTGCAGGCAAAGCCTGCACACAACATAGCAAATAGATCAGACCTGGCGGGGCTTGCGCAGATCCGCCAGCTGGCTTTCCATCTCCGCCCGGCGGCTGGCGGCTGCCCTGCGCACATCCTCGCGGATAGAGCTGGTGCGGTCTTCGATGCGCACCAGCAGATCATCGCCAGAGGTCGGCGCCAGCAGCAGGGCCAGGGTAGCGCCCACTACTGCGCCTAACAGCGTGCCGGATACAAAACTGAGAAAGCGATTCATAGGATCCTCCTGTATTTGGGGATGTCTGGACGTGCGCTGCACCTCCAGGCATCCCCATTATGTTTATAATATATCATAAAGGATTGGCCTATGATTGACCCATCTCTGCCCCTGATCGACCTGCACCGCCACCTGGATGGCAGCGTGCGTCTGGAAACCATCCTCGATTTGGGCCGCCAGCACAACCTGCCGCTGCCTGCCTGGGAGATCGAAGGTCTGCGCCCTTATGTGCAGATCACCGAACCGCAGCCGGGGGTGATGGCATTCATTGCGAAGTTCAAGTGGATGGTGGGCGTGCTGGTAGATTACGACGCCTGCCGCCGCATCGCTTACGAAAACGTGGAAGACCTGGGGCGGGAAGGCATCCACTACGCCGAGCTGCGCTGCAGCCCGTGGTTCATGGCCGAAGCCCACCAGCTGGATCCGCTGGGCGTGCTGGAAGCAGTCATCGATGGGGTACAGGCGGGCATGCGGGACACCGGCACCCCGGTCAAGCTGATCGGCATCCTGAGCCGCACCTACGGTCCCGAAACAGCCTGGAAAGAGCTGCATGCCTTGCTGAAGAAGAGCGAGAATCTGGCTGCCATCGACCTGGCAGGCGACGAGGCCAACTTCCCCGGCGAGCTGTATGTCGAGCATATCCGGCAGGCACGCGAAGCCGGGCTGCGGGTCACCATCCATGCCGGCGAGTCGGCTGGCGCGAGCAGTGTGCGCCAGGCGGTGCTCGAACTGGGCGCCGACCGCCTGGGACACGCCGTACACGCCGTGGAGGATCCAGCTCTGATGGACCTGCTGGCAGAACGAGGCACCGGCATCGAGGCCAACCTGACCAGCAACGTGCAAACCAGCACCGTGCCCGACTACGCCAGCCATCCCATGCGCCAGTTCTTGCAGCACGGTCTGCTGGCGACGCTCAACACCGACGACCCCGGCATTTCGGCGATCACCCTGCCCTATGAATACGAGGTGGCAGCCCCCGCCGCGGGTCTTACCCCGGACGAGATCCGCCAGGCGCAGCACAACGCGCTGCAGGTGGCTTTTCTAACAGACGAAGAGCGCCAGCCGCTGCTGCGAGGCGTGACGGGCAAAGCATCCGGCTAGAGAGGTGCGCGCCAGGAGCAGGTTAATTTTGGCGGATGCTTTGCCCCTACAAAACAATACGAGCGGCTTAAGCACAGCCCTCCTTCCAACCGAGAAGGAGGGCTGTTTTTTTTTGCTGTAGGGGGTACGGCGGTAATTCTGGCGTGCCCCTGCAGGCGCGCTTACTTGAACAACAGCGGCAGGATCGTATAGAACTCGGTCTTGAAGCTCCACACGGTGGACACCTGCTGCACGTCACCGCCGGCATCGATCTCACCTGCAACGGTGATGGTGAGGGTGGTGTAGCCGGGCAGCCAGGTGGTCGGGGTGAAGGTGACCGTGTACGTTACTGCGTCGTAACCGAAGGTGCCCGATACGACACCGGTGGGACTCTCCACCACGAATTCGGTGCTCGCCGGCATCGCCTCGCTCCAGGTCACCTGGACAGTGCTGGTATAGGGCAGGTTTACGGCGCCATCTGCCGGGCTATACGCCACCACCAGCGGATCGCGCCACAACTGCACAGCCTTGGTCTCGTCGTCGCCGGTGCCCCAGTCGGTGGCGGTCAGATCCACCAGCTGCACGCCGGTCGTCCCGTAATCCACCGACAGGTGGCGGTTGGTCAAGCCGGTGATGGCACCCCACTGCTCCACCGTCTCCCAGCTGCCGCGGGTGAACTTGTACTCAGCAGCGGTGCCGTCCGGCAGGCTGAGGGCGATCTCCCAGATGTCTGGATTGTCAGAAACTTTGGTCATGGGTGTTGCCCCGGGATTCCACTGCGGCAGGCCGGGCAGGTTGCCGGCGATGAACACAGTGCCGGGCGAGTAATCTGGGACGCGCACTCGGAAAGTGACGTTCACCAGCTTGGCTTCAGCCACGCCTTCGGCCTGGTTGGAGAAGCCCGAGCGGTTGAAACTGGTATCCACTGCCTGCACGTGGTAGAAGTAGGGCACACCACCAGCCACCGCGGTGTCGGTGAAGATCGTGCTGGGCGCCAAGACGCGCCCGACCACCGTCCCGATGGTGCCGCTGATCTCAGAGCGGTACATATCGTAGGCGTACAGGGTCGGGTCGCCTTCCACCGGGCTCCACTGCAGCTCGATGTAGGTCGTGCCCCAATCGGTCACCGCCAGGTTAAGCGGTGTGGCAGGTGCGGTGGTATCGGCGGAGGCGTTGACGGTCAGCACACCCGGGTTGGGCGGCGTGCCGGTGAACGGGCCGTTGAAGTCGGCGTACACCCAGTCGCGCCCGCCGGTGGTGGAGTAGCGGTACAGATAGTTGAAGGTGCCGGTTTCTTCCGGCGTCAATTGCCCCATGAACTCATCGTTATTGCCGGCCTGAGCATTGAAGACTGCCGTCGTCCAGTGCGTCCAGGTGATGGGCTGGCTGCCGACCGGCCCGTAGCCCACTTCAGCCCACAGGCCTGGGGTGGCGCCCGGCGCAGACGTCACACCATCAATGTACACCTGCCCATAAATGTTCTCGGTGGGCGTGATGCCGATGGTGTGGTTGATGGTCGGAGGCCACTGCGTGTTAGCCCAACCGATCTGGTAGTGCGGCAAACCGGCGGCTTCATTAGAGAAACCCGACTCCAGCCCGGTGGCATCGTCGACCGCCGCCACCACGTAGTAGTAGGTGACGCCGGTGGTCAGTCCGCTGTCGGTGTAGGTGATGCCAACGGTGTTGGTGATCCACTGGTAGCCGCCGCCGGAGACCAGGCTGCGGTACAGGTCGTAGCTGGTTGCACCGGCCGAGCCGGTCCAACTCAGGTCGATTTCGGTGGCGCGTTCAGCAGTAACCGCCAGGTTGGTAGGTGCATCCGGGGCATCTTCCGCCGGAGCGTTCAGCACCAGCACCGCGCCGCTCATGCCGGGCACGCCGAGGGTAATCAGGCCTGCCGGACTGATGGTGTAGGGCGCGCTGCCATTCAGGACGTTGCGCAGCTCGGCGCCGAACGGCAGGTAGCCGCTCAAGTCCACGCTGACAGTTTGTGAAACCGTGTTGCGGTTGATGATCACCACGGCGGCATCGCTGTTGTCCGCCAGCTTGCGACCGTAGGCATACACGTCATTGGCGTCGTCCACCAACAGGGTGTCGAAACTGCCGGTGCGCAGCGCGGCGTGCGCATTGCGGGCGATGGTGAGCGCTTTATAGTGGTTGCGCAAGTCGTTCTGCCCGCCAGCGGTTTGCAAGTGGGTGTAGAAGGGCGTGCCGGTCTCATCCAGCCAGGGGAAGGGCTGGCGGTTGTAGGGATCGTCCTGCCAGGTGGAGCCGTCGTACGCCACCGGCCCAACCAGCCCAACCTCGTCGCCGTAGTAAATGGTGGGTGCGCCGGGCAGGGTCATCTGCAGGATGGCGACGCCTTTCAGGCGGGTGACGGCATCCGACCAGTCGTATGCGGGATTGAAGAGCGGGGTGCTGTCGGTGCCGGTCGCCGCGTTGTGATCCAGCATGAACAGCGGGCGGTTGGTATCGTGGCTGCCCAGCAGGTTCATCATGGCGTAGTAGGCTTCGGGGGCGTAGCGCTCCTTCCAGTTGTGCAGGCGCTCGTCCAGCTTAGAGGGAGTGAGCGGTGTCAGGATGCCTGCCGAAGAGCCGCTGTTGTGGTCGTTGTCGGTGAAGGGCGTGTCGCGCCAGAAGCCGAGCATGGCAGACGAGTACTGGTAGTTCATGGTGGCATCCCACTCGCCGCCCAGCGTCCAGGAGGAGGCGTTGCCCCACTCCTCGCCCACGATGTAGGCGTCGGGGTTGGTCATGTGGATGGCGAGGCGGAAGCCTTCCCAGTAGTCGTTGGTGGGGTCGTTGAGCGTGCCGGGATCGACGTCGCCGCCCACATCCAGGCGCCAGCCGTCAGCCCACTGCATCCAGTAGCGGGCGATCGAATTCGGCCCGCCGGACCAGATCAGGTCGCGCACTTCGCTATTATTGGCCTGCAGCTTGGGCAGGCTGTCGAAGCCGAACCACGACTCGTAGCGGGCAGCGTTGGGCGTGCCGTCTGATGCCACGCACACGCCGGTGCCGGGGGTGACGTCGGTGAAGTAGTACCAGCCGCGATAGGGCGAGTTCTGGCTCTCGCAGGCGCCCACCTCTGGATAGCGGCTGTAGCGGTCGAAGTACTTGCTGTCCGAGGAGGTGTGGTTGAACACGCCGTCCAGGATGATGTGCATGCCGCGCGTATCGGCCTCGGTCGCCAACGCCTGGAACAGCGCCAGATCGCCGAAGTTGTCGTCGATGATGCTGTAGTCGGCGGTATCGTACTTGTGGTTGGAGGGCGACTCGAAGACCGGGTTCAAGTAGATGGTGTTGACGCCCAGCGACTGCAGGTAATCGAGCTGGTCGATCAAGCCCGCCACATCGCCGCCGTAGAAATTCCGGCTGTAGGTGCCAGGACAGTCGGTGGCGTCACGCGGATCGCAGATATACGTGTTCCAATCGGTGGTGTTGGAGCGCACAATGGTGCCGCCGGCTTCCTCGTAGAAGAAGCTGCCCGCCGGGGTGTTGTTGGCCGGGTCGCCATCGCGGAAGCGATCGGGGAAGATCTGGTAGATGATGGCGTCCTTCACCCAGTCCGGCGTTTGGAAGGCGGGATCGTACACCGTGAGCTGCCAGCCATTGTCCGGACTGCTGCCGAAGGTCTGGCCCCAACCGCCGGTACGATCAGCGTCATCTTCGTAGTAGGCAGTGGCAGTGCCATCGATGGCGATGAAGCGGTACCAGTAGACGGTAGGCACGGCGCTGGCGGGGACAGTTGCCTGCCACCATTCGTAGGTGCCGTCATCAGCGACAATACTCATCGGCAGGATAGACTGCTGGTTGAGGCGGTCGTTCCACAGGCGCACTTTGGCCCCGGTCAGATCGCCGGAGGCGGCGCGCAGGCGCAGCTTGACCGCGGTGTTGGTGGGCACCGGGCCGCCAGGCGCGCGGAAGAGCGGGTCGCGGCTGTTGTGTCCCAGGTCACCCCAGAAAATGTTATTATCGTGGGCAGCGCCACCCGCCGGCGGGGCGTAGATCGCCAGCCGCCCGCTGGTGGTGTCCAGCAGGAAGCGCACCACGTCATTGGCAGTGAACACCTGGAAGGACACGTTGGCGGCGTCGATCGAGCGCCCATCGGCGCCGAAGGCATCCCAGGCGCCGGTGGTGGCGACCTTGCCGTTGTACAAGCCAGGGGAAGCTATCGGGTAGCCCAGATAGTGCACCCCGTGATCCAACTCTGCCATCAACGTAGCAGGGTTGGCATTGTTCCAGCCCTGGAAGTCGCCCACGGCGGTGAAGGTGGCGGGCAGGCTGTCCCAGGCATTGACGATGTTCTGCGCCGGCAGCCAGTCCAGCCCGGCGTCGGCAGCGTGGTTGTTGGTATCGAAGGTGATCTTGACCACCTGGTCGGCGCTGGTGGTGTTCAGCCAGGAGTTCTGCGCCGGATAGGCGACACTCCAGTTGCCGCACTCGACCGCCTTCCATTCGTAACGCCCGGCGGGTGTGATGGTGACGTCGCGCGAGAAGACGCCGTCGCCGCCCACCAGGTCGCCGTTGGTGCCATCGTCATACAGCGGCGTGGTGGTGTTGTCCCACCCCTGGAAGGCACCCGCCGCGCACCAGTTTCCGGCTGCCGGAGCGCCGTTGGCGCCGACGAACAGCCTCGCCATGTTGGTGTCCAGCAGGAAAACCACCTCTTCATCCGCCGCAGTGGTGGTGAAGCCGATCGTGGCGGAGTTGACCGAGCGCCCGTCGGCGCCGTACTGCTCATCCCAAAAGCCAGTTTGAGCCACTTTGGCCTGGTAGGTACCCGGCGTGGTGATGGCGTATTTCAGGTAGTAAAAGCCGTTGCCAATGGGCGCCATCAGCGTGGCAGGGTTGGCGTTATTCCAGCCTTGGAAATCGCCCACGGCGGTGAAGCTGGCAGGCAGGGCATCAAAGAAGGTATTGACGATGAACTGCGCCGGCAGATAATCCAGACCGGCATCGGCGGCGTGGTTGTTGGTATCTAAGGTGAATTTGATCACCTGGTCGATGGCGGTGGTGAAGAACCACGAGTTGCTGGTGGGGTATCCAAGACCCCAGTTGCCGCACTCGACCGCCTTCCACTCGTGCTTCCCCACCGTAGCGACGGTGTACTCGCGCGAGAAGATGCCGTCGTTGGACACCAGGTCGCCGTTGGTGCCGTCATCGACCAGCGGTGTGGAGGCGTTGTCCCAGCCCTGGAAATCTCCCGCCAGGCACCATGCCGTGACATCCGGGGCGAGCGGAGCGGCGAAGACCTCCACCGGAGGCGCCGCCTGGATCGGCTGCAGCCCCGGCGCCAGCAGTCCAAACAGCACCAGCAGGCTGATGGTGATGCGCAGCATGGCGCGCAGCGCTCGTTTGATTTTGTTTTGCATGTGAGTCTCCTGTTTTGGATAGGGATTGTATTTACCACTAATGAAGCTGCCGTCTACAATCGGACGGATGGATGGTAGGGAAATGCCGGGGTGTTTTCCCCGTTTGTGTGCCGCCGAGCCTGGATGGTGCTGTTTCCGCCTCACCTCCTTCCTGTAAGATCAGGCCGCCTGAAAGGATGGCGATAGAACAAAAAAGAAGCTGGCCCCCGTCTGGGAAAGCGTCTGGCGCAAAAAAGGTCACGGGTGTGTGTGGCCGTCATTGAGCATCGAGTCCCGAATGTATTGTATCGCATATTCACAGATTGCCGAATCCCACCTGACCCCCTTCTCGAGTCCGACATTGTTCTTCTCCTGGCTTGTTTTGGCGTGGAAATCTAACTTTGCCAGGGTTTGGGCTTGTCGGCAAGCCTCTTTTTTGTTAATTTTGTCAGTCAAGCAGAGGCTCAACAATGATTGACAAATCTTATGTGATTTCAAGGCGTTGTTTAAAGATGGTGGCTACCAGTCTGGCGCCTCCTTAGTGTCCTTGGTGTTTATCTTTTCTACCTGACGTCATGGTAGTGAGATTGAGCTCTTTCAGCAGACTCGATTGTGTCATAATAAGCTGCAGGAGTTTGGCAAACTCATGCTCAAGGAGGTCAGCATGCACATCGTTCACGTACACGTTCAGGTCAAGCCCGAATTCATCGAAGCATTCAAAGCCGCTTCCCTGGAGAACGCTCGCAGCAGCGTGCAGGAGGCAGGCGTCGCTCGCTTCGACGTGCTGCAGCAGCGCGACGACCCGTCGCGCTTCATCCTGGTAGAGGTGTACCGCACAGCGGAGGATCCCGCCCGCCACAAGGAAACCGCCCATTACACCCGCTGGCGCGATGCGGTGGCGGAGATGATGGCGGAGCCGCGCCGCGGGGTGTGGTTCGATACCCTGTTCCCGCCCGATGAAGGCTGGTAGGCGAGGGCGGCATGCAGTTCGAATTCGCTACTGCAAACCGCATCCTGTTTGGGGTGGGGCGGCTGTCTGAGGCCGGGAAGCTGGCTGCCGGGCTGGGAGGCAAAGCCCTGCTGGCGCTGGGTGCTCCGCATGAACTGTGCGAGCCGCTGCTGGAGGGGCTGGAAACGGCGGGGGTGCAGGTCGCCGTC
>JBGSTO010000496.1:0-7183 GCA_041736465.1 Anaerolineales bacterium | reverse complement strand
CGGGGTCGGAGGCGGAGGCCGGAGCGGCGGCGGTTTGCGGGGAGGGGGCGGAGGTGCGGCCCCAGAAGAGGAAGCCCACGCTCAATCCGAGTACGAAGGCCAGCGGCAGCAGGGCGGCGTACAGGTGCGAGCGCCGGAAGGTGACGGTGTTTTCGGTACCGGTAATGGCGGCGAGGCCGGTGGTGGGTTCGTTAAGGTTTGATTCCATGTGTAGATTATAACACCGCGTTTTTGGATTCGTTTTACAGGGTTGTTAGGTTGATCGCCCGTCTGTCATCCTGGGCACCCCACGGCGCTGCAGGGCCTTTCAATCGGGATGAACCGATCCCTGGAGAGATCGCCTCACTCGTAGGGGTAAAGCATCCGGCTGAATGGAGCTGGTCGTGAGGCGCCGCTCTCCAGCCGGATGCTTTGCCCGCCGCGCGAGTCTGGAATGGCGGCCGGTCCACATCGCCGGGTGATTGTTTCTTAGGAGCGAATGATCTCTCGATGCGGCGCACAGATCCTTCGTCGCAAAGGACGCTCCTCAGGATGACAGGCGGGGTGAGCGCGGCGCACAGATCCTTCGTCGCAAAGGGCGCTCCTCAGGATGACAGGGGTGGGGCGGGCGCAGCGCACAGATCCTTCGTCGCAAAGAACGCTCCTCAGGATGACAGGGGGGAGGCCAGGCATCAGGGATAGGGTTCTTCCAGCAGCGCCGCGATGGCCTGCTCGGTCTCGTCGTAGCCGCCTTCGCCGATATGCACGTAGCGAATGCGGCCCTGCTTGTCGATCAGGTACAGGGTGGGCCAGTAGCGGTTCCGGTAGGCGCGCCAGGTCTTGCCGTCGTTATCCTGGGCCACGGCGTAGGGCACTTCCAGGCGCTGGATGGCTGCTTTGAGGTTATCCAGGTCGCGCTCGTGGGCGAATTCGGGGTAGTGGTTGCCGATCACCACCAGGCCCAGGTCTTGATAGTTTTCATGCCAGCCCCTCAACGAGGGGATCACGTTGCGGCAGTTAATTCAGCCAAAAGTCCACATGTCCAGCAGCACCACCTTGCCGCGCAGACCGGCCAGGCGCAGGGGGCTGTCAACGTTCAGCCATACTTCGTTCTCCAGCTCGGGCGCGGCGCCTAGATCCGTCAGGTCGGAGAGAGCGGCAGCTGGAGGGGCGGCGCCTAGATCTGGGAATTCGGATAGGGCCGAGGTGGTTGGGGCGGCAGTGGGCCTGTCTTCAGCGGGGTCTGCCTCGGCCTGGCCGGCCGGGGGCAGGAGCGGCGCCGCGGCGCAGCCGGTCAGAAGCAGCAGCCCCAGCAGGAAGGGGATCGGGCGGCAGATTCTCATCAGGATACCTCCATCAATAAAAGCCTCCAGCCCGGCGCTGCGAGGCTGGAGGCATTGTAGCAAAGACTTGTTACGAAAGACTTACGGAATGATTACCCCCTCCGGCCTGCGGCCACCTCCCCAATTTTCACAAACCGAAAATGGGGAAGGAAAAGCCAATGATCAGCGAATGTGAATGACCGTGTCTTCGAACTCGACCGCCTCCGCCGGAGCCAGGGCTGGTTCGAGGGCAGAGGCGCCGGCCTCAGGCGAAGAGGCCTTTCCGTGGTCTTCAAGGTGCACCACCGCGGGGATGAAGAAGCCCAGCACGCCCATCAGCAGGCACATCGCCCCGCCCAGGAGGTACCAGGTTTGCACGCCCAGCAGGTCGGCTACCGGCCCGGCGATGATCAGGCCCAGGGGCGCCATGCCGGCAGAGACGCTGCCGATCAGGGTGAAGACGCGCCCTTGCATGGCAGGCTCGACGGTGGCCTGCACAGCGGCGAGCAGCGGGCCGTTGGCGACCGGCAGGAAGAAGCCGACCACAAACATGGCGCCCACGCCCAGCAGGAAGGCTCCCGAGGGGGTGAAGCCCATCAGCAGGCTGCCGGCGCCGATGCCCAGCAGGCCCAGCATGCTGGTGAAGATGCGGCGGCGGAAGCCGCCCCACACACCCAGGGTCAGGCCTCCGGCGATGATGCCCACGCCGGAGGCGGTTTGCAGCCAGGCGAGCTGCCAGGCCTGCCCGTTGAAATGCTGGGTGACCAGGATGGGGACCAGGGAGGAGGCGGGGGTGAGCAGCAGGTTGATCAGCGCAGCCATGACGCCGATGATCACCAGGCCGGGCCAGCTCAGGGTGTAGCGCAGCCCGCCGCGGAAATCCTGCCAGAAGGAGCTGGCGGCGGCTGCCGCCGTGCGCTCGGGCTGGGGGATGGAGATGAACAGCAGCGGCGCAACTGCCATCAGGGCGGTGACCACGTCGATCGCCAGCACACCCTGCACCGGCAGCAGCTCCAGCAGCAGCGCGCCGAGCGGCGCGGAGAGGATGTTCAGGCCGCCGTGCAGCATCTGGTTCAGCCCCTGGATGCGCGCCAGGTGGTCCTTGGGCACCATCAGCGAGGTGGAGGCCTGCATGGCGGGGAAGTGGAAGCCGCCGGCGATGGAGCGCACCAGCATGAGCAGGTACACGTGCCAGATCTGCACCCAGCCCAGGGCGAACAGCAGCGCCAGCAGCAGGGTCGCCAGGGCGACGGTGCTGTCGGCGATCATCATGATCAGGCGGCGGTTGCTGCGGTCTACCCAGGCGCCGATCAACGGGCCGAGCAGCACCTGGGGCAGCAGACCTACCAGGCTGGCGATGGCCAGCACTGTAGCCGAGCCGGTGCTGCGTGTCAGCCACCAGATGAGGGCGAACTGGACCAGTTGGGAGCCCAACAGCGAGATGGCCTGCCCGCTCCATATGGTAAAGAAAGGTGTCCTCCAGCGTTTGTCTTGCAGCGTGTCTGCTTCGCTCATTGCTTGTTCTCCTCAGGTAGGGCAGGTGGTCAGCTTGCCCTGTCAAATTCACGGACAAGCTAACAGCTTGTCCTGCATAATTAAATATTTTATATCACTTTTTTGAAATGTCAATATCTTTGGCGTTAAATTTCAATTTTATTTTGTTTTACTTTAATTATTTTCTGTAAGCTGCCCCGGCGAGACTGCAACCTTGCGCCGCTGGTTACGTATATCTTCACAGAAGCGGTTTATTGGGACGGACGGCGATGAAAACCATCCCCCAACTGCCCCAGGACCCCGCCTGATTAAATAGAAAGGAGAGTGCTGCTGTGGCGCTAATCGAGCTGATCGTTGGTATTGTGGGAGGCATTTTCGGACTGGTTGTCGGACTGGTGGGAGGCGTTATCGGCCTGGTGCTGGGCCTGCTCGGCTCCGCCATCGGGCTGGTGATCGCAGTCCTGGCTGTGGTCGGTGTGGTCCTGCTGGTGCTGTTGGCTCCCTTCCTGCTGCTGGTTTTGCTGCTGTAAGCCAGAACCTGCAGGTTGAACAACCCGTGCACCCGACAGGGTCTATGCGGCAGTGCTGCGCCGCGTAGACCCTGTTTTGCTGCAGCTTTTTCTGAGATACAATAGACATAGCTTGTACGCTGCGCGAAAACCTGAACGCGCGGCACAGCATTCGGAGGGAGTGCTCCTCAGGGAGTGCTCCTGAAGGGGTGTTCCTGAAGGAGTGTTCCTATGGATATCGGCGTTTACCGGCAGGCCCTGGAAGAACTGGTACGGGAGGCGATTGCCAACAGCAGCGGCACGAATGCCAGCATCGCCGAATACCTGGAGGGCAAGCAGGTCTCGGGGCTGTTTGTGCGCCACAAAGAGGAGAAGAAGCGCGCCCTGCTGGACGCGCGTACGGCTTTCGACGAGCACCGCCACTGGCCGCTGGAGATTATCATCTCGCACCTGGGGTTGGAGCGCAGCGTCTTGAAATAATTACCCGGTGCGCGGTGTGGATTGAGCCCATGCCGCGCACATGGATGTCATCCTGAGAGCCAATCCTGCGGATTGGACAGCGAAGGATCTAGATTCTTCGGTCGCTGCACTCCCTCAGAATGACACATCAAACAAGGAGTAAGCCATGAAAGCCGTCCGCCTGGTACAGCCCGGTCTGCCGCTGAATGAATTCGATCTGCCCATACCGCCGGTTGGGGATGGGGATGTGCTGGTGCAAGTGAGGGCTGCCGGCATCTGCCACTCCGATGCCCACTACCGCGCCGGGCGCTCGCCGGTCTCCCCGCTGCCGCTGACGCTGGGGCACGAGGTCGCCGGGGTGGTCGAGGCGGTGGGCGGGCAGGTGCTGGATTTCAAGTCCGGCGAGCGGGTGTGCCTGCACTATCTGCTGACCTGCGGGCAGTGCCGGTACTGCTACCAGGGCAGCGAGCAGTTTTGCGCCAGCGGCAAAATGATCGGCAAGTATGCCGACGGCGGCTACGCCGAGTACATCGTTGTGCCGGCGCGCAGCGTCTTCCACCTGCCGGAGGAGATCTCTTTCGAAGCCGGGGCGGTGATGATGTGCTCGTCCGCCACCGCACTGCACGCCCTGCGAGTCGCCGGGTTGAAGGCCGGCGAGCGGGTGGCGCTCTTCGGTATGGGCGGGCTGGGCTTTTCGGCGCTGCAATTGGCGCAGGCGCTGGGGGCGCGGGAGGTGTATGCGGTGGATGTGCAGCCCGCCAAGCTGGAACTGGCGCAGCGCATGGGCGCCATCGCGGTCAATGCGACCCAGGGCGACCCGGTGCGGGTTATCCGTGAGATGACCAACGGAGGCGGCGTGGATGTGGCGGTAGAGCTGATCGGGCTGCCGGTCACCATCCGCCAGGCGGTGCAGTCGCTGGGCATCTTTGGGCGGGCAGCCATTGCCGGCATCGCCGACCAGGCGGTGGAGATTGCCACCTATACCGAGCTGCTGGGCAAGCAGGCCAGCATCATCGGGGTTGCCGATCACCTGGGCAGCGAGATCCTGGAGCTGCTCGAATACGCCCGCTCGGGGCGGTTAGACGTGGAGCCGCTGATCAACCGGCGCATACCGCTGCAGGCTGCGGCTATCAACCGGGTGCTGGACGAGCTGGAGGCTTCCAGTGCGTACATTCGCACGGTGATCACGCCTTGAGCGGGTTCGCCGCGCAGTAAAAGCTGGTCGCATTTTATGGGCCACGCAAAATGGCCTCTTAAGAAACCGGCATGTCACTAGCGAAGCGAAGCAGTCCCCCTGCCGGCAGGGAGATTGCTTCAGTCGCCGCCTTCGCAATGACAGTTAAGATCAATATGTGATCAGCCGCCTCCCTTGGTCGCTTCTTCCCAGGGGACATTGGGGTTGTGGCAGACATTGCACGGGCCGCGGTAGTGACCGTCTGGGGCGGTATGGCAGTCCTCGCAGTCGGTCAGCCCGCTGTGATCCATGTCTACGTCATTCCAGGACTTGTTCGGGTTGTGGCAGTTGCTGCACTCTCCGGTGTAGTGGTCTGCCGGAGCGGTGTGGCAGGAGTCGCAGTCGGTCAGTCCGCTGTGATCCATATCTACGTTTTGCCACGACCTATCCGGGTTGTGGCAGTTGCTGCACTGTCCGGAGTAGTGACCGGCCGGGGCGGTGTGGCAGGAGTCGCAGTTGGTCAGCCCCTGGTGGTTCATCCTGGCTTTTTCCCAGGGTGCGTTGTACGTATGGCAGTTGCTGCACTGCCCCGGGTAGTGCCTGGCGGGAGGAGTATGGCACGACTGGCAGTTGGTGGCGTTGGCAGCTCTATGATTGAAGTGCGCTTGTTCCCAGGCGCGGGTATTGTGACAGGCAGAGCACTGCGCCTGGTAATGGTTGGCTGGCGCCGTCACCGAGTGGCAGCCGGCGCAGTCCAACTGTTCCGGGTTGATGTGCAGGAAGCGCCAGCCGATGCCGGGACGGTGGCAGGCGGAGCACTGCTGCTGGAAGTGGTCCGGTGGTCGAGAAGCGGCATGGCAGACCAGGCAGTCGGCGGCTCTTGGATCGCTGTGCGTAAAGGTTGATGGTTTCCAGATTCCGGGAACGTGGCATTCGGAGCACTGCCACATGGGGTGAACAGCGGGTGCGGCTTCCTGGTGGCAGGCGGCGCAATCGGCGGTCTCGGGCAGCATGTGCGGGTAGATGGGCGGCAGCCAGCTGCGGGCGATATGGCAGGTATAGCACTGACCTTCGAAGTGATCTTCCGGGCGGGTTTCCAGGTGACAGCTCTGGCAGTCGATCATCCCGGCGTGGGAATGATTGACCGCTACCTGCTTCCAGTCGCCAGGGGAATGGCAGGCGAGGCATTCGATCTGATAGTGACCGGCAGGGCGGTCCGCCTGGTGACAGATCAAGCACTGCCCGGTAAAGTCGTGGCAGTTGTTGCAGCGCTGCGGGTAATGGTGAACTGCAGCGGTTTCCGCTTGCGGGGAAACAGCCCATACGGCTTGCGCGGGCACAACGCTTTCAAATGAGACACCCTGTGCGGCCGAGACAGACCGCACATCTACCACCCCCATAACGGCTGCCGCCAGAATCAGCAGCAAACCTGCTCCTACCAGGGAGATACCACTCTTTCCACTCATTGCCCGGCCCTCCGTGCGCGCGTAATAGAACAGCCTTCTTACCTTAAGACGCCGGCCGGGGTAAATCGGTACGCTTAAATGAGTTTCTTTAATTTATGAGATCGCTTCGCAATGGATTGATCAAGGCTTCTTTCCATCTCCATGGCATTCCATACAGCGGGAAGCGTAGTCAGGTATCCCTTTTTCGAGGTGCTTGTTATCCAACTTGGCTTTGTCGTGACAGCGAAAACAGTTCACGTTGCGCTGGTTGTTCACATGGCAGTTGGAACAAACCTCGCCCGCTTTGCCATGCGTCATCGGGAAGGTATGCCCGTTGACGCGGATATTATTCCAGCCGTTCGAGGGCGTGTGGCACTGCGAGCACTGCCCGCTCCAGTGATCCGCCGGGCGGGTGTGGCAGGATTGGCAGTCATTCTGCCCGCTGTGATCCATCTGGCCGTTTTGCCAGGGCGAGTTGGGGTTGTGGCAGGCGCTGCACTGTCCCTGGTAGTGATTCGCCGGGCGGGTGTGGCAGGATTGGCAGTCGGTCAGCCCTGTGTGATCCATTTTGCCGTTTTGCCAGGGGGAACCGGGGTTGTGGCACTGCGAACACTGCCCGGCGTAGTGCCCGGAGGGACGGGTGTGGCAGGACTGGCAGTCGGTCAGCCCGGTGTGATCCATCTTGCCATTTTGCCAGGGGGAGCCGGGGTTGTGGCACTGCGAGCACTGCCCGGCGTAGTGACCCGAGGGACGGGTGTGGCAGGACTGGCAGTCGGTCAGCCCGGTGTGATCCATTTTGCC
>JBGSTO010000489.1:0-7979 GCA_041736465.1 Anaerolineales bacterium | reverse complement strand
CCGCAGTGAGAGCTTCTTCAACGGGTGCCCCAAGGCGCTTCACCCGCTCGCGCAGCAGCTCGGCCAGGTCTGCCGGGATACGCAGCTCCGCGCCGGGGCGCAGCCGCCACAGTCCGGCATGGTCTTCCACCTGCCCAGATTTGAGCAGGGCACGCGCTACTTCTTCGGCATAGAACGGATTGCCTGCGGTAAACTCGAAAACCGTCTTTCCTACCTCTGGCGCCGCCTCCCCACCCAGCACATGAGCTACAACGCTGGATGTGGCGCCCTCCTCAAGCGGCGCAAGTGTCACCGTCTCACATAAGCGTTCGCGATAGAGGGCATTGAGCAGTGCGCCAAAAGTCGTTGCAGCCGCCTCGCCCTGCATTCGCTCGGCGAATGCAAGATCGCTGCGGTAAGCTGCCAACAGAACCACCGGTGCTTCTCGTGTTTGGCGCGCCAGGTAATGGAATAGATGCAGGCTGGTCTCGTCGGCGGCGTGTAAATCATCGACCAACAGGGCAACCGGCAACGTCAACGCCAGCCCTGCCAGGAAAGCCGCCGTGGTATTGAACAACGCCCACTGCTCCTGTTGGGGGTCGCCGTTCCCGCGTGGTTTGAAGCTGGTAATCGGATTCTCATCGGGGGAGCGTTGGTGTTCGGCAAGATAGCGGTCGAATGCCTCAATGAAGGGCTGGTAAGCCATCTGCCCCTCTTGCTCATAAGCCGCGCCAACCAGGGTGATCATCCCGGCAGCGGCTGCGGTATGCAGCGCTTCGTACGCAAGGCGTGTCTTACCCACACCTGATTCGCCGGCGATCAGGATCGTCCGCCCCTGACCGTGCCGCTCTATCTGCATCCAGGTGCGCAGTTTTTCGAGCTCGGAGCTACGGCCGGCCAGCGGCGCGCGGCGCCTGGTCTCCAGCTCGATCGCCGCAGGCGGCGACCAGAGCGTATGTACCGGAGCAGGCGGCGGGGAAAGCTCACCGCTGAGAATCTGCGCATACAGGGCAGCAGTCTCAGGTGCGGGCGGCGCGTCGATCTCTTCTGCCAGTGCATCCACGCAGGCTTGATACTGGCGCAGCGCTTCGTGGCGTTGGCCGGACAGGGTGTACAGGCGCATCAGCTCGCGATGGGCGGGCTCATCGGCTTTATCAGATGCCAGCAGTGGGGTGAGCAGCAGGATTGCCCCGGGGTAATCGCGGCGATCACGGCGATAGGCTGCCAGCGCCAGACGAGCTTCCCGCTGGCGGCGAAAAAGTTCCTGGCGCGATACCAGCGTCCACTCTTCGTACCGGTCATCGGGCAGCAGGTCTCCTCGGTAGAGGCTGAGCGCCTGCTCCAGGGCAGCAGAGCGCTGATCGAGGTGCCCCGCCGCCGATGCAGCACACAACTGCTCGAACTCCTGGGTATCAACCCATACCTGCGAGGCGAGGCTCAAGATACCGTCTTCGAAGCGAAAGATCACTTCGGCTGCGCCTTGACCGAGGTTCGTGTCGAGGGTCTGGCGCAGCACGTGGATAGTCCGGTACAGGTTATTGGCGCCTGTATCGAAACCGGCATCCGGCCACAGGAATTCGATTGCCTGGTCTTTCAACAGGCGACGTTCGAGCGCCAGCCGTTTCAACAAGGCCGCAGCTTTTTTTCGGGGCCAGTCTTGCGCAAATAAGAACCGTTCCCCAAGTTGGATTTCAAAAGAACCTAACAAACGGATCTTCGCCGGCTGCTCAGGACGAGAAACCATGAAACGCCTTCCAGAGAACAAACCAATAAACCGGATAAATTATATCGCTTTAATTGAATAATTCCTCAATTCCCTGGTATTGGCAGCAATTCATGACCGGCCTCCAGCGCGCTAAAATCCGATCATGCTATTCCAATTTTGCCTGATTCCCCGGCTCAAATCTGTTTGAATCTCCAGTCTGAACGACCGATCGGCGGGCCGGGAGAGTTTCGTACATTACAACTGCGGCAATTACACCCGAAAGGAAGGTCAAGACAGCAATGATCAGCATGGCAAACGGGATACCGGCGATGCCGGCGGCGTCGCCAGCGTCGGCCAGACTGCCTGCAAGCAGCGCGCCAACTGCGTACCCGCCATCCCGCCACAGGCGGTAGACTCCCACAGCCGAAGCACGCCATTCTGGATGTGCTACATCGGATACAGCCGCCAGGAGCGTCGGGTAAACCATCGCGGTACCGATTCCCAGCAGCGCCGATGCGCCTAGCCAGGCCAGCAGGTTCTCTCCAATCACAAATAAACCAATCCCGAGTGCTTGAATCCACATCCCGCTCGCTATCAAGCCTTTGCGCCCCCACCGGTCGCTGAGCGCCCCCGTCACAAGCTGGCTTATTCCCCAGACCCCTGGATAGACTGCAGCCACCACGCCCACCTGTTCGAGCGGCAGTCCGGCGCCCACCAGGTAAATAGGAACCAATCCCCAGACCATGCCATCGTTCAGGTTATTCACCATCCCGGCCTGGCTGACGGCGAACAGCGCGCGGTCTTTCCAGCTTGTCAGCAGGAGGATTTGAGCGAAGCTAGGCTGGTGATCCGCACGAGAGCTTTCAGAGCCTGACCGCAAGCCGGTATGCTCAGGCGAGCGCCCCGCTTCGATGTGCGCATGCCCGCTCGTTTCCTTAACAAAGAAGATGGAGAAGATCAGGCCCAGTACGGCAAAGACAATGCCCGGGTAAAAAGGGGCTGGGCGCAAACCGTACACGGCAGCCAGGTAGCCGGTCAGCAGCGCCGAAAACGATACCGCCAGATAACCGGCGAACTCGTTCAGCCCCATCGCCAGGCCGCGCCGTTTCGGTCCAACCAGGTCGATCTTCATGATCACCGTGGTCGACCAGCACAGCCCCTGGTTGACGCCCAGAAGCACGTTAGCGAAAACGATCCAGCCCCACGTGGGAGCGAGGATGATCAGGAACGGCACCGGCAAGCCGACCATCCAGCCGGCGACCAGGATGCGCTTGCGCCCCAGCCGATCCGACATGCGACCGGCAAACAGATTGGACAACGCTTTGACGATTCCAAAACTGACCAGGAAGGAGAGTACGATCGAGCGAGAAGCCAGGCCGAAATCCTGTTCGGCAATCAGCGGAACGACCGTGCGCTCCAGCCCAACCATCGCGCCCACAAACGCGTTGACGATAACCAGCAGTGTAAACTGCTGCCAGTTGGCCCTTAGACCCAGCGTGATTCTTCTATCGTCCATGAATCCTTCTCTATGAGATCGCCGGCCAATCTCCAACACGACACATCTAAAACACCAGCACCTGACCTGCCTCAACCGTCCAATCACCCTGCACGGATAAGCTTCCCATCACCACGCCATCGGTTAGATCTGCCAGCCCGAGCCCGCGAGCTTCACAGCAGGAGCCTCAGGTTGCCACCCGGCCACGCGCCGCCAATGCCCTCACCAAGCGCTCGATGTTGTAATACCCATCCGGCGTCTTCTGTCCCTTCCTGGCGCAGAAGACGCCATCACCGGTCATGAAAACACTGACCTGCGTACCCTCGCGTTTGAGCAGGTTGTGAGCCAGCCGGAGGGCGTTAAAGGGGCGCTCATCTCCATAAGGCGCGTTATTGATGATGAACAGGTAGCGCTTTGTACCTTCGGTCATGAGATTTCTCCTGCGAGATTGTTTTTCCTGGCGACTGCAAGGCACCAAGAACATTGAGATGGCTTTACCCGGATTCAGCTTGCAATGCGGTTGGCTGCAAACTGCCATTCCGCAACACCCTCTTCCAACCTGGCTGCCTTGAATTCTCTCTCAACCAACAGCTCAAGCGCCCGGTCGGCAATAACGCAGTATGGCCCGCGACAATAAGCAACGATCAGCTTGCCTGGAGGGAGCTCTTCGAGACGCTGCCGCAGTTTATCCAAGGGCATAGAAGCTGCGCCGGGGAGGTGGCCTGCCTGAAATTCGACTTCGGGCCGCACGTCCAGCAGCACGACCTCATCCCGCTCCATGCGTGCCCGCAGCTCATCAATGGATATCCGTTCAAAATCATGGCGTCGCGGGCGGTAAGCGTCCAAAGCCCGGTCTACCTCCGCCATCTGCCGGCCCGCTACGCTGCGCAGCTCCAGCCACAAATGCGCGACCGCCGGATCGGCCAGGCGGTAACGGATGAACAGCCCGTCTCGCTGATCGATCACCAGATTAGCCTGCTTGAGCCGCCGCAGGTGCTGGGAGGTATTCGCAACGCTCATACAGGCCTGGCGCGCCAGATCTTCGACCGTGCGCGGCGACTGCAGCAGCAAATCAAGCAGGTCCAACCGGTGTGGATTAGCCAGCGCACCAGCCAGCTGCGCAAACACTTCGTAAAGCTTCATTTTCGACTGGTGTTTATTTTCCATAGGTCTTGACCTGTATTCAAGTATTTTATAGAATACTTGAATTCTATGACTGGTTTCTCCCCCTGTCAAGTGAAAAATCTAGATCCTTCGCTGACCGTCCCTGCGGGCCGGCGCTCAGGATGGCAGATCAAAAAAGAATCCTGAACGCCCGGAAGAACTGATCCGGGCGTTTCGGTATCCCACGCGATTTTATCGATTGATCAACGGCAGGTGTATGGTGAAACCGGTATTCATTGCGACCGGCAGCCCAACCGCTGCGCCGCGCTCCTCTGCGACGCTGACGGATGGGAGGCTGACCTTCAAGCCGGCTGGCAAATCAACGGACAGCGCATAATCTCCGGGAGTGACATTATAGAAAATGAAGCGCCCATCTTGATCACTAACCATGGATTGAGCGCCGCCTAACGACACATTCACACCCGCTAGCGGCGATTCCCACGGCTGGCGCTTGCCGTCGCCATTGCGATCCAGCCAGGCGGTGCCGCGCACCACACCCGCTGGTACGGCTGGCAAAGCGACGGCGCCGTCCCCACTGCTGCTTACTCCAGCAGTCACCGGGTCCACCGCCAGCCAGCCGGTTGTAAGCAAGTAGCTGCCGTTGGCCGCGTTCCAGAAGCGGAAACTGCCTAGAGCGGTGCGCGTCTCACCCAGCCCTGCTGCGCTGACCGTGAGCGGTGTGATCTCTGCCGGCTCATCCCCGCCGCGCTGCCCATCGCCATCCCAATCTGCATAGATGGCGCCGGAGAGCTGCGCCAGGAGATGCAGGGGCAGGCTGAAAGCAGCGCCGCTGCTGAGCGTGATAGTCTGGTCCGGTACAGCCGCATAACCGTCCGGCGGCATGATGCTCACACTGTAGACGCCGTCGGGAAGGTTGGGAAGGGAGAAGCGACCGCTGCTGCCAGTGGTGGCGTTGGCCTGCGCCGGGCCAGTCAGGCTGAGGCTCACGCCGGGCACGCCCGGCTCGTGCACACCCTGGCGACCGTCGCCGTCCTCGTCGCTAAAAACCTGCCCGGAAAGCACAGCGCTGAAGCGAAAAGCCAGCGGCGGCAGGGCCACACCAGCCCCATTCAGCCAGACGGAGATACTGCTCCCCTGCACGGGGAGGTAGCCCGCCGGGGATACGATGGAGAGCGCCTGCATTCCATTGCCCAGGCCGCCGATCACACCGGTCGTATCGCCGCCCACGCTCACGCCGGGCAGGGCCGGCTCATCGCCGTCCCATGTCCCGTTCAGGTTGTCATCGCGGAATGCCGACCAGTACACGCTTGCGCCGGCGTTCAGGCCGCTCACCTGCGCGGCAGATGGGAGAAGGCTGATGTTCCGCTCCCAGTAGCCCGGTTGGTAGACGATTGCCCCGCCGGTGGTCTGGTAGCTGAAATTGGACCCGGTAGCCGGGGTGGCAGGGTTGTAGCTTTGCTGGTAGCCGGGCGCTTCCCGCGCCGCGATGCAGTAGGTGTGCGCGTTCCCCGGCAGCATCCAGGTCAGCAGCTTGTAGTCGCCGTGGATGTCGCTGAAGGTCTCCAGGTTCTGCCAGGAAGGATTGGTCTGGCTGCAGCCTTGCCCGGCTATCCACTCGAAATAGCCGATGCGCACCCCCGCAACGCCGGTGCCATTGGCTGTCACCCGGCCGAACACGGTGTTGTAGCTGTAATCGGCGCCCCCCTGGAAGATGCCAAAATCCGCCTGCACAAGCTGCATCCCCGGCAGGAACCAGCCGGGCGCTTCCGTCAGGCTGTCGCTCAGGCTGGCTGCCGGGCTGACGTACAGGTCGATCGTCGCCAGATAGCGCACCCCTGCGGTCAGGTTGTCGAACATATAGACGCCGCTGGCATCCGGCGCGGCCGTCTGGACAGGCAGACCGCCATCATTCAACAGGGTCACGGTATAGCCAGGCGCGGCTGCTTCGCCGTTATCGCGCTGCCCGTTGGCGTTGTTATCCAGATATACGGAGCCGCTGAGATAGCCCAGCGAGTTGAGGGTCAGGTTCTGCTGGATCGTCTGCCCGACAGTATAGTTGACGACCGGCTCGTCCGCCAGGATGTGGCCCGGCGGTGGGGTGGGGATGCTCAGCCGGTATTGACCGCCGGGCAGGTTGGCAAACTGGTAGAGCGCGTCGCCGGAACAGCCGGCGCAGCCGTAAGCGGCAGGCGTATCGATGACCTGGTTGGTCGCCAGATTGGTCAGGCGCACGGTTAAACCAGCCAGCGCACCATTGGGCCCGTTGACCGCCCCATTGATGCCGCCCGCCACTCGCGCGGCAATTTTCAGCGGAGTCGCCCACGCTCCTACCACTACATTGATGGGCAACGCCGCGCTGATCTGGTAGCCGGCTGGCGGAACTGCGTTCAGGCTGTAGCTGCCCTCAGCCAGCACAAAGATGGCGCCATTTTCACTGTAGCTCTTGGTCTGCCCGCCCACCGAGGCCGTGCCGCTGCTGAGCAGCGGTTCATTGCTATCGTACGTCCCGTCGCCATCCACATCCCAAAAGACCTGCACCAGCAGCGTTCCTTGCGGGTACACGGGCAGCAGCACCGGCACGCCGCTGTTCTTGGGCATGGCGGTGCCATTGGGATTGGCAGGCAGAACATTTGCAGGCAGATCGGCGCTTACAATTTTGACGCAGCCGGGAGAGCTGCCGGGCGCAGCTGCAGCCGCTGCCGGGGCGTTGATCATTGCTTGTAAACTGAGCGGGTTGGTGAAGAGCGCCAGGCCGTCGCTGTTGGTCGTTTTGGTTTCGATGGGCGCGGCGATACCGCCGCACTGCTGGCTGTACAATTCGACGCCCACCCCCCCCAATCGCTGCTCGGTCGAGCCGGGCAGGCCATCCTGGTTGCTGTCTACGAAGACAATCGCACGCGGCAGGTTGTCGTTGGGTGGCAGCGGAAACTGCACCCAGGGCACACCACCCGCCGCGGGCACGACAGCGATGCGCGCTAACTGCAGATCCGGCGTAACCATCTCGACCCGGTACTCTCCGCTGGTGATGGATGTCACGGTGAAGGAACCGTCGGAGGCGGTGGTGTGTGTGGAGATTACCGTCCCCCCCAGGGTCGAGACAGTCACCTCTGCGCCGGCAAAGGGATCATCCCAGCCGGTATCATAGCTGCCGTTGTTATTGACATCGTAAAAAGCGTATCCGGTCAGCGAGCGGTTTTCGGTGCGCTGGTAGCCGAAATTAAGCTGTTCTGGCGAACCGTAGCCATCCAGGCTGCGCCAGGCGGAAACAGGCGTTTGGGCGGTGAAACCGCCGGGCAGGCTGATCTCCACCCGGTAGCCGCCCACCGGCAGGTTCGAAAAAGCATAGTAGCCGGTGTTCCAGCCTGCGCCGGCGGCTGTCAGCGTTGAGCTGATGATCGTCCCGCCGGCGTTGTACAACGTCACAGGGATGTCGTTGTTGCTGGGGATGTTGGTTTCCGTGCAGTAGCTGCCATTCCCGCGCACCCCGGACGGCACACAGCGATCCCAATACGCGTAGCCGCTGATCGTCTGCAGGTTGCTCGGGTTGTAAGGATAGCTGACCTCGGCATGGGTGCTGCCATCCAGCGTCACCACACTGGAGCTTTCCGGCCAGCCCGGCTCGGCGGGGATGACCACAACTTCATAGCTGCCCGCCGGCAGGTCGGCGATCACTGT
>JBGSTO010000467.1:0-2303 GCA_041736465.1 Anaerolineales bacterium | reverse complement strand
GAACACATCTTGATCCTGGCGCAAAAATCGCGTTTCACCAGGAGCTGATTTGATCCGGATGAAAGGGGGGCCTTCCATCTTTGTCCGATTAACGATATAAAGGGTTTATACCCTCCCCGCTTGAGAAACCAGGCAGCCCACCGGCTGGACGAACAAAGCCATGAAAAGAGAGAATCGAAATGCCCACTCCTGTAAAGGCCGCTCGGAAACCATCCGCTAGAAGTCTCCGGTTCAAACAGCACCGCAATTTCCAAAAAGTGCTTAACGGGCGCGTCAATGCATACCTGCGCGACAACCATCTCCCCGGGCGCGACGTGCCAGCGATGTACGCAAAGACTGCGGTGGTGCTGGCATGGTGGCTGGGCACGTATCTGCTTTTACTGCTTGGAAACTTTCCTCCCCTGATCAACATTGGCTTGTGCTTGGTGTGGGCGCTGGCGATTGCTTCGGTCGGTTTCAACGTCATGCATGACGCCAACCACAGCGGCTACTCCAATCACCCGATCGTCAACAAACTGTTCAGCCTGAGCGCCGAGCTGCTGGGAATGAGCGGGTTTCGTTGGCGCACCAAGCACAACGTGTGGCATCATACCTACACCAACATAGCCGGTTTCGATGACGACGTCGAGACGTTTGGGCTGATGCGCCTCACTCCCCGAGTGCCGTGGAAACCGCTGCACAAGGCTCAGGCCTGGTATTTCCCTGTCATATACAGCCTGATCGGCTTCGACTTTTTTTTGCGTGACTTCATGATGGTGTTTACCGGTAAGTCCGACGCCAATCATGTGTACCCGAACATGAGCGCGGCAGATAAGGTCACGTTCTGGTTTGGCAAGCTGCTCTACCTCGTGCTCATGTTCGTGCTTCCGCTGCTGGTCTTTCCCTGGTGGCAGGTGCTGGTCGGCTGGCTGATTGTTATGCTGACGGTGGGCCTGGTCATGGGCGTCGTCTTTCAGCTGGCGCATATCAACGGTGAAGCCGCCTTCCCGGAGCCTGTCGGCAGCCCGCAGCACATCGAAAACGAATGGGCAGTGCATCAGGTCGAGACGACCGCCGATTTCGCGCCGCACAACTGGCTGTTGAATTTTTATGTCGGTGGGCTGAATTACCAGGTTGAGCACCACTTGCTGCCGCACATTTGCCACATGAACTACCCGCGCCTGGCGCCGATCGTACGAGCCACGTGCGAAGAGTTCGGAATCCGGTACCACTGCTACACCACCTGGCGCGCAGCTTTCGCCAGCCACCTGCGTGAATTGAGCCTGCTCGGGCGCACTCCTGAATTGGAGCAGGCCTGATTCAAGCCGGTTAAATCAGCTATTCAATTGCTGCCGGAGAGCGGTTTTTTGTAATAGATTCCTCGTTGTTCCGTATAATTTATCAAGATGTCCACTCGAGCGAAACCCTGGCCCTGGCCCCTGGCGCCGGCGAGCAGCGCTGATTTCGAAGCGCTTTACCGCGAACAAATGCCGCGCATCTATAACTTTTTTCGTTATCGCTTTGGCGATAATGCCCTTGCCGAAGACCTGACGTCTGTTACCTTCGAGAAAGCCTGGCTGAAACGCAGCCAGTACCGCCATGACCTGTCCGCTTTCTCCACCTGGTTGTTTACGATCGCCCGGCGGGTAGCGATTGACCACTACCGCCAGCGGCAGGTGGAGGTCGCTCTGGATGAAGTGCACCACCTGTGTGCGGATGAAAACCTGGATGAAACCGTGCAAAGACAGGCTGATTTGGAGCAGCTCAACGCCCTGCTTTTTCAGCTCGACGATCGTGAACGAGAGCTGGTGGCGCTCAAATACGGCGCCGGGCTCACCAACCGCGCCATCGCCAACCTCAGCGGATACTCGGAATCCAACGTGGGCGTGATTCTGCACCGCATTGTCAAGTCTCTGCGTGAGAAATGGGATAGATCCAATGAATGACCAATTTCTAACCGATTTTCAGCGACCTCCGCGGCAGGAATTTACCGAGTCGCTCTACCGCAAGCTGAACAAACCTGAAAATAATCGATCTTTTCAGCTGCGCCGCCTGGCAGTGGGGTTTTCCCTGGCAGTACTGCTCTTTGTATTGGCGTTCCTTATCTCCCCAGCCGCTCGCAGCTATGCCCAGGAGCTGATCCTGCGCCTGGGCAGGTTGGTGCTCTCGAACGAGCCAACCTATGCCGAGCAATATGAGAACAAAATTTCCAGCGGGTTGCCAAAAGCCACCGCCGAGGCTGTGCCGGTCGAATGGCAAGCACCATCGCTGCTGACGCTTGCTGAAGCATCAGCACAGGCTGGCTTCCCGGTTTCAGAAATCAC
>JBGSTO010000430.1:0-4379 GCA_041736465.1 Anaerolineales bacterium | reverse complement strand
GCGCAGACCCGCCAGCACGCGCGCCGCAAGCATCGCCTGGCGCACTTCCTCCAGCAGGCTGGAGCCGTCGTTGCTGGCAGAGCCTTCCACGCCCAGCCCGACGCGCACACCCGCCTGCAGCATTTTTAGAATGGGGGCGATGCCGGAAGCCAGGCGCATGTTCGAAGTGGGGCAGTGCGCCACTCCGCAGCCCGTGCGGGCATATACGCCGATTTCGGCCTCGTCCACGTGCACTGAGTGGGCAAACCACACGTCCGGACCCACCCAACCCAGCGACTCCATGTAAGCAACCGGGCGGTAGCCGAATTTCTGCAGGCAGAAAGCCTCTTCGTCCTGCGTTTCCGCCAGATGGGTGTGCAGGTGCACGCCGTACTGGCGCGCCAGCAGGGCGCTCTGGCGCATCAGGTCGGTTGTCACGCTGAACGGCGAGCACGGCGCCAACACGATGCGGGTGTGAGCACCCGGGCGCGAGTCGTGGTAGCGTTCGATCAGACGCTGCGAGTCCTTCAATATGGCGTCTTCGTCCTCGACCACACTGTCGGGCGGCAGGCCCCCCTTGCTCTCGCCCAGGCTCATCGAGCCGCGGGAAGCATGCAGGCGCACCCCGATCTCGCGGGCAGCGTGGATCTCATCGTCCAGGCTGGAGCCATTGGGGAACAGGTACAGGTGGTCGGAGGCCGCCGTACAGCCCGAAAGCGCCAATTCCGCCAAAGCGGTGTGGGTAGAGATGCGCACGTCATCGGGCGTCAGCCGCGCCCAGATCGGATACAGTGTCTTCAGCCAGTTGAACAGGTTGGCATCCTGAGCGGCGGGCACGGCGCGGGTCAGCGTCTGGTAGAAATGGTGGTGGGTGTTGATCAAGCCGGGGAAAACGACATGGTCGTTCAGGTCCAGCACCTGGTCTGCCTCGCCGGGCAGCTCTGCGCTCGCACCCACCTGCTCGATGAATCCATCGCGTACGAAAAGACCACCTCCGGCTATCTCCCGGCGGTGGTCATCCATGGTAACTAAGATTTTGGCGTTCTTGACAAGGAGCGTGGTCACACTTTTCTCCTGCATTTCATCTGGTGCTGAAATTCCAGAACCTGCGCAACTGCTTAAACCTTGCGACAACTTGTCAGACAAATTGTAGTGTATCAAATAAATAGTACAAAGTCAATTGTCTGACAAGTTGCAAATCTGTGACCGGTTGTTAAACCCTGACCGGCTGCAGATTGCTCTGCAGCCGGTCAGGGTTTGAACAAGCGAACAGCCCGCAGGGGCGTGTCCACTCATCTATATTATATCAGGCAGGCACTTTTCCTGCTGCGATTTTGGCTGCCCGCATGGTATTGCGCATCAGCATGGCGATGGTCATCGGTCCGACGCCGCCCGGCACGGGTGTGATCGCGCCGGCAACTTCTTTGGCCTCGTTGTAAGCCACGTCGCCGACCAGGCGCGAGCCTTTGGGGTGGCTGGGATCGTCGATGCGGTTGACGCCTACGTCGATCACCACCGCTCCCGGCTTGATCCAGTCGCCGCGCACCATCTCGGCGCGCCCTACGGCAGCAATCAGAATGTCAGCGGAGCGCACAATGCTGGGCAGGTCCTTGCTGCGCGAGTGGCAGATGGTGACCGTGGCGTCGCGCTTGACCAGCAGCAGCGCAACCGGCATACCGACGATGTTCGAGCGCCCCAACACCACCGCGTTGGCGCCTTTCAACTGCACGCCCATCTTGTCCAGCAGGTAGATGCAGCCATCCGGCGTGCAGGGCACGAACAGCGGCTCGCGGCCCTTCTGCGCCAGGCGCCCGATGTTGATCGGGTGGAAGCCGTCCACGTCTTTTTCCAGGCTGATCGAGTTGAGCACCGCCTCATCATCCAGCCCGCTGGGAAGCGGAAGCTGCACCAGGATGCCGTTGACGCGCGGGTCGGCGTTCAGCTCCCTGACCAGCCCTTCGACCTGCGATTGGCTGGCGTCGACAGGCAGCTTGAAGCCGAACGATTCCATGCCGAGCTGGTCGCAGGCTTTTTGCTTCATGCTGACGTACACCTGTGAAGCCGGGTTTTCGCCAACCAGCACCGTCGCCAGACCGGGTTTGGGCAGCCCTGCCGCAGTCATTTTAGCGACTTCTTCGCCAACTTCCTTGCGCAGCTCTTCTGCAATTACTTTTCCATCGATGATTTTTGCCGTCATTTGCTTCTCCTTATTTGGTGTGTCATTATTATCCCCGAATTTTCCCGGCTTGGCAATTGACATATGTCACCAACTGCCGTGTAATCCAGCAATGAACCGGAGCAGGCCAAAGGATATTTGCAATTTACGATACAATTCCAATGAATATGATATTTTTACAAGGGAAGGGTTATGCAATGCTCAATTCGAAAGGGGAACCCGCAATGTTCAACACCAGGGGAATTCACCGTATTCTGCCAGCCTGCTGCACTATCGTTTGCCTGATGCTTGCACCTGTGGCTTGTGCAAGGGTTTCGAGCGACTCAAACGCTTATCCACTTGATCTATACTCTCCGGCCTCTGGAACAGAAATCGTTGTAGTATCAAGTGCAAGTATCGTTGGGTATTCCGACACCTATAAAGAGCTGATTGAGAAATCAGATTTGATCGTTATCGGTACCGCAGTCGATACAGGCATGACGTTCAATGGTGCGCGCAACTCGGTCCATCCTGAGGAAGCAGACGATGACATCTATGATCTGGTAAAAATATACGAGGTAAAAGTTGAGCGCTATCTCAAGGGCAGCGGCCCAGAAACGGTTCTTGTGGTAAAGGCAGTAGCCAGCGCCTACGGTACAACAGCAGAAGAAGTGCAGTTAAAAGTCGAGAGCAACGACTTCGATGAACGATATCAATCGTTCGAGATGGACAAACCCTACTTACTGTTCTTAAAAAAGCACCGGTATATAGACTCCTACCTGGAAGTACCTAAAGGAGAGTATTACCATTGGGCAACTGTACCCTGGATATTCGATATTTCGAATAAACAGGCGATTCAGATTGTTGACGATGAAGGTTCAAACTCACAATACAATTTCATGCTGCCATTAGACCGGGTTATCGAATATATCCAAAATCCCGAGCTGATCCCGCCTACCCCGACGCCGATTATTGAGCCGACGGAAAGCGAGAAGTATCCTTATCCATGATGGATGGAGTGAGCCTGATCCCGAGCCATAGCAGAATGAATCACACAGGGGAATACGGATAGCGGGCAGCCGGAAATATGGATGCTCAACATCAAAGATAGCAGCTTAAGCCAAATCACCGACCAGGGAAGATTCCTGTACTTACTCTCCTGGCAAAAGCCCGAGTAGATCCGGAATTATCCACGCCATCCACAAATAGGGCAGCTTTTTGCGCCGATTCACGAATAACTTCACCCAGTGGTGTCATTCGAGTATTCGTGGTTGCATTCGAGGATGGCCTTCAGGCCAAGGAGGGGGTGGTAAAATTAGCGCGCCCGTTCACCCCCGGTAAGCGGAGTAGCTTCCATGCGACATTGGTTTTACCACAGCATTTTGATCCTTCTCCTCGCACTCACCCTCTCAGCCTGCAGCGGCGCGGCGCAGAGCGGCCCCGGAGCCGCCGTGCTCTCTTATCTTCAGGCTCTTATCGACCGCGACAGCGCCCGCCTGGCGGCGCTCTCCTGTCCGGATTGGGAAGCCGCCGCCCAGCTCGAGCTGGAATCCTTCGCCGCCGTCACCGTCACCCTGGAAGAGGCCAGTTGCCAGGAGAGCGGCGCGGATGGCGAGACCACGCTGGTATCCTGCACCGGAAAGATCGTCGCCAACTACGGCAACGAGGTGCTGGAGCTCGACCTCGCCGAGCGCACCTACCAGGTGGTGCAGCAGGGCGGCGACTGGCTGATGTGCGGCTACCGCTAACGGGGAATACTGCATGCTGCGCCGCATCCTGACCAGAGAAAATTTATACGCTGTTTTGCTGTACCTGGCGCTGGTCGCGCTGCTGATCTTCACCGCCGGAGATGCCCCGCAGTGGATCTACCAGGGGTTTTGAGGCGCGCCGACCCCCTCCCTGCCCTCCCCCAAAATCCAAAAACGGGATTTTGGGGGAGAGAACACCTCTCGGCGAGGGAATGCCTCTCTTCCGTATATCCGTGTCGTGCGCCTGCCGCCACGGGCGACCCGTTCTCCACCACCTTGCATCCATCAATACCAGCACACCGCGCCCGCCCACGCGCCTGTCCACTCGCGTGGGTCGCCCCTACCCGCATCCAATCCGTGTATCCGTGTTCTAATCCGTGTCGTGCCGGGAAGGGGTTGCTCGCATGACCATCACCCAGCTTGCGCTGCTCGCCCTCATCTCGCTGGCAGGCGGCTGGCTGCTGCCGGCGCGCTGGCGCGCCTGGGCGCTGGCGCAG
>JBGSTO010000429.1:0-16082 GCA_041736465.1 Anaerolineales bacterium | reverse complement strand
CCCCCCCCCCCCCCACCACACCTGTACCCTCTCGCCTTAGTGTTTACCGGAGGTGCGCGGTTGAAAGCATACCGGAAGTATTTCTTAAAGAAGCTGCTCTGGTTCTTAGTAACTTTAGTTTTCGCCTTCGCCCTGAATTTTACCCTGCCGCGCTTGATGCCGGGAGATCCTGTGGCAGCTATCGTATCGAGGCTTGCCCAGGGTATGAGCAATACAACCGGGATTCAAGCAATTTATCAGCAGTACACGGAATTGTTTGGCACCAATAAGCCCATCATCGAACAATTTTTCATCTACGTGAGAAATGTAGCCCGGGGTGATTTTGGTTACTCGTTCAGCCAGTACCCCAGAACGGTGGCAGACGTCATCAAATCTTCCATCTTGTGGACGGTGTGCCTGCAGTTCCCGGCGATCATCGTTGGCTGGCTGATCGGAAACACACTCGGCGCGTTAGCTGCCTATGTCAAGGGCAGCTACGATAAGGTCCTGATGCCGGTCAGTCTTTTTATCAGCAATTTCCCGGCATTTGGCATGGCGGTTATTTTAATGGTCATTTTTGGGGTGCAATATAGATGGTTTCCAACCTCGGGGGGATACGGGTACGACTTGATCCCCTCCTTCAGCTGGAATTTTATCTGGTCGCTGATCGTGCATTATCAGCTGCCGTTCTGGTCGATCGTGTTGATCGCCATCGGCGGGCAGGCGATTGGCATGCGCTCCATGTCTATCTATGAGCTGAACGCCGATTATGTTAAATACAGCCGCTTGATGGGGATCAAAGACCGCAAGATCGTCGGCTATGTTTTCAGAAATGCCATGCTCCCGCAGGTGACCGGTCTGGCGTTATCCATCGGCACCATGGTCGGCGGCGCGATCGTGGCGGAAAGCATCTTCAGTTATCCGGGGCTTGGAACGACGATTTTGAGTGCGATATTGACCGGAGATTATCCACTGATTTCAGCAGCCACGTTGATCGTAACCATCATGGTGCTGGTTGCAAACTTTGCCATCGAAATTCTTTACGGCTTCATTGACCCGCGCATTAAGGCGTCACAGGCTGATTAAAGAGAGATGCCGTTATGATGCATACCCTTCGAGAAGTTTTCCGCTCTGGTAAATTTGTTTTAGGTTTCTCCATTTTTACGACGATGCTGCTGATCGTCATCTTTTATCCCTTGTTTGTCCAGGCAGATCCGCTAACAATCATCGGTCAGGGCACTTTCTTCCCACCGGGGATCTACGTGAATGTTTATGACAGCCTGAGCTCCACGAAACATATACTTCATTTGGAGGATGCAGCTGCCAGGCACATCGCCAGCAAGCTGAGCGATAACGATCGCCTTGAAATGCATGACTGGCTCGTGAAGGCAGGCGTCCCTGAAGGCGAGATCGATGTAGCCAATACTGAAAAACTCCTGGATCAGTGGGTGAAAAATTACGATCCCTCGGTGAAGATCGCCGGGATGACAAATGCGAAGCGAAATTATTATATCCGGTTGAATACATCGCTTGCCGGACTTTTATCCACCGAGGGGGCGATCATTGCCAGAAAGAACGCGGACTCAGGCGCTCTGGAAGAGGCAGGCCTCGTCACTCCGTCAGATTATGTGAATGTCAATGAGGTTGCAAACGTGCGCGTGCTGCCGTTGGGCACCGATAACTTCGGCCGAGATGTGCTGACGGAGCTGGTGAAGGCCACCGGCGTATCGCTGCAGATCGGCATTGTCGCAGGCCTGGTCGCAACCGTCATCGGTTTGATCCTCGGATTGCTGGCGGGTTACGTCGGCGGTTTTGTGGATGACGTGATTGTGTTCATCACCAATCTGTTTACCGTCATCCCCACTTTTGTCTTGTTGATCTTGATTTCATTCAGCATCGGGCAGGAACAGCGCGGCGCCTTTACCATCGCCGTGGTGATCGGGCTTACCGCCTGGAACTGGACTGCCAGGGCGGTGCGGGCACAGGTGATCTCGCTGCGTGATCGCGACCACGTGAACCTGTCGAAGCTATCCGGTCACTCGGTCGCCCACATTATCTTCTCAGATATATTTCCGTATATCGCCTCGTATGTGGTGATGGCGCTGATCCTGCAGATTTCGTCAGGCATCCTGATCGAAGCCGGATTGTCGATCTTCGGCCTGGGACCCAGAACGACCGAAGTGCCAACTTTGGGTTTGATGATGAACTGGGCGCTGATCTACCAGGCGCAAGTGCTCGGATTTTGGTGGGCCTACGTACCCGTGATTGTCGTCATCGCTCTAATTTCGTTTTCGATGAACTTGATGAACACAGGCCTCGACCAGGTATTCAATCCGTCATTGAGGAACTAGGTGAGTGGAATGGCAAATGTTCTCTTAGAGGTTAAGGAGCTTTCAACAAAGTACATAACCCGCTTCGGGGAAGGTGTTTTCGCGGTTGATCGAGTTTCCCTGAAGGTAAAAGAAGGGCAATCGCTGGGCATTGCCGGTGAATCCGGCTGCGGAAAGTCGACCCTGGCGCTCAGTTTGATGGGATATTACTTTCCTCCACTGCACTATATGAGCGGCGAGATTATCATCGACGGGCGTAATATCACCGGGATGGATCCTGATGAAGTGCGGAAATCAGTCCTGGGGAAGGAAATTGCCTATATTCCCCAGGCGGCGATGAACGCGCTCAACCCCACGCGCAAGATCATCAACTTTATCGAGGATGTCGTTCAGGCACATGACTTTTACCTCAATAAGAAAGAGCTGTATGAACGTGCCAGGGGTTTATTCGAGACTGTGGGTCTTCCGGCGAGCGTGCTGGAAAAATACCCCGTTGAGCTTTCGGGCGGCATGAAGCAGCGCACGGTGATCGCAGTCTCCGTGATCCTTCTACCAAAAGTGCTGATTGCCGATGAGCCTTCATCCGCCTTGGACGTCACTTCACAGAAGATGGTCATCAAGATGCTGAAGCATTTGCTGGAAGCCGGGCTGATTGGTTCGCTGATTTTCATCACACATGAGCTTCCGCTGCTTTACAATGTCACTGATGATATTATGGTCATGTACGCAGGGCAAATCGTGGAGAAGGCCACTGCCAAACAAGCTGTGTTCGATCCACTCCATCCCTATGCCAAAGGCCTGATGGGCTCGATCATAGTCCCTGAAAGCGGGCTGCGGGATGTTAAACTGGCTGCTATTCCTGGGGTGCCGCCCAATCTCAAAAACCCACCCTCGGGCTGCCGCTTTGCCGAGCGCTGCACGTACGTGCGACCGGAATGCAAGTCGATATCTGTGCCCCTGCGCGAGCTGGCTGGTTACCGCGCTTACCGCTGCATCCTCTCCGAAGAAGAGCTGAGAGAAACCTACGCAAGGGAGGCTCATCACAATGTCCGAAAAGACATCTGAAAGAAAAATCTGCCTGAGCGCACGCGGGCTTACCAAGGTTTTTGGATTCGGTCGCCGGAGAACGGTAGCCGTTGACCACGTGGATATCGATCTCTACGAGGGCGAAGTCATCTCGATCGTGGGCGAATCGGGCAGCGGGAAGACCACGTTAGCCAAGCTGTTTCTGGGATTGATCAGCTTAACCGAAGGGGAGATTTACTTCCAGGGGAATAAGCGCGATATCAGCACACATCGCAAGAAAAAAGAATACTGGAAAAACATTCAGGCGATTTTTCAGGATCCGTACTCTTCATACAACATATTTAATAAAATTGATGCCGTGCTGATGGATTGCATCCACATGCGGGGTGGTCGCAAGCTTCCGCATGAGAAAAAAGTGGAGCTGATGACAGAAGCCTGCGGCTTTGTCAACTTAAAATTCGAGGAATTGACCAACAAGTATCCATTCGAGCTGTCTGGTGGGCAGATGCAGCGATTAATGATTGCCCGCATCTTCCTGCTGAAGCCGAAGATCCTGCTGGCGGATGAACCCACCTCGATGATCGATGCCTGCTCCCGCGCAACCATCCTGGATATGCTGATGCAGCTGCGCAACGAAATTGGTATGACGGTAATTTTCATCACCCACGATATTGGCCTGGCGTACTTTGTCTCTGACAGTGTCTACATTATGGAGCGTGGGAAGTTTGTCGAGAGCGGCTCCGCGGATGAGGTGATTCTGCACCCCAAACAGCCTTACACCCAACGCCTGATCAATGACGTTCCCAAGATTCACGAGGAATGGGACCTCTCGACGGTTGTGTATTCCTCTTGAGAACTGAAATTTCAAAATGAGCAGGCTGACCAGGAATCAGACCAACCGGCTGCTGGGGTATCCGGCGGACGCTCGTTTATTGATTCTCAATGCCGATGATTTCGGGATGTGCGGCTCAATCAACCAGGCGATCATCCGCACACTGCAGGAAGGCCTGGTGCACTCAACAAGCTTGATGGTTCCCTGTTCAGGGGCGCCAGACGCGATGCATTTCCTCGCCGGTCATCCGGAAATTCCCTTTGGCGTTCACCTGACTGCGATCTGCGACTCGATCCATAACCGTTGGAGTCCACTGACCTCCCCGGAAAAGGTGCCGTCCCTGGTGGATGGCGCCGGCTATTTCTATGATTTTGATGCGATGCCCGTATTTTTAGCTCAGGTGCAGATGGATCAACTGGAAGAAGAATTCAGGTCGCAGATCGAGGTAGTGCTCGCAGCTGGTCTCAAACCCACTCACCTGGATTGGCATTCGCTGCGCATCCGAGGCAGAGCGGATATTTTTGATCTGATGACCCGTCTGGCAAAAGAATACGGGTTAGCGCTGCGTGTGATGGGAGAAGCCGTGATCGAAAAACTGCAAAGCCAGGGTCTGCCCACCATCGATCACGACCTTGTAGACAGCTACCTGCTCGATCCGGCTGATAAACCAGCTCGTTACGCTCAGCTGCTGCGCGGCTTACCCGCCGGCTTGAGTGAATGGGCAATCCACCCGGGGATCGACAATGCAGAACTGCTGGCGCTGGAACCCGCCAACAACCATGAGCGCCAGACGGATTATGATTTCTGGACCTCTCAAGCGGCAAAGGATGCCGTCCAGGCAGAAGGAATCATATTGTGCGATTATCGCCTCCTACAAAATATCTGGAAAGAAAACTAAATCCATAGGAAAACACAAAATGAAAATTCAATCTTTGACAGGCGCCTGGAAGTTTCGCCAGGTGGGTACAGAGGATTGGCTGCCTGCGAGCGTTCCCGGCGGCGTGCATACCGATTTGCTGGTAGCAGGCTGCATCCCCGACCCATTCGTTGGCGACAACGAAAAGAGCGTTCAGTGGGTGGCCGAGGCAGATTGGGAATACCGCCATCGCTTTACCGCCAGCCCCGAGCTTTTCCACCAAGCACACGTCTGGTTGGTTTGCGACGGGCTGGATACGCTGGCGACCGTCAGTCTGAACGGAAGCGAGCTGGGCCGCGCCGAGAATATGTTCCGGCAGTACCGCTGGGACGTCAAGCGGCTGCTCAACGCCGGCGAAAACGAGCTGCGCATCGTTTTTGACTCCCCCGTGCGCTTTGCTGCCCGGCATCAAGCCACCCGCCCCATGCCGGGCGTTTCGCAGGCCATTCCTGGCGGGCCGTACCTGCGCAAAGCGCCCTGCCAGTTTGGCTGGGATTGGGGCCCGCAGCTGCCTCCCATAGGCATCTGGAAGGATATTCGCCTGGAAGGCTGGGAGGGCGCCCGCCTGGCGGATGCCGGTTTCAGCCAGCAGCATGCCGGGAGCCAGGTAACCGTCGAAGCGCGGGTAGCCGTTCAAAGCCGGGATGGTGCGCCTTGCTCTGTTATCTTGCGCCTGGTTGCGCCGGATGGGCAGGTTTTCGAAACCGGCACAGCGGTCGTCCCGGACGAGGAAAGCAGGCTGCGGGTGGTGATCCCCGAGGCGCGAATCTGGTGGCCGAATGGCTACGGCGCGCAGCCGCTCTACAAAGCCTTTGTCGAGCTGCGTCAGGCGGACGTCCTGCTGGAGCAGCGCCAGTACCAGCTTGGCCTGCGAACCATCGAGCTGCGCCAGCAGCCCGATGAATGGGGACGCTCTTTCACGTTTGTCGTCAACGGAGTGCCCATTTTTGCCAAGGGCTCCAACTGGATCCCGGCAGATTCTTTTCCCACCCGCATCTCAGATGCCTACCTGGAAGGGTTGATCCGTTCTGCGGTGGAAACGCACCAGAACATGCTGCGCGTGTGGGGCGGCGGATTCTACGAAGAAGAACGTTTTTACGACCTGTGCGACCGCTACGGCATCCTCGTATGGCAGGATTTTATCTTCTCGTGCAGTGTTTATCCCCTCAATGACGCCGAGTTTTTGGAGAATGTTCGCATCGAGGTGGTTGAAAATATCCGCCGTCTGCGCCACCGCGCCAGCCTGGCGCTGTGGTGCGGCAACAACGAGATGGAAGAGGGGTGGGTGGATTGGGGTTGGAAAGGGCCTGAATACCAGGATTTGAAAGCCGCCTACGATGCGTTCTTCCACCAAACGCTGCCCGCCTGGTGCGCCGCCGAAGATCCCGATCACGCCTATTGGCCCAGCTCGCCCTCATCCGATACTCCCTTTGTGAGTCCAAACGGGCAGCAGCAGGGCGACGCGCATTATTGGGAGGTCTGGCACAGGCGCATGCCGTTCACCGCGTACCGCAGCCAGTACCCACGCTTTATGAGCGAGTTCGGTTTCCAGGCGCTGCCACCGCTGGACACCATCCGCACGTATGCGCAGCAGGCCGACTGGAACATGACTTCCTATATCATGGAACGGCACCAGAAGCACGACAGCGGCAACGCGCTGATCGTGGCGCAGATGCTGGATACCTTCCGCCTGCCCAAGGATTTCGAGGCGCTGGTGTACCTGAGTATGGTGCTGCAGGCCGAGGGCATCCGCTACGGTGTGGAACACTGGCGGCGGCACCCGCGGCGCGTCTCTGGCACGCTCTACTGGCAGCTTAACGACTGCTGGCCGGTGGCTTCCTGGTCGAGCATAGATTATTTTGGTCGCTGGAAGGCCCTGCATTACGCTGCCCGGCGTTTCTACGCGCCCCTGCTGCTTTCCATCGAAGACGAGCCGAGCGCACAGAGCGTTTTCGTCACCAATGATACGTTTGAGATCTGGGAAGGGTCAGTACGCTGGTGGCTGGAAACGCTGGACGGCAAGGCGCTGGAAGCGGGCGATGCGCCTGTCAAAGCTGCGCCGCTGGATGTGACGCCGGTTTGCCGCCTCGATTTTTCCGGCAGTCTCAACGATGCCCTGCGCCGTGATACCGTCTTCGTCGCCGAACTGTGGCAGGGCGAGCAGATCATTTCCAGGCAGACCGCCTTCTTCGCGCCAACCAAGCACCTTGCGATGGTCGAGCCGGAAATCTCGGCTGAGCTGCGCCTCGAAGGAGGGCAGATGCAGATCGAGCTGCTCTCGCATTCTCTGGCGCGCCAGGTGGAATGTGCGCTGGAAGGGTCGGATGTCGTTTTCAGCGACAATTATTTTGACCTGCCCGCCGGTCGCATTGCCAGCATCTCTGCGCCGCTGCCCGCCGGCTGGACGCTCTTCCAGGCGCAGGCGGCGCTTAAAGTTCGTTCGGTCTATGATTCATATGCGCATGGCGCAGCCAAATAAATATTTCGCCATGCTGCTCAAGGAGATCACCATGCCTGACAAAATCCAATCCATCATCGCTCAAATGACTCTTGAAGAGAAGGCCGCCCTGTGTACCGGCGCCAGCGCATGGACGACCACGCCCATCGAGCGCCTGGGTGTGCCCGAATTGACGGTTGCAGATGGCCCGCACGGCATCCGGCGCACGCCCGATGTCAATTCGATGACGCAGAAAAGTTTGCCCGCAACCTGCTTCCCGACCGCCTCCTGCACAGCCTCCACCTGGGATGTGAATTTGATCTATGCTATGGGGCAGGCGCTGGCGGAAGAGGCCATCGCCCTGAAGGTGGATGTGGTGCTCGGTCCGGGCGCCAACATGAAGCGCACGCCGTTGGGTGGGCGCAACTTCGAGTATTTCTCTGAAGACCCCTACCTTGCCGGGCAATTGGCTGCCAGCTTTATCTCCGGCGTGCAAAGCAAAGGCGTGGGCACTTCTCTGAAGCATTTCGCCGCCAACAACCAGGAGTTCCTGCGGCTGACCATCAGCGCCGAGATTGACGAGCGCACCCTGCGAGAGATTTACCTGCCCGCCTTCGAAACTGCCGTCAAAAAAGCAAAACCGTGGACGGTGATGTGCGCCTACAACAAGCTAAACGGCACCTACGTCTCCGAGCACCACCGGCTGCTGGTGGAGATACTCAAGCACGAGTGGGGCTTCGAGGGACTCGTCGTGTCTGACTGGGGCGCGGTGCACAACCGGGTGGCATCCTTGAACGGCGGCGTGGACCTGGAAATGCCCGGGCCGAGGAAATATCGGGTGCAGGCAGTCGTCGATGCGGTGCGCGCCGGGGAGCTGGACGTATCTGTTCTGGACGAGTCGGTGAAGCGCATCCTTGGAATCGTGTTCAAGGCTTCGGAAACGCCGAAAGGCGCTGCATTTGACGGCGCTCGCCATCATACGCTGGCGCGCAAGATCGCTGCCGAAGGTATGGTTTTGCTGAAGAACAACGGGCTGCTGCCATTGAAAGCACAGCGTCATATTGCGGTGATTGGGCGTGCTGCAAAAGCGGCGTATTACCAGGGAGGCGGCAGCTCGCACATCAACCCCACCCAGGTGGACAGCCCGTTCGAGGAGCTGCAAAAATTGGCCGGGGATGCAAAGCTGACATACAGCGAGGGATACCCGGCAGACGACGTGTTCGACCAATCGCTCATCGACGCAGCCGTCCAGAATGCCCGCTCTGCCGATGTGGCTTTGCTGTATCTGGCACTGCCCGAATCCAAGGAGTCTGAAGGCTACGATCGCTCCGACCTGGACCTGAGCGCTCAACAAGTCGCCTTAATCAAGGCTGTGACTGCCGTCCAGGCAAACTCCGTTGTCATCCTGAATAATGGCGCTCCGCTGGTGATGGGCGAGTGGATAGACGGCGCGGCTGCCGTTCTGGAGGCCTGGATGATGGGTCAGGCTGGAGGTGGGGCGATAGCCGACGTGCTCTATGGACGGGTCAATCCCTCTGGCAAGCTGGCGGAAACCTTCCCGCTCCGGCTGGTGGATACACCCGCCTACATCAACTTCCCCGGAGGAAACGGTGAAGTGCGCTACGGCGAAGGCCTCTTCATCGGTTATCGCTATTACGATGCCAAACAGGCAGCGGTGCAGTTCCCCTTTGGTTTTGGGATGAGCTACACCAGCTTCACCTATTCGAACCTCAAAGTATCGGCGGGAGCTTTCAAAGATGTCGATGGTCTCACCGTTTCGGTGGATGTGACCAACACAGGCAATGCGGCGGGCAAAGAAGTCGTCCAGGTGTACGTGCACGATCACAAGGCAGGACTGGTGCGCCCTCCCAAGGAGCTCAAGGGCTTCGCCAAGGTCGAGCTGCAGCCCGGCGAGACCAGGACGGTAACCCTGGCGCTCGATTTTCGCGCTTTTGCCTATTACCATCCGGCATATCAGCAATGGATCACGGAAGACGGTGCGTTCGACATCTTGATTGGGGCTTCATCTGCCGATATCCGTTTCACACACACCGTTGCACTTCAGTCCACGCTGCAGCTTCCTTGTTTACTGAACAGCGAATCAACCTTACGCCAGTGGATGGAAGACCCTCGAGGCAGGCGTATCTTCGAACCGCATTTTCAGCAGATCATTGCCCCTATGCAGGCGGCTTTCGGCGGGGGCGAGGGTGGAAATGGCGATATCGGCATGGACGAGACGGGATTCTTAACCGACATGCCATTGCCGGATGTCCTTCACTTTGGAGAGGCTGCGCTGCCGGTAAGCCCGGAAGATTGGGTGGAAGCCTTGCTCGCTCAGGTCAGACAAACGAACCAGGCGGATCCAGGTTAATGCAGTTAGTTGAGATTCAAGCGAAGTAAATTCACGAACAGGTGCACACAGCACAATGTGTGCACCTGTGGTTTTTAATTCCTTTTTCGGTGGTACCTCACGCCCTCTTCATGATCCGCAGCAAATACAGCAGCACGATCGCCCCGATCAGCGCCGTCACCAGCGAGCCGAGCAATCCGCCCAGGGAGATGCCCAGCAGGTTGAACAGCCAGCCTCCCAATATAGCGCTGCCAGCGTCAAAACAGCACCGCTCAAGAGAGCGACCAGCGGAAGGAGCAGCGTTTGTACACCCGCCAGCGGGCTTTTCACGATCAAGATCCCGCAGCCTTCTCGGAAAGACGTGGGCCAGGGGTGAAATTGCCCTGCCAGGTCTGCATCTTGGGTGGAGATCGCCTCGACTGCCAGCGCCGACCTGCCGCTGTGCAGGGCGGTGACTCGCCACGTGAGATCGACCGCCTGTTCGCTGTTGATGGTCAGGCGCAGCGAGGCGGTTGGAGCGACGCTGAAGCCGCTGGTTGACAGAGAGAGCGAATACTCGAGCGGCTGACCGGTGTCGTTCAGCAAGGCTGCACGCACTTCCTTCGTTTCACCCTGGTTCATGATGAGAGGGCACGAAAATTTCTCGAAGCGGTTCGTTGGAGCATCTGTCACGTTTGTAGAAAAAACGCCGTTAATCCGGGCATCCGCAATACGTGCCGCCAGATACACGCACATAATGCCGCCAATACTGAAGAGAAATAGCCCCGCAATAAACAACCTGCGCCGCTTCAACTGACTGGCATTCTCCATTTCTGGAATTCCTCCGCCCCAGAGCAATCCAACTGCAGTGACAGTCTGCCGATTTTTATTTTACCCGATTACCCCGCGCCCTGATGCTCTTTATTGAGCTTACCTGGTTATCGTAGGGGCAAAGCATCCGGCAAAATCAACTCGCTCTTGAAGCGCCACGTTCCAGCCGGATGCTTTGCCCGCAGCGCGAGTCTGGAGCTGCGCGAGTCTGGATCTGCCAGCGTGGGTCTGTTCGCGGGTAAAACGCATGTCTGCACCCTGCTCGAACAATTCTGCCAATGGCTTAGATCGCCATTATAATCAACCTCAACCTTCAGATTGTGGGCACAAACACCGCCGTGAAGGCATCGAAGCTGCGCGGGCTGTTCTGTCTCGTTGCCATATGCCTCGGGGAGCTGCCATCCCGGTGACCTTGATCATTCGTTTGGCAAGCGCATGGATACCAGCCGGCGAGGGTCGCTGCAATGTAGGAGACAGGAGAAATGCACATCCACGACGTGATCGTTTCCCAATACCTGGCCAGCCTCGAGATGCTCGGACAGGCGATCCGCGCATGCCCGGATGCGCTGTGGAACAGCCCTGACGACAAGACGAAATTCTGGCACGTCGCCTACCACGCCCTGTTCTACACCCATCTGTATCTGCAAGATAGTGAACAGGATTTCAAGCCCTGGTCCAGGCACCGCGCCGAGTACCAGTACATTGGACCGCTTCCGTACCCGCCGCATGCTTTGCCCACGAACGGTGATCCCTACGATAAAGATGCCGTGCTGGAATACATGGTCTTCTGCCAGGCGCAGGCAGCGGAACGGGTGCCCCAGCTGCAGCTCGAAGCAGGCTCGGGTTTCGACTGGCTGCCGTTCGGCAAGCTGGAGCTGCAGTTTTACACCATCCGCCACATCCAGCAGCACGCCGGGGAGCTGATGGAGCGGCTCGGATCACGGGCAGGCATCGAGCTGCGCTGGGTGGGTATGAAGCGTTAGCATGGTGGGTGAGAATATCCCCCACGTAGATTTGGGAGGGCAGCGTGCAGCGAGCGCAAACACTGGTCACTATATGGGGAACACCGGTCAAGGTTGAGCCAGTATTCTTGAGCAATCTGACAATGCTTTGGGTCGGTTTAACCTTGCTGGGGCGGTATTTGCACCCCGAACGGTCTGTGTGGGGGAGCGCACTCCTTGGCTTATCGATTATGGTCCTCCTTCTGGTGGCAGACCTTGGGCATGCCTTTGCCCATATTCTAAGCGCCCGTTTTGCCGAGGCGCCGATGGATGAGGTGCTGATCTCAGCCGGTATGCCGCGCACCTTGTATTTTGATAATGATGTTCCACCGGCTGCCCATCGTAAACGCGCCCTGGGAGGCCCAATTTTCAGCATGCTGGGTGTCTTGCTCAGTTTGCTGGTATACATCCTGGCCTCGAGCGGGACATTAGCCAAAGAATTATCCGGCTGGTCTTTGCTTGGGCACGGGCTGATCCTGCTCGGAAGCCTGATTCCGCTCCCGATTGTGGATGGGGGCAGCATTCTAAAGTGGACGCTGGTTGAAAGGGGGCGGACGCCTTCGCAAGCGGATGAAACCATACGCCGGATCGACCTGGCAATTGGAGTTCTGGCAGTAATTAGCGGCGCAGTATTGCTAATGATGCGTTTATGGATTGCTGGGCTGCTTGTGATCGCTGGCGCCGGAATTGTCTTCGGAATTGTCTGGGGAAAGATCAAATGACAGGCAAACGATCGCCTGGGCCGGATACACCTGGGCAAACCTTCACCGACCATCGCTTTGCACTGCGCTGCAGGTACCCGGCGATCACGCCGCAGGGCAGGCCCATCATCATCCATGAGACCGAGCGGCCCGGTCTGCTGCGCGCCTACCTGATCTCGCAAGACAGCCAGGAAGTCTATTTCGAGATCACGCGCTACGCTGGTATCTCTGCCAGCGAGCTGTACCGCACACACCGGCAGGAGCTCGAGCAACGGTTTGCCGGGCTGGCAATTACCCCATTGGAGCCTGCTGAGCTGGTTTCGCAGGCCGCACTGAAGTATGCTTTTGTCTGGGAGCAGGGGCGGCGCACGGCTTATCTGGTTGAAACCAGCCAGGCGCTGTACCGGCTGCTTTATAACCCGGATTCGCAGCTCAATGAGCAGATTCTCTCAACGGTGGAGTGGTCGGATTGATCGATCCAGACAACCCTGTGGTCAAGCTGTGCCTGGCAGGCGCTTCGGCCGAATTTCGAGGCCAGAGCGAAGAAGCTTGCCGTTACTACCAGCAGGCCTGGCAGGCCGCGAACGATGATTACGAGGCCTGCATCGCTGCTCATTACCTTGCTCGCTGCCAGCCGGATCCTGAACAGAGGCTGCATTGGAACCGGGTCGCGCTGGATAAGGCGAATGCCGCGGCAGACGAGAGCGTCGCAGAATTCTACCCATCGCTGTACCTGAATATGGGCCAATCCTACGATCTGCTGGGCAAGTCGGAAGAAGCCCAGCGCTATTATGATCTTGCTGCCGGGCTGGGCGTCCTGCACCAGGAATGAGGGATTTATGGACTGGAAAAACTTCTTTGTCGTCTTTCTGCGCAATGTGGTCATTACCCTCGGGTTATCCACACTGCTAATGGGAATATTTGTCTCTCTCCTTCCCCCAAAATGGCGTTTTTTGCCATTTTGGGGGAAGGCTGGGATGGGGGTTACGGCGCCGCAGTGATGTAGGTGTACAGCGCCGCCAGATCCTCGTCGGTCATCCGGGCGGCGTTCTGCCAGGGCATGCTCTCGGGGAAGGCCTCACCGTTGGGTTTGATGCCGGTGCGCATCAACTCGGTGAACTGCTCAAGGGTGAGTGTGCCGGCGAAGGGTCGCGGGTTGGGAACGGCGGCGGAAATCGAAGACGCCGGGGCGCCGAGCATATCCGGTCCGTGGCAGCCGCGGCAGTCGCCAAAGGTTGCCACGTATTTGCCATACTCTGCCGATACGCCCTGTACCGGTGAGGGGACTGAGTCTGCCACCGGGGCTGGCGTTCCGAACATTCCTGCTCCGTTCATTGCCATGCCAACGAAATTCAAGGAGTCTCCAGTGGGGCCGCCCGTTTCTTCTGCCGGCAGGCTGCGCAGATACGCGATAATCGCTTTGGTATCATCGTCGCTCAACTCTACCGAGGGCACAAAAGACATGATCCCGAGCCGCCTGCCGTCCTTGCTGATGCCATAACGCATAGCACGGAACAGCTCGCCATCGCTGTAGCTTGCCAGCTTGCCGCCGGGAGTAAGGTTTTCGGCGATCATATCGCCGACGAAGCCAAATCCCTCGGCTTTGGACATGTTCCATCCGCCGGAGAGCGGGTGCTCGCCAGCCGGGTTGCCGTCGGGACCCACCGCGCTGTGGCAGCCGATGCAGCTCAGATTGACCAGGTAATCGCCGCGCGCTACCTGCCCGGGTGTGCCCTCGACGGTCATCTCTGGCGCCGGTTTGGCGCCTGGGAAGTAGCCGGCGGCGAAGCCTTTCCCGCCCATGAAGGTGACTGCTGCCAGCACCAGCGCCAGCAGCCCGGCGCCCAGCCCGCCGGCGATCTTCACCCACAGCCGTTTGGCGCGCAAGGCCTTGATCGCCAGCCAGCCTGCCCCGAGTGTCAGGGCAAAGAAGACAATGAGAATGATTATGTTGGTAAGCATACGTTTCCTCCGGTGAAATATAGGGTGGACCTTGAACCTTGCTCCTATTGTATGATCTTTGCGTTCCGAATTCGTTACGGTGAGCGTTACGAAACGGGGAAAAATTAACCAATGCTTATCTTGTTTATAATAATTTTGTAATCTTTGGCTGGTAAACTTACTTTAATTACAAACAAGAAACTATGGAGTCATCAACATGCAGCCAATTCGTTCATCCGAGATTACCCCCGAGCCGGTCTACCTGAACCGGCGGCAGTTCATGAAAGCCGGCGCGCTGGCGGCTGGAGCAATGCTGCTGGCAGCCTGCGCCCCCGACCTGCCCGATACACCCGAGCCCGAGTCCGCTCCGCAGGACCTCACTGCGCCTTCGGCTTCTGCCCAAACCGACGAGCTGGGCGACGCGCTGACCTCTTTCGATGACGTCACCAACTACAACAACTACTACGAATTCAGCACCGATAAACAGATGGTGGCAAAGCTGGCGAATGGTTTCAGTGTGCGCCCCTGGACGGTAGAAGTGGGCGGGTTGGTCAATAAACCGGCAACCTTTGGCATTGAAGATATCCTGGCAAAATTCCCCTCCGAGGAGCGCATCTACCGTTTACGCTGCGTGGAAGCCTGGTCGATGGTCATTCCCTGGCTGGGTTTCCCCTTAAAGAGACTGCTGGAGGCGGTCGAGCCGGCCAGCGAGGCCAAATACGTGCGCTTCGAGAGCGTCAATCGCCCGGAAGAGATGCCCGGTCAAAACTCGCCCTGGTACAACTGGCCCTATATCGAAGGTCTGCGCCTGGACGAGGCCATGAACGACCTGGCGATTCTGTCCACCGGGCTGTACGGTAAAGAGCTGCTGCCGCAAAACGGCGCCCCGCTGCGCCTGGTGGTGCCCTGGAAGTACGGCTTCAAGTCCATCAAGGGCATCGTTAAGATCGACCTGGTGGCGGAACAGCCCACCTCGCTGTGGATGGCAGCCGCGCCCAGCGAATACGGCTTCTTTGCCAACGTCAACCCGCAGGTCGACCACCCGCGCTGGTCGCAAGGCTCCGAGCGCCGCATCGGCGAGGGCGGACGCCGCAAGACCTTGATGTTCAATGGCTACGAAGAAGAGGTCGCCGGGCTGTATGCCGGCATGGACCTGGCGAGATTTTATTGATATGCACACCAAACGCTGGCCCTGGTCTGGCTTGACGCGCTTCCAATGGCTGGTGCACCTGGCCTCCTGGATTCCGTTGGCCTGGCTGGTTGTCGACTCCCTGGCAGGCAGGCTGTCTGCCAACCCGATCCAGGACCTTACCCTGCGCACCGGCAAAACCGCCCTGTGGCTGCTGGTGCTTTCACTGGCAGCCACGCCTGCCAACACGCTGTTGGGTTTCCGCCCGGCGCTGAAGGTGCGCCGCGCCCTGGGGCTGTATGCCTTCGGCTACGCCTTCCTGCACTTCCTGGTATTTATCTGGCTGGATTATGGGCTGGATATCGCCCTGATCCTGGAAGACGTGGGGACCAAGCGTTATGTGCTGGTCGGTTTCTCGACTTTCCTGATCCTGCTGTCGTTGGCGCTCACCTCCACCCAGGGCTGGATGAAGCGCCTGGGCAAGAACTGGAAGCGCCTGCACCGCTGGGTATACCTGGCGGGCGTGCTGGCGGTGGTGCACTACGTCTGGTTGGTCAAATCCGACATTCGCGAGCCGCTGGCATTTGGCGGCGCAGTGCTGCTGCTGCTGGCGGTGCGCATCCCGCGGGT
>JBGSTO010000421.1:0-2143 GCA_041736465.1 Anaerolineales bacterium | reverse complement strand
CAGCCGGGCTTCAAGGCGTATATGCAGGCCAAGGACCTGGGCATCGTGCTGGACAGCGCCCGCCAATACGGCGTGCCGCTGCCGGCGGCGGCGGTGCACACCCAGCTGTTCAATGCCATGCTGCAGATGGGTATGGGCGAGCTGGATAATTCGGCGGTGCTGGGTGTGCTGGAGGCGCTGGCGGGTGTGGAGACGCCTGTGGGAATGGAGTAGACTTTCCAAATACTGTCCGCAGATTTCGCAGATGGGCGCAGATTATTTCTCTTGCGCTTCTTATTCTTTGTGTCCTTTATCTCTTCGATCTTTGTGTTCTTGGTGTTTTAAGTTTTAGGAATCATCAAGTCCAATCCTTGATTGGAATTCGGAGCAAAGCAGGTACGGTATGCGCACATTTTGGAAGTCGACGCTGTTCAGCCGGCCGCGCTTCTCGCTTGAAGCCGGGCGGGATTTCTTGCTGATTACATTGGGGGCGCTGCTGCAGGCGCTCGGGCTGCGCGTGTTTCTGGTGCCGGCGCAGCTGGCTTCGGGCGGGGTGAGCGGGCTTGCGCAGATCGCCAATGCCTACACCGGATGGCCGATCGGCTTGATGGTTTTTGCGGGCAACCTGCCGCTCTTTCTGCTGGGCTGGCGATTCCTGGGCGGGCCGCGCTTCGCGCTGCGCACGGCTTATGCCGTGGCAGTCTACGCACTGCTCGTCGACCTGCTGGTGATCTACCTGCCGCTGCAGGGTCTGACCGATGATCTGCTGCTCAACACGCTCTACGGCGGCGTGGTCAGCGGCATCGGCTACGGGCTGGTTTACCGCGGGCGCGGCACCAGCGGAGGCAGCGATATCCTGGCGCGCATTCTCAACGATCGCTGGAACGTGTCCATCTCGCAGTCGTACCTGTGGGTGGATTCGCTGGTCATCCTGGGGGCAGGGGTTGCCTTCGGCTGGGAGAAGGCGCTGTATGCCCTGGTCCTGCTGTACATCAGCGGGCTGGCAGCCGAGCAAGCCACCGAAGGCTCGGACGTGGTGCGCACGGCGCTGATCGTCAGCGCCCAGCCGCAGCTGGTTGCGCAGGGCATCATGGATGAGCTGGAGCGAGGTGTGACGTTGGTGGACGGCTACGGTGGTTTCACCGGAGCGCAGCGCACCGTGCTGTACTGTGTGTTGAGCCGCTCGGAGGTGCCGCGCTTGAAGGCGCTGGTGCGGGCGGCGGACCCGGCAGCTTTTATGGTCGTTGGCAGTGCGCATGAGGTCCTGGGCGAGGGTTTTCGTCCGCTGCATGGGTGATATGATGTGGGTGCAACCTTTGCAGTGTTGGTGCGTAGAATTGATTAGATTGAGTGAGAAGAGCATCCGCCGGTCCGACCCTGGCGCACCAACCCGGTCTGGCGGATAGACGAGGAGCAATGCAGTGGAACACGTCGAGGCGCTGTGCATCGCTATGGCGCAGCACGGCGATGCCGAAGCGTTTGCTCGACTGGTAGAGTACTACCAGTCGCCGGTTTACAACCTGTGCCACCGGATGCTGGGAAACGCCGGTGAGGCGGAAGATGCTGCTCAGGAGACTTTCCTGCGGGCGTATAAGAACATCCTGCGCTTTGACGATACGCGCCCGTTCGCTACCTGGCTGCTGTCGATTGCGGCGCATTACTGCATCGACCAGCTGCGCAAGCGGCGCATGACCGTGGTCTCAGTAGAGGATTTGCCGCCGCAGGTAGAGCTGCCAGACCCGGCGCCCAGCCCAGAGAGCGTGGTAAGCGGGCGTGAACAGCAATCCCAGGTTCAAGCGCTGCTCGGTACACTGTCTGAAGTGGACCGGGGAGCGGTGGTTATGTACTATTGGTACGAGTATTCGTATGAAGAAATCGCTGAGGCATTAGACCTGACGGTGAGCGCCGTCAAGAGCCGTTTGCACCGGGCGCGCCGAACGATGGCACAGGCGTGGACGGGAGAGCAGCGGCAGACCGCCACCGTGGAGGCAAGGAATCATGGAGAAGTTCAATCACCAGTATTTTGAGATCAGGCTGCTGTCCGACGCCGCGCTCAGCCCGGACGAGAGCCAGGAGCTGCAGCGCCACCTGCAGGGCTGTGAGGCCTGCAGCCGGCTGGCTGCCGCCTGGAGCCAGGTGCGCGTTGAGCTGCACGCCGCTCCGC
>JBGSTO010000404.1:0-2138 GCA_041736465.1 Anaerolineales bacterium | reverse complement strand
CTGGGAGAGGAAAATGAAAACATACACAAACACTGGTAATAAAGACACACGCTCGGGTCTTGGAGCAGGATTGACAGAATTGGGAAAATCCAACGAAAATGTTGTTGCACTTTGTGCTGATCTCATCGGATCATTGAGAATGCTTTCAGGAAGACGCTCAGGATAACATATTGCCATGGTTATCTCTTAAATTGCAGATACAAATTATTGATCGTCTCCCCATCTGAATAGAACAGCCCTTCCCGCTGCGCAAACTCGGCCGCTTCATCTGTGAACCCGGCGCGAGAAATGAACCAGCCCTGGGCCGATTCAGCCTGGGCGTGGGCCAACAGCCTTCCCATCTCCTTCTTGCCCACTCGCTTGGTGCGCCACTTGACCTCGGCGATCCATTTTATGCCGCTGGCGGTATGCGCTATGGCATCGATCTGCACCTGGCCGTCTGGCGATACATAGTCTTTGACCAGGTCAAATTTGGGTAAAGTGATTGGGTCGGAGGCACCAAAAAGGGAGCCATCCACCACCCGACCATCGAATAGACGCATCAACTCACGGATGCGGCTCTCCTGCGCAGTTCCTAACTCTTCAGAAACGCGCTGTAGTTGGGCGTCAAGCCGCGCCATCAAGCCGGCCAAATCGAGCGGTTCAGCCGTCAGGCTAATTTCCACGCCGCGGATCGTGTTGGCGACCCAGAAGCGCAACACCGGGTCGCGGAAGTAATAGGCATGCTCGCGATCGTTTACCAGATCCACTTCCCGCAGCCAGCGCAGGTAGTCGCTGGCCGTGCCACTGGTGACGCGCAGCTTGCGGGCAATCTGGCTGGCGGTCAGGCCTTCCTCGGTCGCCAGGATCTGTAGGACAGCTTTTAAAGCCCCATAGCCAGCAGCTTTTTGCAAAGATAAGTCGTACACGTAACGGCAAAATTCGTAAATCCGACCGTGGGGGGCGAGCGTTTCGGTCAAGAAGGCCTGTTTGACAGTATCGGCGTCCAACGGACGCTGGGCTACTTCTACCAGGTTCATCAATCGCCGGCAAAGGGCGGTGATATAAAATGGGTGGCCATTGGTCAGGCTGTGAATCAAGGGCAGTAAATCTGCAGGAGCCTGATCGTTGGTCAACTTACGTGCCAACATCGCAGCAGATTTGCGATTGAAAGCTTCCACCGGCAGGTGAGTGAACTGGGCGAAGAGCGGGCTATTGGGATTGGAGAGCAAGTCGGTCAGCACGCTGACAGCCGAACCAGCTAGAAGATACAATATCCCGCTCTGCGACTGCATTTCGGCGCGCAGCAAGGCCAGCACATTCTGGCTGTTTGGGTAATGGGTGAGGGTGCGGATTTCTTGAAATTCATCGAGGATCAGGGCTAGAAAACACTGCCGAATCCCGGCAGCCTCCTGGGGAAAATGGAAAGCCTGGCGCAACAATGACTGTCGGTCTGGGCGAGCTTTCTCCAGCTCGTGCAGCAGCGGTTCAACCAACGGGTAGAGATCAGCTCCATTGTTCTGGAACAGCGCCCCCGCCAGCGATCCGGCGCTCAAAAACGGTCCGGCATCCCCTTCGCCGCGTAGCAGCAGCCAGTAACACAACTGTCCGACATACCCCACCGCGAAGTTCTCCGGCGAGCTAGCCAGCGTGGCGAGATCCATGTAGATCGGTATAACATCGGAAGCATCTGATAGGGTGCGGCGCATGAATTCCTTGAGCAGCAGCGTTTTACCGATGCGGCGCAGCCCAAATAGCGCCATGTGCTCCACCGGGCCGGCCCCCAAGGCCTGGCGGTAATGCGACAACTGAGCCAGTTCATACTCCCGGTTCGTGAAGAGTGTTTGTTGGTCGAGCGGGTAGAAGTTTAACATAGGTCAAGTGCCCTTTAGGTTAATTAACCTACAGTGATCATAGATGGTATTATCTGTCTATATGCTCCCCTTGTCAAGCTATTTGATATGGATGGTGATGCCTTGCATTCGACCAACTCTGCAATAAGTTTTCGACCTGATCCTCCATAACAATCAGAGCTTCGACAAAAATATGATGAATGACTATATCTTCTGTATCGGCGAAACCCCAATATCGACCGGGCGTTTCTCTGGCCCTTATCTTACCGCAAGTTTAGTTTTATTTACACAAAAAGACCCCGGCTT
>JBGSTO010000372.1:0-2938 GCA_041736465.1 Anaerolineales bacterium | reverse complement strand
TCTCCTTGAACGACTTCCCGAACTACTTTTGCATTCAGGGAAGGAGCGCCGAAAAGCCTCGAATCTCTGCCGACGATTAGATTGAAAGCTGCCGTTGGGGTTAAAGTTATCGTGGGAGTGGCGGTTTCTGTTGGGGTCGGTGTTGTGGTTGGTGTGCTGGTGATCGTTGGTACTGCTGTGGTTGTAGCCGATAAAGCCACATTCTGAGCAAGGTCGGAGCTGCTCAAGGTCACTGTAGACTCAGGAAGATTACCGGTGAGTAGAAAAACAAAAATCGACCCGATGCAGCAGACGATAATCACTACCAGGATAACGATAGCGGCTGTAATGATGCCTTTCTTTCGCATGTGGTTATTCCGCCTCAGATCCTTCCACCACAATCTCATAATGATCGAAATCAGCCGGATACTCTGCGCCGCTTTCGAACGGCTCACTTTCACCTGGCAGAATGACATCAATCAAGGTGTATGTCCAGATAATCCCCACCACCTTGTTGCTCGCATCGTACAGCGTAGCAATCACCTTCACATACTCTGCCGGCTTCGTACCGTTATTTTTCACCTCCCCTTGGATACTCAGCCTTGAGCCCTCTTTCACACTGCGGTGGCTTGCGACTTCCAGGTCCTGCCGCCCAAGCTCTTCCGGCGACCCCTCTACCTGCAGCTCGTACCGGGCAGCGCCCTCCCAAACGTCGGTTGACATCTCGAAGGGGGCTTTACCCCCCGCCGGAATCACATCCATGATTGTGTATGTGAACATCGTTCCTGCGATTTGATCCCCCTCGTCGTACAGAGTGGCGATCACCTTCACGAAACCCATCGCTTGGTCGCTGGTATTCCGCACCTCGCCGATAATCGTAAACCTGTTTCCGTCCTGCTCATCGCGGCTGCTAAGGATTTCGAGCGTTGGCTCAGGCAATTCTCCTTCTCGGCCCTGCGCCTGCAGCTTGTAGTGCGCGACGCCTTCCCACTCATCGCTGCTCATCTCAAAGGGCGATTTTCCGCCTGCTGGGATCACATCCAGCACGGTGTAGGTGAAGTCGGTGCCAACCACCTGCTCAGCGTCGTCGTACAGGGTGGCGGCGATGCGAACAAACTCCATCGGCTGGTCGCTGGTATTTTGCACCTCTCCGATGATCGTATACCTATCGCCGTCTTCATAGGCCTTGTGGGAAACAACCACGATAAGCGAAGCCTGCCCTTCTGGAACCGGCGTCGGCGTTGCCTGAATCGAGTTCACCATCTCCTCTACTTCTTCGCGTGCTGCAGCCAGGTCACCGGCGGGCACACCCCAAAAGATGGTCATGTCCCGCTCCATTTTTGAGATTGTTGTCTCGATTTCTTCCACCAACGGCTCTGCCTCTTCAGAAACGATACTCGAATCGATTTCATCTTCAGTCCAGCGCCTGAGTATATCGACGATCTGATTGTGGGTGGATAGAGCCTGATCCCAGTAAGCTTCAGCCAGCTCTGGAGCATCAACCTCCTGCACCGCCTCATTGATCGCCCCAGCCACCGCGATGATTGTCCAGAACGGAATCAGCGTATCCCAGCCGCTCAGTTCGCCAGACTGTATGCGCACTGCCAGGTCATAAGTTTGTTCGACTTCCCACCGGAAAGTCAGGACAGTCATGTATGTGCGCAGCAGTTGGTCGCGCAGATCTTTGGAAAGCGGAGTAGCCGTGGGTTCTCTGGTCGCCGTAGCCGTTGGTTCTGGCGTAGCAGTAGGTGTAATAGTCGGTGTATCTGTCGGTGGCGCGGGACTCGTGGGCTGAAGCGTCGCAGTGTCCGCAGCCGCCGGCGCAGATTCGACATCGCCCCCCGGTGCCGTGTTGCACGCGGCGAGCATCAGGATAATCAGTAAAAGAATGAATTTTCTCATCATACACAAACCCTACCAGTTGCTCCAAATGAGCGAGACAGTCCAACCTCACAACCATTCGCGTATTCGTGTCGCGGCCTTTGGCCGCCCCATTCGTGGACGGCTCCTGCCCCCGGTCTCTCCACGCGCCCCCCGCCCCGGATAAACCCCGAGCGCCCGGCAGCCGCCCGCTACCTGCCTCTTAGCGCTTCTCGATAAAACCTTCGTGTCCTTCGCTTTTCCTTCGTGACCTTCGTGTTTCAGCTCTTTGTCTCTTCCCTCACTTCCCCTGCAAATTCCAAGTCACCTCCCCGCACTGGCACCTCACACTCCCCCCATCCAGTGTGATCAAACTCCCGCACACCTCGCAGTAAAACAGCCTCACCATCTCCCGGTGCGCTGCTGCCGCCGCCCGCAGCTCCTTCGGCGTCACATCCGCCCACGCGCTGTAATGCACGCTCGGATTGATCACCCACTGCAGCTCCTGGCGCTCCTCGAAGATCGCCCGCACTGCCTCGTCATGCGCCATCAACCGTTCAACCAGCTCCACCTTACCCCACGAATTCGCCGCGTTCTTCGCCTTCTTCAAAAGATTCTTGTACTGCTCCATCGCCGCCGGCAGCAACTCGCCCAGCTCCCAGCGCCCGTCCATCGTGAAGCGCACCCTCGCCTTCAAAGAGTCGCACGCGTGGTAAGCAAACTCCTCCAGCCCGCGCCGCAGCTTCGCTGCCGCCGCGTTCACCTCCCCCCTTCCCAGGTCGCGATCGATCAAATCCCACATGCCCGAGATCTCGCTCAACAGCGGCCCCGAGTCGAAATCCCACCCGTAGAACTCCACCATCCCCTTCGACTGCACCAGCCCCGCGTTTCTTAGCTGCGTCGCCCACACCCGGTCGTGGGTCGTAATCAAGAATTGCCGGTGGGTGAACATCCTCGCCAGCATATTCCCCAACTGCTGCCGGTGCCCGCTGTCCACTGACATCACCACGTCGTCCAGCACGATCAGATCCAGCTTGTTCTGCGTCAGCCGCTCCGCCAGCGCCAGGAACAGGCACACCCCCATACTGTCCTGGTGCCC
>JBGSTO010000348.1:0-2071 GCA_041736465.1 Anaerolineales bacterium | reverse complement strand
GTGGTGGGGCTGGAGGCGGGGCTGCCCAGCGCGATGCGCTCCGGCAGCAGGTTGCGGATGCTCCAGGCGAGCAGGGCTACCACCAGCAAGGCAGCGGCGCCCCAGGCCAATCCTGCGGGCAGGCGCAGGCGGGAAGGTCTGGGCTCTTTGCCGCTTAAATTCCGGGCGATGCGCTCCATCACTGCGCCCACCTGGCGTTCATCGGGCTGCTCCAGCGGGTAGCGCTGCTGCAGCGAGGCCTTCAGGCGCAGCTCCAGGCTATCCAGCCGGGCAGAGGCCCGGCGGCATTCATCGCAGTCGTGCAGGTGTTCGTCGAGCGCCTGGGCTTGATCGTCAGGCAGCAGCCCGTCGGCGCGCGCTTGCATCAGGCGCTGTGCTTCAGCGTGTGTCAGGCTCATTGAAAAGCTCCTCTCGAATGCCGCTCATCCCCAACAAACCTTGCAGTTTCTGGCGGGCATAGTACAGGCGCGAGTGCAGCGTGCCCAACGGCAGCTCCAGCATGAGGGCGATCTCCGCCAGCTCGAATTCGTGCACGTAGCGCAGAACCAGCGGCAGGCGGTGCTTCTCATCCAGGGCGTCTACTGCCTGCCACAGCAGGCGGTTGGCTTCGCGCAGCTCGGCGGCGCTTTCAGGTCCTGCGGGTCGTGCCTGCCAGGCGCGCTGCGCTGCCTGCCTCTCGCCCAACCTGCGCACGAGCGACTGCTGCGAGCGGCTGCGGCGCAATCGCCGCCGGCAGGCGTTCACTGCGATGTGCGCCACCCAGGTACGCAGGCTGGCTTCGCCGCGAAAATCCGGTAGCCAGCGGGAAACGGCGATGAAGGTTTCCTGCACGGCGTCTTCGGCTTCAACCGGATCGTTCAGGATGCTGAACGCTACCCGCCGAACGTAAGCGTACTCGGAGGCGACGATTTGCTCCAGCAAGCGCGCCAGCGCCTCGGGGGTGGCAGATTGCAGGTCGGAAGGGAGTGAGATTGTCATTGTTGGAGTGGGCATTCTAGAGATATAGATGCATGCCGGGATGATTCGCTTCAAATTGTAACGCAAGTTGTTACTTGACAAAACACCCCAATCTTGTCTAAAATTGGGCTGATGAATAAACACCCTTGCTCCTGTACGCGGCGGGGACGGTAACCGCCGCCTGATCCCTGGCTGATCCCCAGCCAACTGCCCAGGCAGCGGTGCAGCCCCCGCATAGCAATTCGTGGGTGCGCCCGCGCGGCAATTTGCCGCCTGCGGCAGTTTTCTTATTATTACCGCGAAGTCGCCAAGGCGCAAAGAAAGAGTAAACACAAAGCTCACTAAGCGCCGAACGACCAAGATCACGAAGTTTTATGGTTGAGATTATCAATTTTTCTTGGTTTAATCTGCGTAATCTGTGAAATCTGTGGAAGTGTATTTTCTTAAAGGAGCTATCATGAAAATCGCCAACGACGTCACCGAACTGATCGGAAACACCCCGCTTGTCAGGCTGAACCGCATCACTGCAGGAACCGGCGCCAATATCGTCGCCAAGCTAGAGTTCTTCAACCCCGCCCACAGCGTGAAGGATCGCATCGGCATCTCGATGATCGAAGCCGCCGAAAAGGCCGGCAAAATCACGCCGGATACCGTCATCGTCGAGCCGACCTCGGGCAACACCGGCATTGCCCTGGCAATGGTGTGCGCTGCCAGGGGCTACCGCCTGGTGCTGACCATGCCGGAGACGATGAGCAAAGAGCGCAAGCTGCTGCTGCGCGCCTACGGCGCCGAGCTGGTGCTGACGCCCGGCACAGAGGGCATGGCGGGCGCCATCCGCCGCGCCGAAGAGATGGCTGCCGCCGACCCAAACGTGTTCATCCCACAGCAGTTCGAAAACCCTGCCAACCCTGAGATCCACCGCCGCACCACCGCCGAAGAGATCTGGGACGATACCGGCGGGCAGATCGACATCCTGGTGTCGGGGGTGGGCACCGGCGGCACGATCACCGGCGCAGGGGAGGTGCTCAAGAGCCGCAAGCCGTCTGTGCGCTGCGTGGCGGTCGAGCCGGACGGCTCGCCGGTGCTCTCCGGCGGCGCCAAGGGGCCGCACCCC
>JBGSTO010000335.1:0-15050 GCA_041736465.1 Anaerolineales bacterium | reverse complement strand
CGCCAGCCGGTTGCGCTCTTCCTTGATGGCGTCTTCCTCACCGGGGCGCAGATGGGCAGTCTCGATCTCGGCAATCTGGTAGGAGAGCGTTTCGCTGCGGCGGGCGGCGTTTTTCTCTGACTGGTGCAGCTCCGCCAGCTCACGGCGCACGTGCACCAACCGCTGGTAGCAGGTCTGATAGCGCTCCAGCTGACCGGTCACGGCGGCAAAATTATCCAGCAAGGAGAGATGCTGGCTGACCTTCAGCAGGGAAAGGTGCTCGGATTGGCCGTGTACGTCCACCAGCATTTCCCCGATCTCGCGCAGCAGCCCGGCATTGACGCTGCGCCCATTGACGCGGGCGATATTGCGCCCGTTGAGGCGAATCTCTCGCCCCAGAATGACATGATCGGGATCGTCCAGCAGCTCTTCGCGGGTGAGGATTTCGTGCAGCGTGGTGCGGGCTGCATGGGGCACCTGAAAGGTGCCTTCGACGAGGGCGCGTTCGGACTGGCTGCGCACCATCGTGGCATCGGCTCGCCCTCCCAGCAGTGTCTGCACGGCGTCGATCAAGATAGATTTGCCTGCGCCGGTCTCGCCGGTAAAGATCACCAACCCCGGTTTGAAATCCAGGTCAAGCCGATCAATGATGGCAAAATTTTCTATATGCAGCTCGGATAACATAGGCGTAAATTATCTTCCCAGTTGGATACCGGATAAGCGCGTGTAAACTGTGGTGGCGACCACCACGGTATAGACAACGTTCCAGATGAGGGCCAGCAGCACGCCCAGCCCGCCCTGGGAGAGTGCAGCCAGCGCCACAACCAGCAGGTAGATCAAACCCGGCAGGCTGCCGGCAGCGGCTGCCGCCGCAGTCAGGGTAAACAGCAGGCGGGATCGCCGGCGGCGAACCAGGGCGCGCACCGCCTCGGCGATGATCACACCGGCGATGGGCGCCAGAAAAAGGGCGAAGAAACCCAGCCGCGGTACGATCAAGCTTCCCAGGTAAGAAAGCACACCGGCGGTAATCAGGGCGACGGGATAATCGTACCAGTTGGCGGTTTCAAAAACCTTTTGCTGGCCGCGCACACATTCCTTGCAGCGGTAGCCGGTGGGGGTCAGCACCGCACAGCGCACACAGATGGGCTTTTCACAGCGGTTGCAGCGCAGCGAGGTGGGGGTCTGGGGGTGATTGGCGCAAAACAGGCTGGTTTCGTCGCTCATCGTGCTTTCCTGGCAGATGGATTTTGATTCATGTGAGGGGTAAGATTGCGGTAGAAGTAGCCTGGGTCTTGCAGGCGCACGAATTCTACCGTATGATCGCCGGCGCGCACGTTCACCCTATCGCCATCTGCCAATTCGACCGGCACCTGACCATCGATGGAGAACACTGCGGGGTGGTCGCTGTGCACGGTGACGCTGACCGAGGACCCTTCTGCCATAACGATGGCGCGGTCGATCGAAAGGTGGGGGGCAACCGGAACCAGCAGAATGTTGCGCAGCTCTGGCGGCAAGATGGGTCCACCGGCAGCCATGGCATAAGCCGTTGAGCCGGTGGGGGTTGAAACAATCAAGGCATCGGCGACATATGTGGTGAGCAATCGCCCGTCTACTTCGGTGACCAGATATACCGGGCGCACCATCTGGCCGCGGCCGATCACCACTTCGTTGAGCACATCCCATTTACCGACCACTTCGCCGGAATGCAGGTGCTCAGCACACAGCATCATACGTCCTTCCAGCCAGAATTCGCCGTTCAGCAGGCGCGGCAGCACCGTCTCCCACTCTTCCTGGCTGATCTCGGTCAGGAAGCCGAAATGTCCCAGATTGATTCCCAGTATGGGGATGTGGCTGGGTCCGCTCAGGTGCCCGGCGCGCAGCATGGTACCGTCGCCGCCCAGGGCAATCAGCAGATCGAATTCGCCCCCCTTTACCCGGCGGCTGAGGCTTTCCTCGCCCAACATGCCCTCGAAGGTGTATGCACCGATCGCCTGCAGCGAGGTAGCGATGCAGTGGGCAATCACGATGCCTTCCGGCAGCTTGGGATGGCAGGCCAGCGCCACGCGGCGCAGAATTGGCGGTAATGCAGACATAGCGACTATTATACTCAGGTCAAACGCTGGTCGCAGATATTGCTGAAGCCGCAGCCTTTGCAGCGCGCGGCGGTTTCGTGAGAGCGGTGCACGTCTTTGCGCCGCTCCTGCGAGCGCATCTCTTGCATCAGCTCAAGCAGCGCCGTTTCCAGGGCAGGGGTGAAATCTACTGCAAAAGTGCGCGCCGCGCCGGAGGCGGTCGTATAGTGCAGCAGCCCATAGGCAGGGCGTTTTTCGTAAATGTGCGCCACCAGGAGGCAGTAGGCTGCCAGCTGGAAGATGTGTGAATCATACGGGCCTTCGGGGATGCGCCCGGATTTAACCTCGACGGGAATGAACTGCCCGCCTTGCTCCAGCAGGTAATCAGGCTTGCCGGTTAAACCCAGCTCGGCGGAATACAGCGGTTCATCGACGCGCCCCCATTTGCTGGTATCGCTGTAGATCACCCGGCCTCCGGGCAGCCCCGTGCTCTGGCGCAGGCTGCGTGAGCGCCACAGCAGCCCCAGGGAAGCCAGGAACAACAAAAGCGCCAGGAAAATTAAGGCATCCATCGTTTACAACCAGCGCAGCGCCAGGTAAACTGCCAGGCTGACGAAAGCCGCCAGCAAGGTGGTATAAGCCAGCCAGCGCAGGCAGCCGCTGACGAAGACGGTCTGTCCATGCTGGTGGTGCAGCTCCAAGCCGGTGTTCAGAGCAGCCTGGTTTTCTGACTCATAGCCCTGGCGGCGGTACCACCAGGCGCGCTGGCAGTAGAGGTACAGCCCAATTTCCGATGCCCGGATGATGCGCATGGAAGCGGGTTAACCCTCGGGTGAGGAATCCTTCAAGCGCTGCTCTAACTGCTGAAGGTTGCGCTCCAGGCGCTGCTGGCGCAGGCTGATGGTTACGTCGCCGCGCGTGCGTTCGTTGATGCCGCGCGCCAGATCAGTCAGGCGGCGCAGCCCTTCCGTGATGGCATCCGGATAGTCCATGGTGACCAGCACGGCGTAGATGTCATCCATATGCTGCAGCAGGCGCTCGGCTTCGTCCGAATACCCGTGGCGCAGGATATCCAGTATGCGGCGGCGCAGCTCGCCGCTGGCTTCCGCAAGGCCGCGAAGATAGGTAGAAGCTTCCAGGCCCAAATCCTGCGGGGTGGGCAGCGGCTGGCTGTCGATCAGAGCGTAGACGATGTTGGCTTCGGAAAATTCCTTGAGCGCATCCTGGGTGTAACCGGCGTAATACAGATCCGGGTAGGCTTCCAGCTCCCGCCGCAAGGAATCGACCAGGGCGCCGGCCTGACGCAGCCCATCGGCGGCCTCTGCGCGCTCCTCTCGGTGCACGGCGCGGATGGCGTTGGCGCACAGGCGTGTCAGCGTGCGCGTCTGCGCCAGGGCGCGGTCGCGCGCGGCGGTTTTGGCATCGAATATCTGGCGAATTTCATCTGCAATCGCATCGAGCTTGTGCATGTCGGTTTCCTATTTGGGTTGGGGCCGGTCGGGAGAACGGAAAAGAGTATCCGCCAGAGACAGCCCGCCGGGGATCTTGATCTCGCCGAAGGCAGCCTCGAAGCGGGACAGGTTTTCTGCCAGCGCCCGGTAGAACAGCTTGGCGCTAACCGGCGACATCAGGACGCGCGACTGCACCCGGGCGCTGGTCCCACCGGGGAGCACCTGGGCAAAGTCGAAGACGATCTCCGAGAGCGAATGGGCAATGCGCACCAGGTTGACGTACTCAACCTGCAGATCGGCAGGGAAATCCAACGGCGGCGGCTGGGGAGCCTGGGGAGGCTGGGGAGGGGGGTTGTTGGTCATACTTTGGCTCGCTTTCTCAGTTGGAGCATAAACGAGATCACGACAGGCGCGTGTCCGTGAAGATGCGCCCCATGCCTGGAGACGGGCAGCAACTGCCGTCTCCAGGCATAGATTGGGTGAAGATTCCACGCTGGGAAGGTGGATGAGGGCTGCGGCAAGGCAGTCCTTGAGGCGCCAGGGCTAGAAGGGGATGTTGTCGTCTTCGGCGACGGCGCCGCCGGAATATTCTCCAGCGCCCTCCTCGCGACCGCCAGAGAGGAAGCGCACTGTATTGGCGCTCACCTCAAAGCTGGCGCGCGAGGAGCCATCCTGAGCAGTCCACAGGCGGGGACCGCCGGTGGCAGGATCGGGGATCAGACGGCCCTCAACCAGGACTGAGCGACCTTTCTTGAGGTAGGTGTTGCAGGTTTCCGCCAGTTTCCCCCAGGCGGAAATGCGAAACCAGATGGTCTCTTTGACCTGGCTGCCGTCGGAGCCGGTGTACTGGCGGCTGGTGGCGATGCTGAAATTGGTCACCGCCTGGCCACCAGGGGTGTAGCGCATCTCAGGATCACGGCCGAGATTGCCTACGACGATAATGGTGTGGTACATGGGGTTCCTCCTGTTCAGTGAGTGGGCTGTCTTATGGTCCGGGCGCCCGCCGCCCGGGGCAGGCCATTGGTTTCACTCACCGACTATAGAACAATTGTACACAAAATTTTCAAAAAATCAAGACCCAATTTTCAAGAAGTAGTGAGTGCGATGGCAAATAGCACGCCATCGCACTCAAATTGACAGGTTTGCGGCGCCGCAGGTTGGGCAGCAGTCCGAATGGTAGTCGATCACTCCACCGCGGCGGTCGAATTCGAAGTGACAGCACTCGAACAGAGCCTGGCGCAGCATCACGCGCCCGCGCTGCAGGCGGGATTTAGCTCCGCTCAACGATAGACCCAGCCGATCAGCTACCTCTTGCTGTTTCAGCTCCTGGATCTCGCCTAATTCGAGCGCATAGCGGTACTTCTCCGGCAGACAGGCGAGCATCTCATTCAGGCCGTGTGCCAGCTCACTCTCGGGATCTGGATCGTCTGCATCGACGACCGCCAGGGATTCCGGCAGCGGCGCCAGGCTGCGGTGCGTGCGGTAAAAATCTGCCAGGGCGTTGCGGGCAATCCGGTAGAGCCAGGGAAGCAGGCGCTCATCACTTTGCAGGCTGTCCAGGTTTTGGTGCACCTTGAGGAAGACCTGCTGCAGGATATCGTCGGCATCGCTGCGATCAGAGACGCGCCTGGAGATATAGCCGTGCAGGCGCTGGCTAAACTGCTCCCAGATGGCCTCGGTGGTCAGCATCAAGCTTTGAATCCCTGGATGGTCAGGCTGGTGAAACCGTAGGCTGCGCCGTCCTCGGCGGGCGATGACACCCGCGTCAGCACACCCACGCTGGAAAAACCAGCCTCCCGGACGGTGTCCAGATAGGCCTGCTCTTCTATGGCGCCGCCCAGGCAGGCGCACCACAGCTCCGGATCCTTGCGGATATCTTCAGGCACCTGCCCCCAGGAAACCATGTCGGAAATGGTAAAGCGGCCTGCGGGCTTGAGCACGCGGTAAATTTCGCGGTAAACGGCAGCCTTATCGGGCGCCAGGTTGATCACACAGTTCGAGATCACCAGGTCGACCGAGCTGTCTTCGACAGGCAGGTCTTCGATGTGACCCAGGCGGAACTCCACATTGCTGACCCCGTTCTGCTGAGCCAGGGCCTGGGCGCGGGCGATCATTTCGGGAGTCATGTCCACACCGATCACGCGCCCGTTTGGGCCAACCGCCTGGGCGGCGCGGAATACGTCCACACCCGACCCGGAACCCAGGTCTAACACGGTTTCACCGTGCTGGATGCCAGCCGACTGGGTGGGCAGCCCGCAGCTCAATCCCAGGTCGGCCTGGGCGATCAGCGCCGGTTCGGTGCTCAGGCTCAGCAGCGTGCTGCCGGCGTCAGCGCTGCAGCAGGACGAGGCAGACGAGGTGCAGCAGGAGGTTCCCTCCCGAGCAATGGCGGCGTAGCGCTGCTGTACGTTTTTGGTAATTTCAGTTTCGTTCATCGTTAAACAGTCTCCTTCAATCTTTTTGCAGATAGTTTCATGTGTTAATGACGGTGGTTTCCGCAAAAAGACGCAAAATGCAGCTTATTCATTGCGAAACTGCAGGCAGTAATGGTGAAAAGTATTGCTCACCCAGGCGCTGCCCAGGCCATACGGCGCCAGGCGCTGGTTATCCTGCAGCCACAGCTTTTCGTCTTTCAAAGTATACACCTGCCCCAGGGCGTGTGCCAGATCCCAGGCCAGCGGGTAGATGCGCCCGGCTTTTTTGACGTTCTTGACGATGATGGTCAGGTAAGCGCCTTTGCGCAGCAGCGGCTGCAGGGCGGTGTAGATGGCGACCAGGCGATCCAGAAACTGCTGGTAATCGGCGATATTGCCCAGGTCATCGGGGTGGTCGGAGTAAATCACGTCCAGCGCGGCATCGCTGCGCCGCTGGCGCTGGGATTGCGCGCCGCGGGCGTGCAGCATATCCCAGTAGGGCGGCGAAGTGAGCAGGTAATCCACCGGCGGGAGGTCGTGCTGGCGGGCCAGCTCGGGCAGCAAGGCGGCATCTGCGGTGAATATATCCGCCGCGAGCCCGCAGGCAGCATCCCCAAGCTGAGCGCGCTCCTCTGCCAGCACCTGGCGGGCGATCTCGGCGTAGCCTGGATTCAGCTCCACCCCATAGCTGTGCCGTCCGGCGCGCAGGGCAGCGACCAGCGCGCTGCCGGTGCCTGCCATGGGATCCAGCACCACCTGCCCGGCCCTGGTAAAGAATTGGATGAATTCCTGCGCCATCGTTTCGGGGAACTTGGCGGGGTGGCGCAGCAGCTCCTTGCGGCGCGGCGGCGGGTTGTGTACGAACCAGGATTTTTGAAATTTCAACCAGGATTTAGGATCCAGGTCGTTCAGGCGGTTGCGGAAAGGGCGTTTGCGCATCGTTTGGGTGTGCGGGCTATTCGGGTAGAGAATATACGACCAGGTCGGAAAAGCTGACCGTGAGGGCTTCATCGGTGCTGGCGCGGATGAAAAAGCCGATAGCGCCGGCTGTTAACGAAGGATCGCTGATGGTGAACTGCTGCTCGCCGTTGACGAAAAAGGCCAGCTCGCGGCCGCGGGCTGCCACCGCCAGGCGGGATTGGCTGGGCGCGCCGGGGGGCACCTGACCGCTGTACATCCACCCCTGGGGCGAGGAGGCTCTCCCCTGGTAATATTTGTCCAGGCGCAGCTGCCCATCGCAGGTCAGCGAAAAGCGATAAAACTCCTGGTAGGGCGAGGCGCGCAGCAGCAGCCCGTACTCGTCCTGCCCGCGGCAAATAGCCGGGCTGGCGGTCACCTCCAGGTAAAAATCCGCCAGCAGGGGTTCGCTGCGCAGGGCAGACAGGTAGCCGCGCGGCGTGGACAGCGCCAGGGTGAGTTCATTAACACCCAGGGCGATGCTGGAGCCGGCGGTGCGCCCCAGAGGCCAGGCCTCGCCAGCAGAGAAATCGTCCTGAAGCAGCAGCTCCCCTGAGATCGAGCCGGTTTGCAGGGTGGGGGTGATCACCGGAGTCGGAAACGGCGTAGGCGTACTGGTAGCCGGAAACCACACGATGGTGGGCGTGAACGTGGCAGTGGGCGGTATGGGGGTATCGCTGGGCAGAGGGGTGCGCGTGGCTGCATTGGGCAGGCAGCCAGCAAGCAGCAGGCTGCTGACCAGCATGCCTGTCAACAGGGTTAGCAGCGACCCTGCCGGCAGGCGAACGGCAGCACGGCGCCGGCTCGTTCTCAGCATGGGCGCGGTAGCTCCATTGTGCAGGAGCGCTCAGCCAATCTCGATCACCTGGTCGCGTTCCGGGCCGACCGAGACAAAGCGCACCGGCGCGCCGCTCAACTCCTCCACGCGCAGGATGTAGCTGCGCGCCGCCTGGGGCAGCTCTTCCCAGCGGCGGGCGCCGCTGACATCCTGCTGCCATCCGGGCAGGTCTTCATACACCGGCTGGTAGCCGGCGATATCTCCCGGCCCGTAGGGCAGCTCGGGGTACTCGTGCTGACCATCCCGGTAAGCCACGCAGACGCGCAGGGGATCCAATCCGGATAAAATATCCAGCTTGGTCAGGGCCAGCTCAGTCAGGCCATTGATGCGCACGGCGTAGCGCAGCAGCACCATATCCAGCCAACCAACGCGCCGCGGCCTGCCGGTGGTGGTGCCGTATTCGTCCCAGGGGTGCTCGCCGGTGCCGCGCAGGCGCAGCGCCAGCTCGCCGTCCAGCTCGCTGGGGAAAGGTCCGGCGCCGACGCGGGTCTGGAAGGCCTTGGTGACGCCCAGCACCCTTTCGACGCAGCCCACCCCGAGTCCCAGCCCGAGCAGAGCGCCGGCAGCCGTGGGGTAAGAGCTGGTCACAAAGGGGTAGGTGCCGTGATCCAGGTCGAGCAGCGTGCCCTGGGCGCCTTCCGCCAGCACGCGCTGCCCGGCGCGCAGCGCTTCCGCCAGCAAGAGGGATACCTCGGCGATGTAGGGCTGCATCTGGCGGGCGTAATCCAGATATTGGGCGCTGATTGCAGCGGCATCCAGCGGAGCAGCGCCAAAGCCGCTGTGCAGGCGTTCGTTAACCTGCTGGATGTGAGCCGTCATGGCAGCCTCGAAAGAAGCCAGGTCCAGCATCTGACCGGCACGCAGCCCCTGGCGGGTGACCTTGTCGGCGTAAGCCGGGCCGATGCCGCGCAGCGTGGTACCGATCGCCTGCAGTCCGCGGGCCTTTTCCTGGGCGGAATCCAGGGCGCGGTGCCCGGGGGTGATCAAATGGGCGGCATGCGAGATGCGCAGCCGCTGTGGATTTACCGTTACACCCGCCTGGCACAGGCTCTCGATTTCGTGCAGCAGGGTTTCCGGGTTGATCACCACGCCGTTACCGATCACGCCCAGCGTGTGAGGGTGGATCAGTCCGGAGGGTATCAGGTGCAGTTTGAATGTTTGATTACCGACCGTGACGGTATGACCGGCATTGTCGCCGCCGTTATAGCGGGCTACAAAGCCAGCCTGTTGGGCCAACAGATCGACCATGCGGCCCTTGCCTTCATCGCCCCATTGTGCGCCTACCAAAATATCCAGGGGCATCGCAACCTCCATATCGAACCTGATGTACAATATTCTTGCAGATCCATTCTAGCATAGTGCGGCATGTCGCCGCAATACATTCCCGGGAAAGGGGGTTGGGGTGTTTGCGAGCGACATCACCGCTAGCCAATACCCAAATACAGATCTTGTTTAAGGAGCAACCATGCGTAAGAAAGCCATCCTGATCACCGGAGCAGCGGGCGAGATCGGCCAGGCGCTGATCGATACCCTGGCGGAGAGCGGCACTGCCGCCATCCTGACCCTTGACCTGCAGTCGCTGCCGCCTGAACAAATGCGGCGCGTTACCCACCTGCAGGGAGATATCATGGATAAGACGCTGCTCTCCCGGCTGGTGAGCGAATACGAGCTGGATACCATCTACCACCTGGCGGCGCTACTGTCGACACGCAGCGAGTTCACACCCGAAGCCGCACACCGGGTGAATGTAGAAGGCACGCTCTCGCTGCTGCAGCTGGCTGCCGAGCAGTCGGAGTGGCGCGGCAAACCGGTCAAGTTCATCTTCCCCAGCTCGATCGCCGCATACGGCGTGCCCGATCTGCAAATCAAGTCCGATTACAACCGGGTGCGCGAGTGGGAGTGGAATTACCCGCGCACCATGTACGGCTGCAACAAGCTGTACTGCGAGCAGTTGGGCACCTATTTCAGCAAGTATTACCGCCAACTGGCAGCCGACCGTCCGGTGATGCTGGACTTCCGCTGCCTGCGCTTCCCGGGGCTGATCAGCGCCTTCACTGTGCCTTCCGGAGGCACCAGTGACTATGGTCCGGAGATGCTGCACCACGCCGCCCAGAACAAGCCGTATGCCTGCTTCGTGCGCGAGGACGTGCGCATCCCCTTCATGGCAATGCCAGACGCGGTCAAATCGCTGCTGCTGCTGACCCAGGCGCCGGCGGAGGCCATCAAGCGCACGGTGTACAACGTGACCGCATTCAGCCTGAGCGCGGCCGAGTTCCGCGATTGGGTGCTGCGCTTCTTCCCGCAGGCGCAGATCACCTTTTCTCCCGACCTGAAGCGCCAGGGCATCGTCGACTCGTGGCCCGGCGACCTGGACGACAGCGCCGCCAGGAGGGAGTGGGGTTGGGAGCCAGACTACCTTTTAGAGCGCTCCTTCGCCGAGTACCTGGTGCCGAATATACAGCGGCGCTATCAGGGCTGACCCCCTCCCCTGACCCTCCCCCAAAATCAAGAACGGATTTTGGGGGAAGGTCATTTTTTTATGTGCCTGGCTTTTGGGGAACAACTGAACTACGAGGTCGTGCTTTTGTAACGGCCGATCAGCCATTCGCTGTCGTCGTAAACCACGGGAGCTTAATTTATCCTAATGCCGATTTGGATCGTGCATATGAGGGTATTAACCGATAACTCTGATTAGCAGGCAGCGTGGGTACATTCTCATCACGCTCACGCTGCCAAAAACCAAGCTATCAACGGAGTTAAACAATCGATTAGATACAGATTGGAGGTTAGAATGCACACTCCAGAAACCAAAAGCACCTTGATGGCTCTAGTTGCAGCGTTGCTGATCTTAATTTTAAGTGCATGTTCACCGAACCCACCTCAGCATGACCAGCAGATGGATACTGTACCACTGTATCCAGCTCCTGAGACTCGGGTTCCCACCCAGCTCTATCCTCCTCCAGGGAGTGGAGAACCGACCCCGGCGATCACAGCTGGTCCGCCAACCCCAACGCCTGCTCCGGAAGTCGTGTTGGAGGAAAATCGAGTTGTGACTGGTTCTGGTGAATTTCCCCGGATGCATTTCGTCGCCCCGGCTTCGGATGGCAAGACGGCTGCGCTGTACCTGGTCGAGAAGAATACGGCCACCCAGGTGGCGATTTTCAGGGGGAGAATGATGGGAGAGCAAGTCGCCTCACAACTTTCTCCAGATGGCAAGCGCCTGGCAGTGCTTTTCCCCCATGATCAGGTGCTGGATTCCTTCCTTGAGGTAGTGGATCTGGAGAATGGAAACGTGACCCACCTGGTCGAGGTGGTTGGGGATGCTTTGCCTGAAGTGAAGAATTCAGATTTTCAAGCCATCACATCCTTTGTGTGGGCTGACGATCAGCATATTCTGTATTCCAAAGTGACTCTGCCAGGCGGTGAGAATTTACCAAATGTCGCCGAGGATGGCGGGCCTTTGCCGATTCAAGGAGAAATCTGGCAGACCAACCTGGATGGAACCCAACAGAGCCTGCTGGTGACAGCGCCTGTGTACCGGTTGTTGTGGATTTCAAAAGATGGCAGCCGGTATTTTGTCACTGGTCTTATCGAGAGAGATTGGAAAAGAGAGGATTTCTATTATCTGGACGCGAAGTCTAGCGTGTTGGAAAGCGTTTGGGGTTCGGAAGGGCGACCCGGATACTATACCTACGCCCTGAGCCAGGCCACCTTGCCGGATGGGTCACTGCGTTTATTCATTGCCTACTCTGATGAGCCGATTGGGCACACCACGTTCAAGGAAACCCCCAGTTTTTGGATGATCGATCCTGAAACAGGATCGAAACAGATCATGTGGAATGGTGATCAACACGACCAAATTGAAGGGGTATATTTCCCAGAGAATATCTTCTGGTCGCCTACTTCCACGAATAAATACATCTACAAATTCGACGGCCAACTCTGGGTTAAGGATTTTCAAATTGGTGAAGAGACCAAATTAGGAGAGCACAGGGGATGGGTGGTTGGGTGGCATGAAGAGGGGATATTGGTTAAGGATGAAAATCTACTTCAGATCATAGACCTGTCCGGTATCCCATTGGGAGAGCTGTGTTTCGTTGAATGAGAGAAGAGCTTGAAAATATTGCAATTCACACTCCAGCCAACCCTGGCCTACTCGCAGCCCGAATCTGAACTGGAAGGGCCGGTCCACGCACATCGTCGGGTGACTCCATGTGTGGCTGTCCCATTTCGGACAGCCCACTTGATTTGGAGAATAGGCTGGCCGCTTTTGACCTTCACCGATCAGACTGCACATCCGTTGGGTATCAAATCATCCAGCGCGATCAGCAGAGTTTTTGCCAGGCCGGCCATCACGTTGATAGAGCCCTTTCGCTTGCCCGTCTCGATTTGGGCCAAAAATGGCGCGCTGATCCCGACTGCCTCTGCAAGCTGTTGCTGAGTCAACTGGCGATATTCCCGCCACACCTTGACGGGATTTTCGCCGTCCACCAGAGCGTAAACGACATGAGCAGGAAGAATCTCTTCCTCTCCTCTTTCCACCGCCGCTTTCGCCCGGTCATAATCCTGGATATCTTGAAGCATTTCTGCATTTTCGCGTAAGTTTTGTGCAATCAGAGGCCGAACCGCGAAAAACGGCCCAAAACTGAAAGATTTCTGGTTGCGAAGCAACTTCGTACCTTACCAACTGAATCCGGACCCTATGCTCCTGACCATTCCCGAACAAGCGAGGAAGGGTTATGAGCAGCGACCAAAGCGAAGTTCAACACACCCAGCATGCCTTTCTGGTGGTCTGGGGCTGGTTTGGCGAACACATCGGCCTGATCCGGCGGCTCCTGGCAGTGCCCTTGAAACAGAAACGCTATCATCACACGCCCCAGGGCAAAGTCCTGGAATTCCTGGTGGCCATTCTAGCCGGGCTGAAGCATTTGCAGGACATCAGCCTGTCCGCCCATCCACTGGACAGGGACCCGGCGGTGGCCCAAGCCTGGAGACAGGAGAGCTGGGCGGACTACAGCGGGGTGAGCCGCACCCTGAGCGGGCTGAGTTGGCAGGAAGCCCAGCAGATCGCCGGAGTGTTGGATCAGATCAGCCAGCCCTACATCGACGCTGAGTTGCAGCTCTTGGTCTCGCACGGGCAGCGCATCTGCTACGATGGCGATCTGACTGGTCTCCCGGTGTCCAACACCAGCCGGACCTACCCCAACGCAGCTTACGGCCACATGGACGATGAAATCCGCCTGGGGTATCAGGCTGCACTGGTCAGCCTGAAAAGTCCGACCTACAGACGGCTGTGGCTCTCCATCGCCCATCACCCTGGGGATACGGTCTCCTGCACCCAAGCCGAAGCCCTCGTTCTGGCGGCGGAGGCTCGCACCGGGCTGCGCCCGCAGCGGCGCACGGAGCTGTTGCGCAGCCGCATTCAAGCCTTCGAGCAGCAGATGGCCCAGATCCGCCAGAGACTGGAGACCCAGGAACAGCTGGTGCAGCGTGCCTGCGATCGGTTGGCAGAAACCGAAGCGCAAAGACAGGATCGCCAGCGACAACTGGATGGGCTAGAAAGCCAGTACCAGGTCCGCAACCGCAAGGAACGTCCCACCAGCCGCCTGGCGCAGGCCCGCCAGCGACTTCAGGCATCCGCAAAACGCTTGAAAAGCCGTGAGCGCGCCTGGCGGGAAGCGCAGCGCCGCCTGGACAAGACCACCGCGCGGTGGGAAGGGCAGCAAGCCGAGTTGATCAGCCTATACCAGCGTTTGACCCGCTTTGAGCAGGACAATGCCGCCAACCCTGAACCGGTCGAAGCCGAGTTTCGCCTGGACGCCGGTTTTGGCAGCTACGAGAACCTGGCCCTGCTGATCGAGATGGGTTATGAGGTTTACACCAAACCCCACAGCCACCGAGTGGTGACCTATCTGCGACAACAGGTGGAGGATCAAACTGCCTGGGTGCGGGTGGGCGCTAACGCCGAGCTGGTTGCCTGGCGCAAGATGCAGCTCAAAGGCTGCCCGTATCCGTTGGATGTCGCCCTGGAGCGCTTCTACACCGGCAAGACCCGCAAGCACAGCGCCCTGCTCCACTACGGCTCAGACCCCGTAACGCACCATCAGGCAGCCTGGTTAGAGCAATACAACGGCAGACAGACCATCGAAGCTGGCATAAAAGAGAGCAAACAGGTCTTCTGCCTGCACCACTTAAAATACGACGCCGAAAACCGGCTGGTGCGCGCCAGCGCCGCTGGACTGGAAGGCGTGCCGCAGGAAAGCGGCGGGATGGTAGTGATCGAAGCGGAGAAGTATTGGAACAAGATCGCCCGCAGCAGCCACGACTGGGCGCTCTCTACGGCCAAGGCAGGCTACAGCGGCACAGGTGCCATGGTCGCCAGTCCGAACAACGGCGGATTTTACGACATGGGCTACACAACCACCAGCCCGGAGATACGCTTCCTGGTGGACATCCGCCAGCCGGGCACGTACTACGTCTGGATCCGGGCGTGGGCGGACAGCGGAACCGATGACTCGGCGCACATCGGGCTGGACCACCAGGCGACGACCAGCGCCGACCGGATCTATCCGAACACGCTCGGCGCCTGGATCTGGACGAAGAAGACCATGGACGGGCCAGACGCCACGCTGAACGTCACCACGCCAGGCGTGCACGCAGTCAACATCTGGGCGCGGGAGGACGGGCCGTACATCGACAAGATCGTGCTGACCACCAACAGCAGCTACAACCCCAGCGGAACAGGCCCGGCGGAGAGCGTGCGCGGGCCGGTCTGCCCCCGCCCAGCGGTCTGGGCGGCATCCATTGGCGCCGGAGAGGCGGGGCGCTTCATGCTCACTATCAAAGAAGAGGAGGTGGCGCTATCGGATTACTTTTAAGGACAAGCTGGTGCACGAGGTGGTTTTGGAGAGCCTGCTTTTGCTGTACGAGGCGAAGGATTAAAAAAATTGCTCGGAGAAAACAATGGGGGCGAACTAGAATGGGTTAAAATCACCACAGATTATTGGTTTCTAACAAGGATGCCTGAATGTCAGACCAGATCGAAAAATTGAGATTCGGCCCCATCGTGCTGTTTGGATCGGGCGAAACCTCCCCTGCCGGGCAGAAAGTGTTCGACCAGGTGCTGCGCGAGCTGCCGGAATGCCCACGCGTGGCACTGGTCGAAACGCCGGCTGGCTTCGAGCTGAACTCGCCGCAGGTGATCGGACGGGTGGCGGATTTTCTGACCCACCGCCTGCAGAACTACCGCCCGCGCCTATCTATCGTTGCCGCCCGGGCGCGTGGCACACCCTTCAGCCCGGACTCCCCCGAAGTGGTCGAGGCGATCTTCGACGCCGAC
>JBGSTO010000306.1:0-2228 GCA_041736465.1 Anaerolineales bacterium | reverse complement strand
CGGGAGGACGTTTTCATTACGAATGTGGTCAAATGCCGCCCGCCAGGCAATCGCGACCCGCTGCCCGACGAGCTTCAGGCGTGCAACGAGTACCTGGAACGCCAGATTCAGGCGATCAATCCCAGGGTGATCGTTACTTTGGGACGTTTTTCGATGGCAAAGTTCCTGCCAAACGCCCGCATCAGCTCGGTGCACGGACAGGCAACCTGGGTGAAGGGCCGCCTGATTGTGCCCATGTACCACCCGGCAGCGGCGCTGCACCAGGGATCGCTCAAGCCGGTGCTGGAACAGGATTTTGCGCAGCTAAACGAGTTGATTGCCAAAGCCAAGGAAGCTGCCAGACCGCAGGAAGAAGCGAACAAACCTGGGGACAAGGACGAACCCAAACAGCTTTCATTATTTTAATCAGCAGCCGGGCCGGATGACCGGCGCGGTGAAACTACTTTAAAGCACAGAGGTAAAATGAGCGAACATTATCGCGAGCGACTGATCGAAAAATTCCAGGATAAATCTGCGACGATTGCCATCCTGGGGCTGGGCTATGTGGGCCTGCCGTTAGCCGTGGTCTTTGCGGAGGCGGGCTTTCACGTGATCGGCGTGGATCCGGACCTGCGCAAAGTGGACTGCGTTAAGCGCGGCGTCAGCCACATCCAGGATATTCCTACTGCCACGGTCAAGCGCCTGACCGAACAGGGCTTGCTGGAGGCGTCCTCTGATTTCTCGGTTCTGAGCCGGGCGGACGCGGTCAGCATCTGCGTGCCTACCCCGCTGCGCAAGACCGGCGACCCGGACCTGTCTTACATCCTGAGCGCAACGGAGGAGTTGCAGAAGTATATGCACCCCGGTATGGTGGTGGTGCTGGAGTCGACCACCTACCCGGGAACCACGCGTGAGATCCTGCTGCCGATGCTGGGGGAGCAGAGCGGCCTGGAGGTGGGTGTGGATTTCTTCCTGGCCTTCTCGCCGGAGCGGGTGGATCCCGGGCGGGAGGATTGGACGACGATCAACACTCCCAAAGTGATGGGCGGCATCACTGCGGCGTGCACCGAGGTGGCCGTGGCCTGGTACGCACAGGCGCTGCAGCGGGTGGTGCCGGTGTCTTCGGCTGAAGTGGCGGAGATGGCGAAGCTGCTGGAAAACACTTTCCGGATGATCAATATCGGCCTGGTGAACGAGATGGCGCTGATGTGCAACCGCCTGGGCGTTGACGTATGGGAAGTGATCGACGCCGCCGCCACCAAGCCATTTGGCTTCATGAAGTTCACCCCCGGACCGGGGCTGGGCGGTCACTGCATCCCGATCGATCCGCTGTACCTGTCGTGGAAGCTGCGGGCGATCAACTACACGGCGCGCTTCATCGAGCTGGCTTCGGAGATCAATACGGGTATGCCGCGCTACGTCGTGCAGCGGGTGCAGGATGCGCTCAACGAGCAGGGTAAGGCTTTGAAGGGCAGCCGCGTGCTGGTGCTGGGGGCGGCGTATAAGCCGGACATCGACGATGTGCGCGAATCTCCGGCCCTGGACGTGATCGGGCTGCTGCGGCAGAAGGGCGCAGATGTGTGCTACCACGATCCCTACATTCCGCATTTGAAGCACGACACGTGGGAGATGGACAGCGTGGAAGACCTGCACGCCACGGTGGGCGAGGTGGATGGGGTGGTGATCGTTACCAATCACTCCAGCTACGATTATGCGAGCATTTTGGAAACGGCAGCAATGATCGTGGATACTCGCAACGCGTTGGGGAAATCTGGTAAGGACAGCCCCAAAGTCGTGCGTTTGTAAACGGGATGGCTGCACCGGTCTGATGCAGCGCATCAGACCGGTGCAGCCATCCATAGGAGAAATTCATGGCACACTACCTGGTCACGGGAGCGGCGGGTTTTATCGCCTCCAGGGTGACAGAAATGCTGTTGGATTCAGGGCACCGCGTGACGGGGGTGGACAATCTTAACGACGCCTACGATGTGCGCGTCAAGCAGTACCGCGCCGACAAGCTGGCTCAGCGGGCAGGGTTTCGCTTCTTCCGGTTAGATATCTCCGACAAGGCGGCGCTGCAAAGCGATGCGGGGTTGTGGGCGGAGGCGTATGATGCGGTCATCAACCTGGCTGCACGGGCGGGTGTGCGCCAGTCGGTCGAAAACCCCTGGATTTACGTGGACACCAACCTGACCGGCACGTTGAACCTGCTGGAAATGTGCCAGCGGTATGCGATTGGCAAGTTCATC
>JBGSTO010000651.1:0-7351 GCA_041736465.1 Anaerolineales bacterium | reverse complement strand
CGGCGATGCGCAGCGCTTCTGCCATGCCGGCGATGTAGGGCACGTTGGAAGTGCCGGCGCGCAGCCCGAATTCCTGACCGCCGCCGGTCTGCGCCGGCAGCAGGCGGGTGCCCTTGCGCACGTACAGCACGCCCACGCCCTTGGGACCGTAGAATTTATGCGCTCCCAGCGCCAGCAGGTCCACCTGCAGTTTTTGCACATCCAGCGGCAGGTACGCGGCTGCCTGCACGGCATCGCTGTGCAATGGTACGCCTGCCTGGCGGCAGATGGCGCCGATCTCAGCCAGCGGATTGAGCGTGCCGATCTCGTTGTTGGCGTAGATCACCGAGACCAGCGCCGTATCCGGGCGGATGCGGCTGGCGACCTGCCCGGGATCGACCTGCCCGTATTCGTCTACCGGCAGCCATTCGACCTCGAAGCCGTGCAGACGCTGGAGCTGAACGGCGGTGTGCGCGACGGCATGGTGCTCCACCGGGCTGACCAGCAGATGGCGGGCGCCGCGCCTGTTTCCAGCGCCGTGGTCATTTTGAGCAGCGAGGGCTGCGCCGCGCAGCGCCAGGTTATCGCTCTCCGAGCCGCAGGAGGTGAAGATGACCTCACCCGGGCGGCAGTTCAACGCTGCGGCGATCTGCTCGCGGGCGGCTTCTACCGCCGCTTCGGCGCGCTGCCCGTAGCTGTGGATCGAGGAGGGGTTGCCGAAGCCTTCGCTGAAGTACGGCAGCATGGCATCCAGCACGCGCGCCTCCACCGGTGTGGTGGCGGCATAGTCCATATAGACCGGCAGGTCGTGGTTCATGTTTTTTCTGGCTCGCAGGCGGGTAAGTTGAGCGTGCCTAAAAAGTAAGGCATCATCTGGCGCCACCAGGGCCAGTCGTGGTTGACGTCCCGCCCCCAGAAGTCGATCCAATGCGGCACGGCTTTGGCTTGCAGGATGCGCTGCAGGGCGTAGGCGTCTTCCAGCATGGCATCTTCCCAGGCGCCCTGTCCCACGCCGATGATGATGCGGCTCTGGCGGTACTGCTCCAGGTACCACGCGTCTTCCAGGTCTGGCAGGTAGTACAGCGGCGAGTTGTAGTAGATGGTCTCGTCGGAATAATCGCCTGTGAACATGCGCAGTTGAAACAGCCCGCTCAGGCAGATCATGGCATCGAAGACGTCCGGGTGGCGGAAGAAGAAGTTGGCGGCGTGGTGGCCGCCCATGCTGCAGCCGGTGGAGATGAATTTCTGCTCGCGGTTGTGGCTGTGCTCGTGGATGAAGGGCGCCACTTCCTGGACGACGTAGCGGTCGTAATCTTCGTGCCGCTGGGCGCGCTGCGCGGGGTGTAGCTCCCAGTTGGCCCAGGACTGGGCGTCGATGCTGTCCAGCGTGAAGACCTTGATGCGCCCGGTCTCGATATACCAGGAGATGGCTTCGATCATCTTGAAGTCTTCGTATTCGTAGAAGCGTCCTGCCTGGGCAGGAAAAACCACTACCGGCTTCCCATAGTAGCCGTAGACCTTCAGCTCCATCTCCTGTCCAAGGCTGGGGCTCCACCACTTGTGGTATTCGATATTCATGCGGGTATCCTCAACCTGGTTTATGGATGTAATCAGCCATGGCGTGAATTTCGGAAAGCTCCGGCGAGCGCACCAGGTAGCCATAATCCCCCAGCGCAGCGCTGAACACACCGCTGATGTTTTCGTGATACATGATCTCCCCGGGGAACTCCGCCAGGATTTGCTCGTGGCTGTAGGCATACACGTGGCTGAATTTGCGCCCGATGTAAGCGCAGTGGTAGCGGCGGGCTGCCTGAACGGAGAAATGGTTGTGCACCACGATGTTGGCCCACTCGCGGTAGATGTCGATGTCGTTGGCGAAGTTGAACATGTCGGTGGTCATGCCGCCCGGCGGGCGCATATTGACCTCCAGAGCGATGAGCTGCCCCTGGGCATCGCGGAAGAACTCGAAGTGGAAGAAGCGCTCGCGCACGTCGAAGGCTTTGAGCACCCTGCGCCCCATGTCTTCCAGGTCGGGGGGGATTTCGCGCAGGGTGTAGTAGTAGACGTGGGTACCGTCGTTGACCGTCTCCATGATGCCCTGACTGTACTGCATCGAAGAGAAGAACACCAGGTTGCCGTCCCGGTCGGTGAGGCCATCGAAGGTCAGGATGATGCCGTCGATGAACGCTTCCATGATGTAATCGGCAACGGGCTTTTCCAGGAAGAAATTCTCCAGCTCGGCGTGGGAGTGGATCTTATACGTCTTGGCGGCGCCGACCCCGATATCGGGCTTGGCAACCAGCGGGAAGCCGGTTTCCTTGACTAACCGTTGGGCCTCGCGCAGCGTGCGCACCACCCGACCGGGCGCTACCGCCACGCCCGCTTTGATGAAGGTTTGCTTCATGAGCGACTTGCGCTTGATGCGCGGCATATCCTGGCGGTGCAGCCCGGGGATGTTGAAATCGGTGCGCAAGCCGGCTTCGCTTTCCAGCCAATACTCGTTCAGCGAGTCGAGGCGGTCGATCTTGCCGTAGCGGTGGGTGAAGTAGCCCACTGCCCGCAGCAGCTCGTCATAGCTGTGCATGTCGTTGACGCGGTAGTATTCGGTGAGCGTTTGGCGCAGCTCGGGACGCAGCAGCTCATACGGCTCGTCTGCCATTCCCAGCACATTAACGCCCAGCTCGCGCAGCCGCACACAAAACAGGTAGTAATTGGGAGGAAAATGGGGTGAAAGATAGATGAAGTTCACACGGATGCTCCCACAGGGGTGTATAAATCAGTGTAATCATATCAGAAATTTCCCCCGCTCGTGTTATTTTCCCTTGATATAATACCCTTTGTACTCGTTCTCACATAAGTGCAGGTATGGGAATCTCTACAGGAACCACCTGGTTTCAGCTATCCCGGTAACTCGATCTGGAGGTCGCATGGCGAAAGCAATCAAGTTTGGCACGGACGGTTGGCGGGGGAGAATCGCCGAAGACTACACCTTTGACAACGTCCGGCGCTGCGCCCAGGGCTTCGCCAGGTATTTATTGGAGCAGGGTCACCGCGACCAGTGGGTGGTGGTGGGCTATGATATGCGTTTTCACTCCGAGAATTTTGCCGCCTCGGCTGCCGAGGTGCTGGCAGCCAACGGCTTGCGCGTCTACCTGACCGCTGGCGCCACGCCGACGCCGGTGATTTCCTATTCGGTCGTCGCCCGGCAGGCTGTGGCTGCGCTGAACATCACTGCTTCCCACAATCCTCCAACCGATAACGGCTTCAAGGTGCGCGACCGCTTCGGCGGCGCCATCGATCCGGATGGCTTGAAGCAGATAGAGGCTGAAATTCCTGCCGATGCCGACCAGGTGCTGCGCCTGCCCCTGGCGGAGGCCGAGCAGCAAGGGCGGGTGGTGCGCTTCGATCCCACCCCGGCATACCTGGAGCAGATCCACCGCTTGATCGACCTGGAACCGCTGCGCCAGGCGGGGCTGCGTATCATGGTCGATCCGATGTGGGGCAACGGCGCCGGCTGGTTCCCGCACCTGCTGGGCGGCGGCGCTACCCAGGTCTTCGAGATCCACAACCACCGCAACCCGATCTTTCCCGAGATGAGCCGCCCGGAGCCGATCCAGCCCAACGTGGACGCCGGATTGCGCGCCACCCTCGAACACCAGGCGGATGTGCTCCTGATTACCGACGGCGACGCCGACCGCCTGGGAATCGGCGACGAAAACGGCCAGTTCATCGACCAGCTGCGCGTCTTTGGACTGCTGGCGTACTACCTACTGGAAGTGCGCGGCGAGCGCGGCCCGATCGTCAAGACGCTGTCTACCACCACCATGCTCAATAAGCTGGGCAAGCTCTACGGCGTGCCCGTGCACGAAACCGGCGTGGGCTTCAAGTATGTGGCCCCCAAGATGCTGGAAACCAACGCCATGATTGGCGGCGAAGAATCCGGCGGCTATGCTTTTCGCCAGCACGTCCCCGAGCGGGATGGCATCCTGGCGGGGCTGTACATGCTGGATATGATGGTGCGACTGGGGAAGAAGCCTTCAGAGCTGCTCGGGCTGCTCTTCGAGAAGGTCGGCGCCCATTATTATGACCGCATCGACTCGGCTTTTACCGGCGACCGCAAACAGCGCGAGCAGATCATCCTGGATGCCAAACCCGGCACGCTGGGCGGTTTGCGGGTGACCGGTCTGGACACCGAGGATGGCTTTCGCTTCAACCTGGAAGACGGCGGCTGGCTGCTGATCCGTTTTTCCGGAACAGAGCCGATCCTGCGCGTGTACACAGAAACCACCCGCCAGGACTGCGTCCAGGCGATCCTGCAAGATGGCTTGCGGGTGGCAGGGTTGAAATAAGTGGTTTCGCTGGTTGACTCGCACTGCCACCTGGACTTTAACTCGTTTGATCAAGACCGGGATGCCATTATGGAGCGGGCGCGCGCCGCTGGAGTGCAGCGCCTGCTGATCCCGGCTATACAAATGGAAAACTGCCAGGCGATCCAGGCGCTTGCCAGGGCTTACCCTGAGGTGTGGATCTCTGTTGGTGTGCACCCCACCGAGGTTGCCGGTTGGCAGACGCAGTGGATTGAGGACTTGCGCAGCTGGGCTGCCCACCCACGCGTGGCAGCGGTGGGCGAGATTGGCCTGGATTATTACTGGGATAAGAGCCCGGCGCACCTCCAAAAGCAAGCCTTCCGGGCGCAGCTTGAGCTGGCGGCGGAGCTGGAGCTGCCGGTGGTGATCCATAACCGGGATGCGACTACAGATGTCCTGGATATACTGGTAGAATGGCAGTCACACCTGCAGGTTGCGGGTCTTTCTCTCGCCAGCCGTCCCGGTGTGCTGCACTCTTTTTCGGGAGACCTGGCAGCCGCTGAAAGAGCGCTGGCCCACCAGTTTTACCTGGGGGTTACCGGCCCGGTTACGTTCCGCAATGCGGAAGTGCTGCGCCAGGTGGTCGCTGCCGCGCCGCTGGAGCGACTGCTGATCGAAACCGACGCACCCTTTCTGACGCCCCACCCGCACCGGGGCAAACGAAATGAACCGGCATACGTGCGTTACATTGCTGATAAAATTGCTGAGATCAAAAATTTACCGGTAGAGGTGGTCGCTGAGACCACGACAGAAAATGCAAACAGGCTGTTCAAATGGTGAGCAATCGCTTGAATCACGTTAGTTTCCTGGTTCCGATACACGACAGCGTCCTGCGGGTGGAGCAGAAAATGCGCGCCCAATCGGACGGCAATCATCCCGACCTGGGGGCGGCGCTGGAGCATCTGCTGGCTTCGGGCGGCAAGCGAGTGCGCCCGGCGGTAGCGCTGCTGACCGGCGGCATTTTAGGCGCCGAGCAGGAGAAACTGGTTACGCTGGGCGCAGCCATCGAGCTGCTGCACACCGCTACCCTGGTGCACGACGATCTGATCGATGGCGCCCTGCTGCGCCGCGGCATGCAGACCCTCAACGCGCGCTGGTCGCCGGCGGCAACTGTGCTCACCGGCGACTTTATCTTTGCCCGCGCCGCCAAACTGGCTGCCGAGACAGACTCGGTGGCGGTCATGCGCCTTTTCGCCGAGACGCTGGCGATCATTGTCAACGGCGAGCTGACCCAGCTCTTCACCAGCAAAGGCCTGGCAAGCCGCGAAGATTACTTCCAGCGCATCTATGCCAAGACAGCCTCGATGTTCGAGCTGTGCACCGCGGCTGCGGCGCTGCTCAGCCCGGTCGGTGCGCAGGAAGTGGAGAACATGCGCCAGATGGGCTACAATCTGGGCATGGCTTTCCAGATCATGGACGATATCCTGGATTTCACCGGCGAGCAGGCTACGGTGGGCAAGCCCGTCGCCAGCGACCTGCGCCAGGGCTTGATCACGTTGCCGGCGCTGTACTACCTGGAGCAGGAGCCGGAGGATGCCTATCTGAACGCCGTGCTGCACGGTAAACTGTATGAGGACGACAAGTTTACCCGGCTGGTCGGCAGCATCCGCGCTTCCGGCGCCATCGAAGCCTCGCTGCAGGAAGCCGAAAAGTATATCGACTGCGCGGTCGAGACCATGTTGAAACAGCCTGATTGCCCCCAGCGCCAGGCCCTGCTGGAGCTGGCGAACTATATCATCCGCCGCGATCTGTAGTTTGCCCGCTTTGCGACTGGAATCTCTCCTTGACGCTCTCTCCCTCAAATGGTATAGTTGCGCCCATTATGGCCGCGCTGCATACGCCCGCTATGGACACTACTACCAATACCAATCGTCGCCTTATGGCGGGGCGTTCGCGCGGAGCAGTCCAGGTAAGCGCCTGATCCTGGCGCATATCCGACGAGACCAGACGACGCCCCGCACATGCGGGGCGTTTTTAGTATATCCAGAAACCTGAAGGAGCAACGTATGCCTGCCTTGAAACCCAGCCACCAGCCGGATTACGCCGTCCCGGAGGAGAACCTGACCCCGGTCAGCGATTACCTCAGCCGCCAGATGCCGATCCCGCCCTCGCGCATGTTCCTGATCAACAAATCCTTGAAAACCTACCAGCAGAACAACCCGGGCAGCCCGGTGTTCGACGCCTCGCAGGGCGACGGCGGCGCCAGCCTGCCGGGCGTTTCGCGCCAGATCCTGCTGCGGGCAGCTGAGATGCAGGTGGAGCACGGCTCAGCCTACGACATGCCCTTCGGGCACGACGCCTACCGCAAGGCAGTCATCGAGCAGTACTGGAAGCTGGATCCCGGGCTGGGCTTTGACCCTGCCAACGTGATTTCGACCGTGGGCGGGCGCGACGCGCTGGTCAAGGCCTACCAGGCGATGCTGGCGCTCGGGCACGGGCGTCAAGGGGATGCGCTGGTGGTCTCGCGCGTGCCCTGGATTTCCTACAACTGGGGGCCGTACGGGGTTGGCGCCAACGTGATGTACGCGCCAGGCGAGCCGGAGCAGGGTTGGGCTTACACCGAAGAGAGCCTGCAGGCCTGCGCCGAGTATGCAGCCCAATCGGGGCGCAAGCTCGCCGGCGTGCTCATCACCTGCCCGGATAACCCCACCGGACTGACCATCACCCCGGAGCGCCAGGCGCAGTTGGGGCGGGCGGCGCTGCAAGCTGGGGCTGCCTTCGTGCTGTACGACTGGATGTATCACTACGTCACCGACGAGCAGCCCATGGATTTGAATGCCTTCTTGAAGCTGTTCGACCCACAGGAGCGCCAGCGCTTGATGTTCCTGGACGGCATCACTAAGAGCCTGGGCGGCTCCAACATCCGCAACTGCCACCTGATCGCCTCCGATGAGGTGGTCAAATTCACCGTGGCGCGCGCCTCGCACGGCGTGATCCCGGCGTTCTACGCCGCCGCCGTGGCGATGGCAGCCTACGAGATGGGCTATGCGGAGGCCTGCCGCCCG